>CAZRLY010000181.1:0-12859 GCA_964601015.1 uncultured bacterium
TTCTTCTTGATTACTTACGACAGATGCAATTTTTTAACCGGACGTTACTGGGTTAGGAGATAAAAATTGTTGTAGATTGTTAATTTTTGTTTGAAATAAATCCTTTCTTATGGTATAATTATATTCTTATCGGGGCGTAGCGCAGCCCGGTTAGCGCGCTTGCTTCGGGAGCAAGAGGTCGGAGGTTCGAATCCTCTCGCCCCGATCTCCTACCTTACAAAACCATCCGGCTTTGATGCCCATTATAAAAACGCGCAGAAACCTGCTGTTCTGATGTTGGCGGGATGAATGCGCTATTTTTTTACCCGCTGACAAAGAACATACTATCTTAGAGGTCAAGATGCCAGTTCAGAAAACCGAAGCCATTGTTATTCGTTCTCAGTCTTTGGGAGAACTCGACAAAATCATAACCTTCTTCACCCTCTCTTTTGGCAAAGTGCGGGCGGTTGCCAGGCGAGTCAAAAGGCCAAAAAGCCCATTTGGGGGCAGCTTAGAGCTGTTAAACTACGGAGATTTGGTATTCTTTGAGCGTCCAAACAAAGACTTGCAGATTATCAACTCTTTCGATGTATCGGAGCCGTTCAACGCGCTGAAGGATGATTTAACCAAAACAGCTTACTCTTCCTACATAGCTGAGTTGATTGACGTTACCGAAGCGGAAGGGAAAGCAAACGAAACGGTTTTTCAACTGACGCTTAAAACCCTCTCAGTCATGAAGGAGATAACCGACGTTGAGTTGCTCGTTCACGCTTTTGAGTTACAGTTGCTTGCATTGACAGGATTCAAGCCACAGTTATACCGATGCGTCGCATGCGGAGGGGAACTTGACGAAAAACAACTTCGTTTTAGTCCACCGTTGGGCGGGATGCTGTGTAAGGACTGTTTCTACAGGGACGCATCAGCAATATCCATTTCTGCGGGAACTGGCAAGCTGATGAGAAAACTGCAAACAGTTGACTTGCCACTTATTTTGCGTTTCGGTGCCACCCGCCCGGTCAAGCGTGAGCTAAACAGCGTTCTTTCTGCTTTTATCACTTTTCAATTGGAAAAACAATTCAAGAGTTTGGATTTTATAGCGAGTCTTACTGTCAATCCTCTAAAATAATTGAATCGGGCAACTTCTTATAGTACCGATTTCGATTCTTAAACTGCTTTTCAAGGACGGGCACCTTGTTATCTCGATAATCGAAGATGAGCCGCCCCCGGCCGGTTGATTGGGGTTCTCCGTGTTCAATCCTTCCGATGTATTGAATGAGTTTTCCTTCAAAAGAAAATGGGTATACTAAAAACAGACAGTCCAGATTAGGAAAATCGGTTCCTTCGCCTATCAATTGCCCGGTAGCAATGAGGATTTGAAAGTGTCCCGAATGAATCTGCTTTTCTACCTCCTTCCGCTTCCGCGCACTCAAGCCGCCCGTAAAAGTGATAACTTCAAAATCACGTTTCAAACGGAATAAACTCGCGCTTATCACACTTATCACATTTTTGGCCGGTTCCTTTTTTGCAAATACCTCGAACCCATTCATTGCTGCAAGCGGGGCTATAGCCGCTTTTCGAGCCATCCCTCTTCTCCCATCGTTTAGCGAACACATCAACGCGTCCCCGAAACAGAAACATGAAGCATCTTAGCTTTTCCGATTTGGTCAACTGCTTATCCATTTTTTCTCCCAATTCCATCTGGAGTTGGGATGACGCTCCATCCTGCTGCGATAAAGTTGCAAGCAGATTCGAGACTGTCATGTGAAGATAAGGCACATAGCCATCACGCTGGTATTTACCGTGCGGTTTTTGAGAGAGGATACCGAAAAGCATCTGAGGCTCGTGGATGCCGTGTTTAAGGCAAGCCAAGCCGATTGCCCAATCTCGTGCGGATTTATCGCCATGTTTCGGCGGATTTTCCCAAAGTCGTCGAAGATTAGAGTCTGATGCCAACGCATCAAGAAAAATCTGCGGGAGCCTCTGGTTTTCCCTAAAATTTAAAGTTTCAGCCTGGACTGGGAGTTCTAACAAATAAGCCAACAGTCTCGAATCTTCTTGGCGTCTCGGCGTATCCAACCATCTGCTCACCCGATGTGGGCGGTCAGGATATTTGGTCGCATCTCCCTTGACGCTCGTTGTGCCGATTACCTTGATAATCCTCGGCAAATCGTAAATTGAATCAACCTTGACTCTTCCTTGCCCTTCTTTCGATAGCGAACTACGCACTTCCTCCTCAAAGATTTTCAATCGACTTTCAAACGTGTGCGTCAGGAATTCCTCGCCAGTTTTGGGGTTTTTGCGGATAGCATACCAACCCGAATCCGGCAGTTCATAGCGCGGGATAACAAACCATAATTGGCATCCATTACCGCTCATCGCCAATAGCGGAGGCACACACCCACGTTTGGCGATTAAGTCACGTTGATACTGGGCTTCGGCAATCGCCGCATTGAGTTCTGCTTCTGTAGTTGCTTGTTTTTCCAAACCTCCTGGACGAACCGGGTCAATATCAATCACCAAAGTTGTCACAGCGGCGATGTCCTGCTTTTTCGCGCTTGAACCATGTTGCGGCGCGAACCTAATACGTCTTTCACGCAAGCCAACGTAGAGATTCGCAACGCCGTCGTATTCGCCACAAACTTTCACAAGCTGTTCTGACGAGTGAATTAAGCAATTTCGGATGCAAGCGGTACGTCCATTTGCATGAACCTTTAATGCACGAAGCTCCAACGGTGACTGGTGCGCTAAAAGTTTATATGTGGCGTGGATGTCCTCTGCATTCATAATTTACTCCTTGCAATATCATTTCTATTGCCTTTCCTAAAAACCTATGTTACAATTTCGACAGAAAAGAAGGTGCAAATGGATGAATCCGACGGACATAACATCAGAAACTCAGCTTGATAGCGATGCCCATCGCGGGGCTCGTTTTATGCAGATTCTTGCAACAACTATCCCGGACAAAGATATTCCCATACAAGTTAATCCACAAATTATGGGTGGCACGCCGGTAATCTATGGAACCCGAATACCTGTTTACATCATCATTGAACTTCTTCAAGCTGATTACTCAATCAAAGAAATAGTTGAAGAGATATACCCGCATCTTACTTATAAACAAATTTGTCAAACATTGCTCTACATTACTAATTTTTTTATGCCTGGCAAAAAATTGCTAAATTCTATTGTAGAGAACAGAGAACAAAAACTTTCAGCAATAAAATCAAATTTGGATATAGAATCTAAAAAAGATGTTTTAATGATGCTTGCTCAATTATTTGACTTCTAAGCAGTCCAAGATGAACTTCGGTACCTCCACGCACCCACTGCAAACTTAATCGCCTATCAAAAAACATCTTTCATTAAATTTTTAAATTGGTATTAGGTCGCAAGCTCCCAATCTCTCTTCAGATATTCTGGTGTATTCTGCGCGGATTGCATCAGAAAGGTCAGCGTAAGTAATTCCCTTTTCACCGCCACTTGTGAACCGCTTGAGAGCTGATGCTTTCGCCCGGAAGACTACATTTCTTATCATTGCTCCGCTGGCGAAGTCTTTGAAGTAAATGAGGGGCGTTCCACCGCGTCCATTAGCAACCTCGGGGAACTTTTTTTCATCCTCTTCCGCGTACATCTCCTCAACAGCGCGCTCAATCATACTTTTCACCGCTTCAGTCTTATCTCCGCTGGCAGAATCAATTTCGGACTGAGCTATGGGTAATTCTTCGGTCAAGTATTTCTTGAAGATGTCTTCGGCGTTTCTTTTGTCCGGTCTATTAATCTGGATTTTTTTATCAAGTCGTCCGGGACGCAGTATCGCCGGGTCCAACAACTCCTGTCGGTTGCTGGCACCGATGATTATGAATCGGCGCGGGTCAACCATCCCATCAATTTCGACAAGGAACTGACCGACGAGCGTGGATTCCATATCAGAGGAAATACCCAACCCCCTCGTTTTGAGTATAGTATCCATTTCGTCGAAGAAGATGATGACCGGCACACCTTCGCTGGCTTTCTCATTCGCTCTTTCAAAGACTTCTCTGATTCTCCGTTTCGTTTCATCTACATCCTTATTGAGCAACTCTGTCCCTTTTACGTTGAGGAAGTAGCTCTCGATATCTTCTCTGCCCGTCGTCTGGCGGGTTATTTCGGCTAAGTTGTTGGCGACAGCTTTCGCAATCATCGTTTTTCCGCACCCGGGCGGTCCATAGAGTAGAATCCCCTTGGGTGGAGTAAGTCTAGATTCCTTGTATTCATCTGGATAAAGATAGGGGTTTTCTATCGCCTCTCGGACTTTCTCTATCTGTTTATCCAATCCACCGATGTCGTCGTAGGTGACATCTGGAACCTCTTCCAGGTTCTCAATCCTGAAGGCGACTTTATCAGTAAACTCCGACGTTAAATCCTGTTTTTGCAAATTCTCTTGTACCATGGTCAACAACTCTCCTTTGAGTTTATTCCTTGATGAACGCAAGCGGCGCTTTACTGTGCTTTCGGAAACGCCCACAAAATCAGCAATATCATGTTGCGTTAGCCCGTCCATGTAGTAAAGTGTAACAACTAAACGCTCCTGTTCAGGCAACTCGTCGATGGCACTGCGCACACCCTCTTGTAGTTCCCTTGCCTCGGTTAGCTCATCAGGCATAGGAACGCGCCTATCCATTTCATTCATTTTGACTCGTTCAGTCATTTCTTCGTGGTTCATCTTTTTTTGTAACCATCGGCGACAAACATTCTGTGTAATTCTGTATAGCCAGTTGCCGAATTTCGCAGGCTCACGAAGTTGATGCAACGAAAGATAAGCGCGAAGGAATGCTTCTTGCGCCAAATCTTCGGCGTCTGAAAAATTTCGTGACATATTGAAAGCAAGCCCGTAGACTTGCGTTTGATACTTTGCTACGAGTTGGTTGAAAGCAGTCTTGTCGCCGCTTAACGTCTTTTTTACCAGAATTTCGTCCATATTTTGTCACCGCGATGACTATTTCTGATATATTAGATACAAGAGAATTTAAAAGCAGGTCAAATTTTCTTGAGAATTTCCAATTTTTTCGGTCAGCGACCGATGCTACCCGGAATGTAAACTTTAATACTGAAAATTACCTAAAATTGACGGGTTCGTAGCGGTGCCACTCCCTCTCATTGTCAACTATCGTGGAGGGACAGAGAGCCTCCGCTACATAGTAATAATCCTCCCCAAATCTAAGTCGTCAAATAAAATTTGGCGACGCATCTATTCACATTTATCACGCAGTGCCCTCATCAACACTCCTGAGAGGTGTGCAGTCATTTCCACGATGAAAATGGTGATAATGACAAAGGTGCCCGCCACCAGCCAAGCAGGACAAACAGGTTGTGTTGCGGGTGCATTGATGAGGCGACGAATGCGATGCAGCAGGGAACCACCGCTCACAGCCATTGCCAACTGTGGTGGGACGTTGCGCAACTGCTCCAACTCGGTCAGGGCACGGGCGTAGGTCAACGCGTCACCGCAAACTTGCACGGCGAAGTCGTCACAACAGTGCTCACGTTCAACACGAACACGATTTGAAATCCACCATACCGCCGGGTGATAAAACAGTGAGGTCTCAACTATTGTCTGTAGCAGGTTAAACAGGTAATCGCAACGCTGGATATGCGCTAACTCATGAGCAAGAATCGCTTCCAACTGACGCGGTGTCAGACCGGTGAGGGAACTGGTTGGCAGGAAAATTCCAGGACACAACCAGCCGATGACTGTGGGAACCTGGAGCAAGGTGGATTCCAACAAAAGTACCGGTCGCTTGACCTTCATTCCCCCAGACAGATATGCCAATCGTTCTTGCCAGTGTGCTATGACGGGAGCGATTCCTTGCCGCTTGAGGTGTTGTGCGCGCATCCATCCAAACACAAGCCGCAGGGACAAAGCCAGAACGACAACCAGCCAGACGGATACAAACCACGGTAGGAGAGACTCAAACCGATTATTGTGGTCAGAAGACCACTTCCATTGGTCAGGAGGTAGCTTCCACCTGGAGGGTTGTTCCCACACGGACGGCTGTGAACACGGTTCAGCGGACATCGTATGCGAAACCGGAGGTGTGTAAACCGCCATCTCCTGTGACGACGCCCATATCCTCCATGTCGTGGCAACCAGTAAAACAGGCATAAGCAATACTGCCCCCAAAGCGGCACTGTAGCGAAAACTGGCTGTGTACCCTTCCAACACAAATAGTGTTCCGGCTAACAAGCCTGCGACGACCGCTCCTTGCCAGATGAAATGAAGCAACGCCCATCCCAGAGCGTACGCAAACGGGTGTGAGAGTGCGCGTTCAAATCCTATCATTCGGTATCTCCCTCAAACTCATCAAGCAATTGCCTGATTTGAGCTAATTCTTCAGCCGACGCCTTCTTGGCAGAAAGGGCTTGCATAACCAAGTTCGTCGTCGCCCCTCCGAAAGCACGTTCGATTAGGTCATCCACCAGCCGTTGCTGGGTCTCCTCTTCGGCAAAGACGGGCTGATAAATGTGCGCCCGTTGCGATTCATCTCGGTGGACTAACCCCTTGTTGGTCATAATTTGCATCAGTTTCAAAACGGTGGTATAACCGCGGTCGCTGCTTAGAGTTTCCTGAACCTGACGAACTGTGCTGGGACCTCGTTGCCAAAGCACACGCAAAATCGCCAACTCTGCATCCGTCGGACGGGGCGTGTTTTGTCTTGTCATACATTTATCCTCCTCCAATATATACCACAAATTCAACAATGTACGACAGGCTTCGTACGAAAAGCCACGTAAATTATACACGAAAACCTTCGTAATTGTCAAGAAATTTTTTCATTTTTCTGCGCGTCTCTTTCTGAATGCCACAAAAACGCAAATTCACACATTTGATTTTCTTCAGTCAAAACCTATTATAGACATGCCTTCTATGTCTTATCCTGTTTATCCAAATAACTTTTTGAGTGTCGTCTATTCGGTACACTATCCGATAAGCCCGTCCTATGTGATATGACCGGTATCCCTTGAGTTGCCATTTCAAAGGTGCGCCTAAACGTGGATTTTCCGCTAACTTCTTTAAGGCATTGATAACCTGTGCTCGAATGCTCTTGGGCAATTTAGCTACCTCCCTTTCTACCTTCTTAGGCACTCTCACTTGATAGCTCATGTTCCAACTCCTCTAACGTAATCCAGTCTCCAACTTCAATATCTTTTTCGCTCTCCTGAATATCCTTCAATGCGTCATCATCCTGGAGTATTTCCAATGTCTCCATGATACTTTCATACTCTATTGCGCTCATGAGAACGACATAAGGCTTGCCTCTCTTGGTAAGAATGGTATTTTCGCCTGTATCCGCAACGTTTCTTGCGATTTCCAGCAGAGTTCTCTTTGCATCGGTAATGGAAATTGTTTCCATGTTATTCACCTCCATTGGATTTATCCCCTTCCTCAGTCCCGTAGTTTTCCAGCCCTTCTATCAACTCAACAGCCCCCCATGTACTTGGGTCAATATGTCGTGGGAAATCCGTGCCGCAACTCCACCATTGCGCCCGTTTGTCCACATCGTTCAGGTGATAGTTAAACCCGATGACGGGATGTTCGGTGGGATTGTAGGTGGGGATGACGCTTTTAGGTATCCGAGCTTCAAGAGAGTATTCCCCTCGCCCAATGACGGAGGCTACCTCTATTTCCTCGTGGTCAAATATTGTTTCCTGTACCGGGCTGCCCGGTTGTTTGCACTCCCCGGCGGTTGCGAGTTCTTTGTTCGCCTTGCGTCCTTTGGGGAGGAAGAAGAATTGGTGACAGTGCTCGGTGTATCTGCGCTGAGTTTTGTCGTTTCGGCAGTCAATCCATACCTCCAAACAGTCTTTCCGCCAGAAGCTCGTAGTATCCACATCCACCGGCTTCTTTTTTCCGGTCACATTCAATCCGATGTAGAGGTTGTCGTCGTCCCAGGAGAAGTACACGTCCGCAAATGGCTTGGTGTTTCTCAGGTGCATCAGGTCAAAAACTAAATTGTGTTCGCCCCATTCATCAAGGTTTCCGTCTATCTGAATCAATGACACTCTCTTCGGTGCTTGAAAACTAAAATCAAAAAAATATCTGTTGGGGATTATTGATTGCATATTTTTACTCCTCATGTTGTGTAGAAGCCAAGTTTTTGATGAATCTTGACTGAAAAACCGGGTAACGGGTGTAAAGGATAACATCCTCCTCGTTTCCGTAAACTTGAGGGGTAGAAGTAGTCCCGGTGTTAAGTTTACAGTAGTGCATTATACAATATTCTAACATCATTTACAAACGGAAAAGGCTGACACAATTCATTCCATGTCAGCCTTTGCGCAAATCCTCCTCAAAAATAGCCTTCAGCACTCGCAAAGACAGCCTTAACTTATTATGGCATTTGCCCTCAAGCAACGCCGTTATTTCCGCATGCAAACGTTCGATTTCAGTGGTGGGTTGGTCAATTTTCGGGAAGGTGAAAAGTTTTTCGAGACTGATTCCAAGAGCATCAGCAATTCTAACAATGTTATCAAACGAAATATTTATTTCCCCGCGCTCCACCGCACCAATGTAAGTATAGTGCAAACTCGCCTTTCTCGCCAATGCCTGTTGCGATAACTTTTTAGCTTTGCGCAACTCTCGAATTCTTTCTCCAAACAAATTCCGCAAATTAGTCATGTTTCATCCTCATTAGTAATGATAGAGGAAAAACAAAACCAAAAGCGATAGCAGATAAATAGTATTTTATACTTGATTTTACAGTTGATATATAGTATCATTTTTACTATGTGAGCTAAAAATGACAAAACTTGACACTACTTGTTTGAAAGGGAGACTATCGCCTATGATGAAGATTATGAAGATTGCTATCGTTCTTTCTATTTTGGGGGTTACAGTATATAGCAGTATTGCGCAGAGAGGAATAAAAGTTAAAGAGCGTTATCGTAATGCAGATGGCGGAGACAAGTGGGCTGTAATTATCGGTGTCAACAACTACGAAGACAAACAAATAAATGATTTACAATTCGCCGTTGCTGATGCTGATGCTGTCCATGCTCTTTTAACAGACAGTGAAATCGGTGGATTTGAGAAGAACAAAGTTAAGCTAATAACAGACACAAGCGAAATAAAACCGACTCGTGACAACATCTTACTTGCACTCAAATTCATTGAATCCGGTGCCGATGAAAAAGACACTGTATTCATCTTTTTCTCAGGGCATGGCATTGAGGAAGATGGAGTAAGCTATTTCATACCTTCGACTGCTAATATCGATCTACTTTCCGATACGGCAATCTCAATGGAACGATTTATGAAGCCGCTGAAAAAGTCAAAAGCAAAAGCGCAGGTGTTGTTTTTCGACGCCTGCCATAGTGGAGTTCGACTCGATAACAAGGCTGTTAGCGGAAAAATGAGCAAGGATGCATTTGACTATATTTTCAGCGAAGCTGAAGGACGTGTCATTCTGTCGTCTTGTAAAAATAATGAAATCACATGGGAATATCCGGAAAAAGGACATGGAGTTTTTACCTATTTTTTGTTAGATGCACTCAAAGGGAACGCCGATGTCGACGGAAATGGAATCGTTTCGGTAAGTGAGACATCTAACTACGTTACTGGAAAAGTGAAGGAGTGGTCATTTGATAATGACAAACTACAAACCCCGAGAGTTTCATCCAATATCTCAGGAGATATTGCACTGACCATTTTGCCAGCGGACATCACAAAACCAGAAATTTACATTGAAGAACCTGAATCGTTGCGCTTCTCAACTACTCAAGTCTTTTTCATTGATAATCGCCCGATTAGGCTAACAGGAATAGCGGCAGATAACATCGGTGTCGCGAGCGTCAAGATAAACGAACGAGATATATCCTTGATTCCTTTAGTCGATGAGGAACTCGAACGATGGAGAACTAAATTAAGTCGTCTTCTAAACGATGAACGACAATCCCCCCGCCAACTTGTTCGCTTTGAATTACCTTTAAATCTTGCAGAAGGTCAAACTAATATCAGGATAGTTGCCAGCGACGATGTGGGCAATAAATCTCTGCTTAATCGCACGTTTAACGTCCAACAACGCCCGAATGTCCTTTCAACGACAGCAGAACTTATTGTCAGTAGTCATCCAAGCGGTGCAACAGTATATGTTGACGGAAAAGTGTATGGTAAAACGCCACTAACAGAGAATATCAACTTAGGGGTAGATACGCAACGCAAGGTTGAAGTCGGATTAGAATTAGCTGGCTACAAAAGTCAAGTCGCTTCTCTAACCCTCAAGCGAAGGCAAAAAACATATTGGGAAGATGTTCAACTCAACCAATTGCCGAATTTGAAGCAGGCAACACTTGTTGTCAGTAGTTACCCAAGCGGCGCAATGGTATTCGTTGACGGGAAAGAATGTGGCAAGACGCCACTAACAAAAAAGATTGATTTAGGACTTCAAGAACAACGGTTGATTGAAGCTGGGTTAAAACTTGATGGATACAAAACGAAACTTGCTACCTTGACACTCCGACACGGGCAGGTGTCTAATTGGAAAAATCAACAACTTGAGAAGTTATCATCTGTGCCAGAAATGATTTCGACAATTGCGACGGTAACTATCAGTAGCAGCCCCAGTGGCGCAACTGTATACATCGACGGGAGGGATTATGGAAAAACACCACTCACAACAGAAGTTGACATGGGTGTTTTTCGAAATAAACAAGCTAAAGTAAAACTGGTACTTTCTGGCTATAATAACTATGAGGATTATCTTAACCTTGAACGTGGTCAAAAAGTGAATTTGACGAACATAACACTCAAACAACTACGTCTTGATGATGAGATGGTTCTCATTCCAGCAGGAAAATTTCGGATGGGAAGCAAAAAAGGTGGAAAAAAAGAGCGTGTCCATGAAGTCTATCTGGACGCTTTTTATATCGACAAATATGAGGTAACAAATGCCCAATATCGAGCATTTGTTCAAGCTACAGGAAGGCCTGAACCAAAAGGGCTATTATTAAGTAGCCAAGGAATAGATATGAACTTTCGCCCTTTGGCTCATTCTGAGTGGAATGCTCCAAATCAGCCTGTCGTTTGTGTAAGTTGGGAAGATGCGATGGCTTATGCAAAATGGGTCGGTAAGTCTCTGCCGACAGAAGCACAATGGGAAAAGGCTGTGCGTGGAGGGTTAGATCAGAAGGAATACCCTTGGGGAGATACTTTTAAGGTGGGGCTTGTTACTGCGAATAATCGTAGCGAAAAAGTTGGTAGCTATCCGCCCAACGGTTACGGCATTTATGACATGATGGGTAATGTTTGGGAATGGTGTCTGGATTGGTACGACGGGAATTACTATAAAAGTAGCCCCCAGAAAAATCCCGTTAATACAACAATTCCTAAACGGATGCGTTTTCGAGTTATACGTGGAGGCTCGTGGAGAGACAATGCACCCTCATTTTTTAGATGTGCAGTTCGTGGACGACTTGCGCCGACAACCAAAGACACAGCGACTGGTTTTCGCTGTGTGAAACTTGCTAACTGATGTATTTACATCAAATCTAATTAAGGAGAAGTATAAAATGAAACGAGTTTTTGTTTTAACTACATTGATAGTCATATCATTGCTTCTTTATGGTTGTACTGCGATTAAAATAGCGGAAATCTCTATAAAATCCCCAGGATTAAAACTGGCAATTGTTGATTACAAATTTAAAGAGGCTATTCCATTGCTTGAACGAGAATATGCAGCAGACCCAAATGGTATATATGCAACATCTCAGATTGCAGCTTTAGGAGACTGTTACGTTATGGTAGGGCAGCCCGAAAAAACGTTAGCTCTTATGAAATCAGCCCTCGTAAAGCACAGAGATAGCCGCCCGATTGATATCGCGCATTTCTACGGTATCAAGGGAAGTGCTTATGCGGTGCTTCGACGCTATGACGAAGCAATTTTCAATTATAAAAAGGCACTTTCGCATGCAGAATCAGCACCGATTCTTATGAACTTGTCAATGGCTTATATAACAAGGGGTGAATTCGATTTAGCTGCTTCTACATGGCAATCTGCTGTAAGTACTACTGCATCTCTGACTTCTTCAAAAAATGTGACTTCCAAGAAGGTAATTCATGCTATAAGCAGCATGCAAAAAGCTGGTAACTTAGATTCAGTTTTGGAATCATGGAAGGGGATGATCTTATTATATACTGTTTTGCCCAACTATCCGGGCACTGAAGATATTGACGAAGAGTTTCTTGCTACGCCAGAACAAATCAAATATATAGAGCGGCAAATCGAAATCTTGGAAAAGAAGCTACATCCTCAAACTTTTAGTGGTCCAAGCTCCGAGGGGCGTTTTGACACCTACGCCGAAAGTATTACCCAATATCTGCTCGACAGTTCTCTCTGCCAAGGAGGAAAAGAGTTAAGTGTGGCCGTCGGCGACTTCGTAAAAGATCGTGTGGATGAAAAGCCTAAACTCGGTAACATGCTTGCCACTTCCTTGACTGAAAAATTCAAACAGGCAGGCAAAATAGTTGTCATCGAGGATGATGATACAGCAGGTAGTTTCTACCTCTATGGAGTCATTCAAGACTTAGGCCCGATTGTCCGAATTCTGACACATATCGTAGATTCGGAAGGCAAACAAGCGATTGCCTCTCCAGAACCACTTGAAATTGCAAAAGATTCAGAGGTAACTGAACTCTTGCAGTCCATGTAAACTGTTCAGGAAGTAATGTTCTTTCTTTGGCGTTCCGGAACTACCGGGGGCGACTCGGCAAGTCGTCCCCGGTAGCCTCTAAATCTTCGAGATTTTAGAAACCTCGAAGTTCTGATTATGAATGCCATGCCCACAAACCTCTATTAGTTCAACTTCTCCGCCAATATTTGCCAGTATGAACTGAACTGTTGGATAC
>CAZRLY010000182.1:0-12853 GCA_964601015.1 uncultured bacterium
CCGGACTGCAAAAATCAACGAAGTGTATTTTTGCAAAGCCCATTGCGCAACAATATGCTTCGCTGATTGTTGCACTCCACGAAGCGATACTGATGCCACCCAGCGTTAAGTTTACAGTAATGATTGCCGGATAACTCAAAGCGCAACGGTGCTTTCAAGCAGTCGTCGAGATGGTGGAAATCAGATGCTTTCGTTTCTCCGTCTATCTTCATCCACATTCTTTTGTTTAAACAATCCAGTCATACCTGGTCAATTTCCTAAGTTTGTGTAGGGTTAGGTGTCCAGACGGAGGGGGGACGCTACGTGTTTTCGGGGGCGTAGCGGAGTCTCTCTGTCCCTCCATTTGTCTTCCTAAAAACCCTATACGGATTTGTGAAACGAACCACTAGCAAAAAAAGTCAACAATCTTTTTTGGAACTTACTTATCAGTTTGTCAAAAAGATGATACACAAAAAGAAGATTGTTTCACCACTTGAGAAGCCGGTTAGCGGATGGTGGGAAACAGCATACAAATTATTAGCTATTGGGAATGGATACTATCTTCCCAGTTCTCGCCGACTCGTATGCCCCCTGGATAACAGCCGTAGCCCACATGCCGTCAATCCCTGAAAAACGTGGTATATGCCCTTCCGCTATGGCTCTGGCGAAGTCATCTATCATAGGAAAATGGGCATTGTGGGGATGGCTCACCGGTATGGGTTCCATGTCGCTTCCCAGTACCTTAACAGCCTCCTCTGACCAAGCGTCCGTCAAGAGCGTCCCTTGCGTCCCGTAAATCTCTATGCTCGTGGAGTTGTCTGCTCTGGGGACGTTTGCATTTGCGAGGACTGTAACGTGAGCCATATTTTCAAACTGAACGAGTGCAGTCTCTGTATCGGCTGCTTCATAACTCATGCTCAACTTATCGACAAAACCGCATACTTTAATCGGTCTTCCGAAAAAATACGAGAGCATGTCAAGCCGATGACTACCGACGTCAGCAAGGCGATTACCTCCCGCCTTTGCTGTAACCCGCCAAAAATGTGGGTGTGAAGGTGGCGGATTATAGTAGCCTATCACCCGGATGTTAGCTCTGACTACCTTGCCAAGCCTCCCTTCTTCTATGACTCTCTTCATTACCTGTGCTTTTTCAAAAAAGCGCGCATAGTAGGCAACTGACAGCTTCACGCCGTTCTTTTCTGCTGTTTCAATCATCGACAAACATTGCTCAGTGTTGAGAGCCATCGGTTTCTCCACCAAAACATGCTTGCCTGCATTCGCCGCTGCTATAGCCAAATCAGCATGGCGTTCCACCTCCGTAGCCACATATACAATGTCGATTCTATCGTCTTGCAAAAAACTCTGAAGGTCAACGCAAGCACGTTCAGCCCCAAATTCCTTAGCAAACGTAGAAGCCCTTTCCTTGTTACGCGAAAGAAAAGCGAGCAGTCTGCTATTCTCCTGTTCGACTATGGCAGCACCAGCCCGTCTTTTCACAATGTCACTGCAACCGATAACTCCCCAACCTACACTATTCATTTCTTTCTTGGAGGGACAGATGGTGAACGATACGGAGCCCGTTCACTACTGAACAGGACGGAGACTGTTCACTACTTCCCCCCAACCCCCTTTTTTTCTGTATTCGCAAAACTAATTAACATACAAATTGGTCGTATCATTCCAGCAAAACATTAAGAAAACCACGAAGATACAGAGACACAAACCCCTGCCGGGCAACCACATTGGGTTGCCTCTACAACTTTGATTGGTCATCAAGCGGAGGCGATTCGCTTACATCAAGAGTGCCTTTTGTCAGTGCAACACCTTCCTTCATGTAAGCATCCAATGTCGCCTGGAGTTCTTGGGCAACATCGGGGTGTTCATCAATTACATTTGTCAGTTCATTAGGGTCAAAATTTAGGGCGTAAAGTTGCGGTGCTTGCATATTCGTCCCCTGATTTGCCCAAGGCGACACATAGTTCCAATCTTTAGTGCGGACGCTGGCGTAATAACCGAATGCAGAAATCACTGTGTCTCGCACCCCTGTTGCGTCGTCTGTAACCATCGTCCAGAAATTCTCACCCTGTACGCGTTCAGGCGCATCCACGGAAAGGAGGGACAACAGTGTCGGCATCACATCGTGGTGTTGTACGAAACCGCTGATTCGCTTTCCCGCGTGCGATGTATCTGGATGTCTTATAATCAAGGGAACTCTGGTACACTGATGACGCAATCGCGCCGGCCCTTTATGGATGTCGCCCTGTTCTCCCATCATTGTCCCGTGGTCAGACGTAAAGACAATAATGGTGTTATCCAGTAGATTCAATGCTTTAACTCGATTTAACAGATGTCCTACCCATCGGTCAACGAGCGTGACTTCGCCAGCGTAAAGCGCTTTCACACGTTCAGACTGTTTCTCGGATAGCCCGTCCATTCTGCCAGGCGGGATAATCAGCGCAGGCTCGTCGTAGTCAGGGCAATATTTGTCTGCATAACTTTTGGGCGGGTCCCAGGGTTCATGTGGGTCAAAACAATCCACCCACATAAAAAAGGGTTGGTTATTAACATTTGTGTCAAGCCAGTTTGCCGCCTCGCGCATAACTTGAGCGACGAAATAATCTTCTTCGCTCTTCCAGTCTTCTCGGTTCATGAAATACTGCAAAATCCAACCGCGCCTCTGTTCGCCCATAAATCGCTCTAAAACGCCCTCTTTTGGCCCCGATACAAAAAGGTCAGCTTCCTGCCCGCGAATCCAACGCCAACAGTGAAAACCTCGGTGGAAATTCTTCCCCGGCTTCATCATGTGGTAAACATCCGTGATAAAAGCGTTGGTATAGTTGTGTTCTTGCAGAACTTCCGATAAGGTAATATCCTCGTAAAACAGAGGATGCCAACCGGGTAACCGCACGCCATCGCTTTTTTGAGGATGTAAAGAAAACGGCAAAATCCGACGCCCCGTCATTAGTGTTCGACGCGCTGGGATAGTCGGCAAACCCTCGGCGAAACAATCGAAAAATAACACGCCTTCTGTTGCAAGTTGGTCAAGATACGGCGTCTCAATCCAATCATTGCCGTAACAACCCAAATAATCGGCACGGAATGTGTCTGAACAGATTATAATAAGATTCATCACTGGACTCCTTTAGAACTGGCATCTTTCGTTGCTGATTTCTTACAAAGAACGGCGCTTGGAACCCCCGATTATGCAGTAGACAGCATACGGGACGGGCCTTTGTGCCTTTGCCTACTTATCCCGCCAAGCGCCCACATTATTCTAACACAAACGAGAAGAGATTGCAATAGATTAAAAGGAATTCCCCATGACTGTTTAAAGCTCACGCTAGGAGCGCAAAAATCAACGAAGTGTATTTTTGCAATAATACGCTACCGCTGATTATTGCATTCCTATAATATGTCCGGGGGGGAATCTCTAATTAAAAGGAATCTGAGTGGACATTTTTGTAATTTTCTGGTATCCTTTCATGCGAAAACTTTTTTCGCACTCCAATTTTTGGAGGGTAATTTAAGATGAAACAACAACAGTATTCCGAAGAGAGGAAAAGGCTTGAGACATGGGTAGAATCCCATTTTGCAACTGGTGTTCTTCCCCCGTTTTCGTTTACCTATGGTGGCACATCGTCTGATGAGTTTCTCAAAGATTGGCAATTTAGCCAGGAGACGAAGCCACCGGATGATATAGAAACAGTGGAAGATGCGTCTGCATACTTGACCTTTTTCACTTACAAAGACCAACAGACAGGGCTTCAGGTACGCTGTGAATGTGAGGTTTTTGCGGACTTCCCGGCGGTTGAGTGGGTGGTAACGTTCAAAAACTGTGGTACAAATAACACACCCATCATTGAAGATGTCCATGCGCTTGATATGACGTTGACGCGCAAGGAGGGTGGAGAGTTTGTTCTACACCGCGCGCTTGGCAGTTCGGCAACAAAGATGGATTTTGCACCGGTTGACGAAGCAATGCCTCCCAATGTGAAGGTGAGGTTAGCGCCAGTTGGCGGGCGTTCTTCCAATACTTCTGCTTTCCCGTTCTTCAATATCGAAGCGCCGGGCGAAGGCGTAATGGTGGGTATAGGCTGGTCAGGACAATGGGCAGCCGAACTCCATCGTGATGAAGGAAAAAGTTTGAAAGTACGCGCGGGGATGGAGTTGACGCATCTTAAACTTTATCCGGGCGAGGAAATTCGGACACCCCGAATCCTGCTTCTCTTCTGGCAAGGCGATGAGTATTTGCGCGCACACAACTTGCTCCGCCGATTCATCCTTGCACACCGTACTTTGCAAAAGGACGGCAAGCCTGTAACTACACCACTCGCCTGTTCTGGCTCGAAAATTTATGACATAGCCAACAAAGCCACCGAACAGAATCAGATTGCGTTAGCTTCGCGCTATGTCCAGTTGGGCGCTGACGCCGAATGTCTCTGGCTTGACGCCGGCTGGTTTGAAGGGGGCTGGCCGAACGGAGTGGGCAACTGGTTTGCCAAAAAAGAGGCCTTTCCCAACGGCTTGGGGGCGGTGTCAGGCGCCATAAAAAAGATGGGTATGGGACTTATCGTCTGGTTTGAGCCGGAACGGGTACACCAGGGTACCTGGCTCGACAGAGAACACCCCGATTGGATTCTGAAATTACCCGGCAATCCGAATGGACTTCTAAATCTGGGCAACCCAGAAGCGCTCCGTTGGCTGACCGAACACATCTCAGGGATGATTGAAAAGGAGGGAATCAGCATCTACCGTCAAGATTTCAACATGGAGCCGCTACCTTATTGGCGTACTACTGATGAAGTTGACCGGCAGGGAATCAGCGAAATTCGCCACATCGAAGGTTTGTATGCGCTCTGGGATGAGCTTTTGGCGCGTAATGAAGGTTTGATAATCGACAACTGCGCAAGCGGTGGCCGCCGTATTGACTTAGAGACTACCAGTCGAAGCATCCCCCTTTGGCGTACTGACCACTTGTCGTCCTTTAGTGTTGAGCCAATTGGTCAGCAATCACATACCTATGGGCTTCACCTCTATATTCCATGCAACAGCGTTGCTAATAGTTCCCTTGACACCTATGCTTTCCGCAGTTCGATGACAAGCGGGATGACTCTTCGTTGGAACCCTTATGAGCCTGATTTTCCAGTGGAGCAAGTCCGGTGTCTGGTTGATGAGTTCAAACGGTTGAGACCATTTTTTTATGGCGATTTCTATCCTCTTACACCGCACAACGTCAACGATGACGTTTGGATGGCTTATCAGTTCCACCGTGAGGACTTAGGGCAGGGAATGGTATTGGCGTTTCGTCGTCCGGAAAGCCCTTATGTTTCTGCTCGTCTCAATTTGCGTGGGCTATCGCCTTCAGCGCATTATGAACTTACTTTCGAAGATAGCCACGCTAGGCGAACAGAAACAGGAGAAACGCTTTGCGCAGGCATTGATGTTACCATTGAGCAAGTGCCTGGCTCATCGCTTATCACTTATCGTCAATTGTGTTAGCTCGCCAATGTCACATTAGAAATCGGTGCTAGTAGTCTATTTTTTAAATTCGGCTATGGTTTATGGAGTGCAACGATTCAATCGTTGCCGCAATGACTATTTAGTCATTGCACTCCAAAGAACCCTATACGGAGGTTAAAATGGCAAACAACAGGGAAAAATTCTTCAAAGATATGAATCTGGAGGGTGATAGACATGTTTACTCGAATATCTCCATCACCTATCCTTTGTGGAAAAAATACGGAGAACGGCTGAATTGGCTGGAGGGCTTCTCGCCGTATGTGTCGGTAGGCATCAGCCGTGCATCGGGGCGTGAGGCATATAGCGAGGCGACGGACACATGGGGATGTCGCTGGATTTACCCGTTGGAGGCACTTGACGGCCAGTGTATAGAACATCCGGTTGCCTCTTGGGCTGACTTAGCGACATATCAGCCGCCGAATCCAGACAATTTTACCGACTGGGAACAGGCAAAGAAAAACGTCGAAAATACCAAATCGCAAGGAAACATAGCCTGGGGCGGAACTGACCACGGCTTCATCTACCTTCGTCTCACGTATTTGCGGGGTTTTGAAAACTTCATGCTTGATGTGGGAGAGGGAAGAGCTGAACTGGATGAACTCATCGGGATAGTGGAAAACTACTGGTTTGAGGTTGTTAAACGCCACGTTGAATGCGGAGTTGATGCTATCAGCTTCGGCGATGACTTAGGACTACAGCACTCGCTCCCCATAAATCCCGACTCCTGGCGCAAATACATAAAGCCGTCTTACAAACGCATCCTCTCCTATTGCCGCTCCAATGGGGTTTACACTTCCCTTCACACCGACGGCTACATCGTTGACATTATCCCTGACTTAGTTGAGTGCGGCGTTTCCATCCTCAACCCACAGGATTTCGTCAACGGGCTGGATAACATCCACAGGTTGGCAAAGGGGAAAGTATCCATCAAACTCGACATCGACCGGCAGAAAATCACTGTTTTCGGGACACCAGAGGAGATTGACACCCATATACTCAACTGTATTCGGACGCTCGGTTCTCCAAAGGGTGGATTGAGCATGATTTGGGGTGTTTATCCTCCCACGCCGATTGAGAGCGTCGAGGCGGTAGCGCGAGCTATGGACAAATACGCCACATACTGGGTATCTGGCTAAAGTGGTTGGAGGCAGCAGAAAGGCACCATGTTCCTACCGCGGAAAGACACGAAAGTTAGAATTGGAATTATTCCGTGTCTTTCCGTGTGATTCTGTGGTTTAGCCTTTTGTGATATACCAATCCACAAAAAAGATTAGGGTAATAAAAACCGAGTTTTTCGGAAAAACTCGGTTTTTTAGCCGCAAAATATTCTGTGGAAAGGTATAAGTAAGTTCCAATTAAGTTATTGGAGTAGCACGGCTTATAGCCTGCGTGATAGCGTGACGCAGACTGCAAGTCTGCTACTCCGGAATATTAAGATATTTTTTGGAACTTACTTAGTATCCTGCCAGGCGATTTCAGTATCACCATTTCGGACAAAGAGAGCCAAAATCTTTACCCACCAAAACCAGGTCAATTATGTCAACTGTGCCGTCGCCGTTGACATCGCCTTTGATGTTTGTTCCACTTTTGCCGAAATTGCTACCCACTAACACCAAATCGGAGATGTTCACCTCGCCGTCGCCATTGACATCCGATGGGCAGGTTTTCTCCCCTTCAACGGTGAGAACGGCAATCACAGGAATAGCGTCGCCTTCGGGGTTTATCGCGTTTACAACAACCGTATAGCTTCCTGGCAAGATGAATTTATCGTATTCGGCTTCGTAAACACCGCCACCTTTATCAAGGAGTTCAATTTCATCATAACTGGACTCCAAATCGTTTTCATCGTAAACCGGCGGTGTTATGCTGGCGACGACGCTGCTTATATCTAAACCTGAAATCTTAGTCTTGATGGTAGCTTTACTTTCCCCCTCTTTTAGCGATTCAGGCAGGAACGTCACCCACTGGAGCTCAGGCGGTTCTCCAGCGCAGATGCTTTCATCGGGGATGTATATTCTTTTCTTAGCATCGCTTTGCCCCAATAAAGCGTAGTCGATTTGCTCATTTGGGATGCCGTTACCGTTGGCATCCAATTGTGGATTCTGATGGCGATGTTGCGGGATGACCGAGAGTTTTTCCCTTGTTTCAAAGAAGGCTGTCAGTATATCCTGATTATTTTCGACACCGTCGAAGAAATACTTTGAAAACGATGATCTGTTCGGCAGTAACTCCGCACGCACATCTTCACTGGCGCTGGTGATGATGGTTCTGCCGAATTTTGACAAAACAGGATTTCCGTTTGACATCCCGGCTATAAAATTTCCGGAGTAGCAGGCTTCGATGACGATGATAACCGGCGTACCTTCAGGGAGCACACTTAACCACTCATCAAGCATTTCTGGCGTCAAATATTCATCCTCATTGCCTTTGGCAAGAAGGAATTTATCACCTCTGTTATGGCTGATGAGGTAGATTACGAGCGGGACGTACTTATTCACCTTTGCTTCTGCCCACTCCGTGATGGCATATTTCAGCCATTCTGCCGATGTTGGGCTGTCAATGATGTCGCTTGCCTGCTGGCTTGGGCTGAGGAAGTAAATGTATTCATCATCTGCGACATCCAGGTTTTCCTTGTTACATCTCTTGAAAGTTTTGTAGACGTGCTGGGCAATTCGATTGAATGTCAGCCAATGCTGATTTGTCGTCTCATCGCCTCCGCCGAGGGCAATAATAGCCCTCGCTGGTTCTTTGATTGCGGTGAGAGTAATTTTTTCGCTTGCAGCATTGTAGCTATCATTTCCGCCCCATGTTGCTTCAAAGGTATAATCACCCCTTTGCGTTGGCCTTAATTCATACTGAAAAATGCCCAGTTTACCCGTTTTCACCTCTTTCCCGTCGGTGTTACCATCAGGCGGGGTTATCGCCAAATAAAACGGCTGGTCAGCAAGTTCAGGGAGGAGTTTGACTGTGATTGTTACTCTTTCACCCAGATGCACTACTTCAACGGAGGGTTCCAACGTGATGACTCCCGGTCCTTTGATAACGGTGAAGAAAGCTTCACGGCAAACGCGCTGGTATTTGTTATCTCCCTTCCAGCAAGCTGTAACCTTCCAATCGCCGATTTTACCGAGTGCGATGTCGGCGGTGATGGGCAGTTCGTCGGAGTATTCCCTTTGTGCGCCTTCAGCGATGGCCGTTCTCTCAACGAGCATCTCGTCGCCGAAGTGATAAGCTAACTGTACCTCCAGATTGCTCTGTTCATCGCCTTCTTGTAGCATAACCTGCCCGCTCACCCTGATGCTGCCACCTAACGGCACTTCTTTCGGCGTTGGAATTGCGAATATATCCGATTCTACCTTTTGTATGGTAAAACCAAGATTGAGATAACGGATAACTCCCTCTCCCAGATTCATGCCGAGCACTGTGAAATTGTATTCGCCTTGTGCGAGGGTATCTGGAATGCGCAACGTGAGTTGAATTTTCACCTTAGGTTCTGCAATCGTTGGTTCAGCACTTTCTGGGGCAAATTCCCATTCAACGCCCTTGGGCATATCCTCCGTCGATAACTTCATCGGAAGAACGAAACCATTCTGCCCGATGCCGTCGATAAGATACACCAACGGTTTCCCCGGTTGCGCTTCCTTTTTCATCTCCTCTGCGCTCAATGAGAAATCAGGGGTTCTGCTAAGGCTGATGTCCACTTTGCCTTCCACGTTGTTTTGGGTACTTGCCGTTACCGTCGCTATCTCCTGCTCTTGCGAAATTTCGGCGGAGGTGTAAGTTGCCGTGTAGGTTCCATCGCCTACGTTTGAAGCGATTATGGTGGTTCCAGTTTCCCCATCATCGTTTTCCAACGTCCCCGCAGCACCGCCGACTGCCATCGTCACCGTTTCATCAGGTACTAAATTGCCATGAGCATCTTTGAAGATTGCCGTAATCTTTGACGTAGACTTACCATCGCCGGACAATACGCTTGGATTGGCTCCTACCGTCACCACATCGGCTGGACCGGGCAGAAGTGTCAAGAAAGTATCAGCCGTCAGATTATTCGAGGTAGTCGCCAGAATTTTTACGTTGCCTGCTTTCGTATCTGACGTGTAAGTGGCAGTGTAAATGCCGTTGCCTTGATGGATAGCAGTGGTGGTTGTTCCCGATTGTGGCGTTATCGTTAAAGTGATGTCCTCCTCAATTACCGGGCGTTCTCCATCATCTTTCACCGTGATGGTTAGGGTTGCGGTAGATACGCCATCTGCCTCGATTTCAGTAGGTTCCGCTGTAATTTCGATAGTTTTTGCGGTGGACTTTAGCAATTCAAAGTCAGCCGTTGCAGAACGTTCGGATAAATCGCCGGTCACTCTGATTTGCTTTACGCCGCTCTCCTGCACATCAACTTCAAATGTCGCCTCAAACGAACCATCATCTTGCGTTGTTGCATCGGCAATGCCTTCGGTTTCTCCGAAATCAACAAGCACATTCTCTTCCTTTGCGAATCCATCGCCCTGAATAGTGATATTTGCTCCCGCTGCCCCAGACTCAGGTGAAACATTGAGAATCCTTGCCGTTATCTCAAAGATGTCTCCCGTCTCGCCAACCACCACCAGCACATTTCCGCCCGGTCCTTTTGGTGCCTTGAACTTGACGACAAATTTACCTTCGCTATCCGTCCTGATATTTTCCCCTCCCATGACGACAGTTGTGCCAACGCCGGTGACGCTGACGGGTACATCATTTACAGTCAATTTCCCTACGCTGATGTCCGGCTCAAAGCCTTCTCCTGTGGCTTTCACGGTAGTTCCCACGCTTCCAGATTTAGGTTCTAAGGTCAAAAGTGTTGTCGGTTTCTGAGTAAGTGTGATTCCAGTTTCACCAAATGTTTCTCCCGCAGTAGCCGTGATTTTCACATTGCCTTCCTCTTTTCCCGCCGTGTAAATGGCTTCGTAGCTTCCGTTTCCCTTATGGATTGCGTACTCTGGCACGTTGCCTGAACCTTCTACCTTCATTTCCACTTGGGCGTCTGTGATGGGATTTCCGTAGGCGTCTTTGACTGTCACAGTTATTGTAGCTTGGGAAGAACCATCTCCCACTATGCTGCCGGGGTTAGCATCGACTGTGACAAATTTGGGCGAACCGGGGGTAAGCGTTATTTCCACCTGGTCAGTTTTGCCGTTCTCAGTTGACGCAGAGATTGTAACCTTTCCCGCGTTCGTGTCGGACGTATAGGTGACAAGATAGACACCATTGCCCTGATATTCAGCAGACGAAACCTTTCCAGCGCTGGGCGTTACGGTAATCTTCTGCCCGCCTACGCCGTGTCCGTCAGCGTCTTCTACCGTGATGGTAAAGACAGACGTTGAGAGACTGTCTGCGACGATTTCCGTCGGGGCAGCTTTTATGCTGATTGTCGCCGGTTCTGAGCTTGGTTTTTCCGTCAGTTCAAAGGTTGCCTTTGTAGTTCTCTCCGAAAGCAAGCCCGTCGCCACAACCTCCTTCATTCCCATATCTTGTGAATCGGTTTCAAAAGTCACTTCAAATGAACCATCGGACGTAGTTTTGACCTCTGCGATTCCCTTTGTATTGCCAAAATCCACTTTGATGGGTTCGTCGTTTGCAAAGCCGTTGCCTTCCACCTTTATCGTTGTACCAACCGGTCCGATTTCAGGGGTGACAAAGAGTTGAGTGGTAATCACAAAGCGGGAATTCGCATCACCCACGGCAACTATCAGCCCGCCCCCCGGCTGTTTGGGAACTTCAAATCGGACGGCGAAAGTCCCATCCTCATTTGCCCAGATGCTCCCGTCTATCACGGCTGTCTCACCCACGCTGACCACGGGCGTTTCCACGCCGTTAATCGTCAGTTTGCCCACCTCTGCGTTCGATTCAAAGCCTTCGCCCGTTACTTTTACCTTCGTTTCAACCGGTCCCGTTGTTGGCTCTAACAACAGGGATTTGTCAGGTGTGGGCAAAAGCTCAAAAGTTGACGTTGCTGAGATGCCAGACGTTGTACCCTTTGCCACGATGACTTTTTCTCCAGGCTCCTGTTCGTCAGCGTCAAAGGCAGCTTCAAACGAACCGTCCGTCTTTGAATCGACGTCTCTGATGCTTTTCGTGTCGCCGAAATCAATTATGATTTTCTCACTCTCTCCAAAACCATTCCCTACCAGATTAATCAACGTTCTTTTTCTGCCGTTCTCTGGCGAGACGCTAATCTGCGCCTTAATCTCCAGTGTGGTTTCGGCATTGGCCACAACGAGCTTAACAGCCCCACCCGGTCGTTTTGGGATGACAAAATTGACGACAAACTCACCTTCATCATTCGCATAAATCTCATTTCCGCTGACCACCGTATCTCCGACGGCGTAAATTGTAACTGGCTCGCCTTCCATCATCAATGTTCCAGCCTTTTCATTGGCGTTGAAGTTTGAGCCGGTCAATTTTATGGTTTCGCCAACGATTCCAGAAACAGGCTCGCAAAGTAGGTTCGTCGGGGGAGTTTCGTAAGTAAACCCATTGCTTTGGGTGTAATTCGTGCCGTTTGGATTGTTGACCAAAACGTCAAACGTCCCTTTGTCTCCAGATGGTGCGGTTGCCGTGAGTTGCGTATGTTGCGTATTTACGCTGACATTGCTCGCCGTCCACTGTCCGATTTTGAGAGTGATGCCATCTGAAAAGCCTTTGCCAGTTATGGTGATAAGTTTATTTTCGCCAACTAAAACGGTGTTTGGCTCAATGTTGTCGAGCCTTGGAACAAGCGTGTCCATCTTGGTAGTATCGCTGAATCCAACAACCGTGTAAGCGTGGACGTTGGTTGTTAATGCGAAAAGTAGAAAGAGTGAAACAAATATTCGTTTGAACATTTTTTGATACCTCCAAAATTTTATTTCATCGTTAGGTCGGAATTACGATGAAAACATAAGTAAGTTCCAAAAAACATCTTAATCTTCCGGAGTAGCAGACTTGCAGTCTGCGTCATACCATCACGCAGGCTATAAGCCATGCTACTCCAAAAACTTAATTGGAACTTACTTATAAGTGAAAAACAGCATCTTTATCACCGGGCTAAAGACGCAAGCTGAAACGACGGTGTTGGTTTTTTTAAACTACTTTGTTTGATTTTTTATCCAACCACCAATCATTTTACCGATCTCCACGAATTGTCTTGACAAGTATTCATATTTTTTGAAATTGATGAATTTCATATCTTTGCACAATCTAACTGTATATCGCAGCTTTTCCAAAAGCAGATTTGCCTGGATAAGAATACGGCGTTTGTCACGCGTGTATGCCGCATCAATGGTCAAATCCAGCAGTTCATACAGTTGCTCCTCCAGCCGCTTACCAAGTACATAGCGATGTG
>CAZRLY010000183.1:0-12805 GCA_964601015.1 uncultured bacterium
GTTCCATGCTCCACGCAGATAAAAGTGTAATCCCTTTTTTAGAACTTACTTAATGACATCCCCAACAATGATTTTACTATTTCATTTTGGACTAACGTTCAGGATATATCAGGCAGTGGTACGGTTTGGACAAGACTTATGGAAGTAAGATATGATAATAGTAACTATCTCCAATTTAGCATACAGATAAATAACGGAGAATTGGGCATTAATGTTATAGATGCGGGTACTGAAAGAACATTTATCGTTGATTCTCCTATAAGCGCTGGTATTTGGTATCATGTGGTAGGAGCTTGGGAAGCAAGTGCAGACAGCGTGAAGTTATACTTAGATGGAGTTTTGCAATCGACTGAAGGCGAGACTCCTGCTTCCCCTGGAAACCAACAAATGCTAAACTTAGGAAGAAGAACGGATGGAAGTGCTTTGTCTCATTTCGAGGGTGTCATTGACGAATTTGGCGTCTTTAATGTTGCTCTAACTGAGGATGATATTTTAAGCATTATGACGGAGGGACTTAAATCCATAGCTGCCGTTTTACCAGCGGGCAAACTCACCACTACCTGGGCAGAGATAAAGAAGTAACCACCTTGCCCCACAAACCAAAGCGCCATCGGTGCGTCATGTGCGGGTGCCATTGTTCATCACATTAGCTTTCAAGAGTCAGAGCGTTTCCAATCCCAGTTGGGTCACTTATCTGCGGGTGTTCGTTTTTGCTGTCTTGGGTTTTTGCGTATAGAAAAGCATCGCTGATGTTGCGGTGTTCAGGAATTTGCTCGCCTTCGGGAGTTTTCCCTCCCAAGGTCGAGAGGAAATGGTACAAAAATTCGTCGTACATCAGCCCCGTTCTGGCCCAAGATGGCTCATCCCACGCACACGCGGTGCAAATGATTCGATTCGGCGCAGCTAACTTTGCAATCATACCTCCCCCATAACATTGTCCAAAAATTAGGAGTATATGCAGGCATTGTAGTTTTGAAAGAAGTTCCGCCAATTCCGTATCCGTTATGTAGGTGTCATCCCACAGATAGACGTGAACATTCATCGTGCCGGGAACTGTTTGTTCTCCGTGGTTTGTTACAAACATACAGAATAAATCATCACCGATAATTTTTGACCCAAGTTCCGCGAATAAAGCGTTAAGATTCTCCTTGGACGCTGAAAAGAAAACTTCGCTTTGGTCATCCCCGTCTAAATCCACTTCTTGTCCATCTGCGTAAAGGACGAACACCTTTTCTTTGTCGAATCCGTAGTGCTGGACAAGCGTTGAGTATGCCAGTCTCAGGTTATTTAAATATCTTGAGTGATTGAGCAAGTGATTAACACCACCGCTCAATAGTACAGCATATCGTTCCATTGAATCACCTATTAACCTCTTCAAATGTGAATGGATTCTTCTGACTTGGTGGGGTTGTGTTCTTGACCTGGCTGATATTCCCAGAATCGTCAATAAACAGATACCGACATGGATGCCCCCAATTCGCCTCCGGCACGTCATCAACAAAAGCTACCCACATTCGATTATTTGCGCCACCGGACTTAGGAATGACGAAATCACCACGAATGGTTTTGATAGCTCGCAAACCAACAATTTCCACATCACTCAGGTATACTTTCTTTTGCACAATCTGGTTTGTATGAGCATTGATTGCATCAATTTCTGCTTTGATTTTGGCAAGTAATAAACTTTTTGCTTTTTCCCTTTGCATTTCGTACAAGCCTCCTATCCTAAACATTAGATTTCCGCATCAAAGATGAGATAATCAAGGCACCTCCGTGTTTCTGTGCCTCCGTGGTTAATATTAGGCGCTAACTGAAAAAGTCGTATGGTAGTGTGGGCGGGGATTAAAAACAAATAGTAGAAGCAATGACATGGTTGGCGTTGCGGAAGGATTGTCCGGTGAACCGCCTTGTCAGAGCGTATTCCCAGCAGGAGTTTCCGAGAGCAAGTTTGATGCCTAAGGAAAATCGGTTTTGGGCATTTTCCCTGCTAATCCCGTTGCGAAGCGCAACATCAACTGACGCGCCTTTGCGTAATTTACCATAAATCTCCCAGCCTAAGTTTGCCGCCAATCCTTTTTCGCCGAACTTTTTGCGTAAATCTAACCCCGCCGTTATCCAATCAAACTGGGTATATCCTACGCCAATACCTACCGTCGCGTGACGAGGAACCGTCAGCTTGCGTTGCAGAAGGTTGGAAAAAACAAATCCTGCGGTTATCTTCTCCGCTAAAACGTCCGCATGTATGCCGATGTCAATATCCAAACCAGTTACTGATAAATCCAGTTCTGCATTATCACCACGGAGTATTTCATATTCCACATTATCAATGATAGCAGGAATAAACTCTTTCGGCTTGTTTGGATTGACATCCTCGCCGTGTATTGACGTTAAGTGCAAAGTAGAAACAAGCTGTCCGTGTTTTGCTATCTGTCTTAAAATTTTCAGCCTCATGCCGAACTTAGCGTTATGAAGTTTTTTGCTCAAACCTAAAATTGCCCCGCCCTCCCATAAAAGGCCGTAATCCGTAAGGACATCCGTGTCGGATTCAAATTTGCGTTCATTGACGATGTAATCTGAGCGGGTACTCTCAATTGATAGCCTCGCTGTACTATTCATACCGATGAGTAAACCCACGCTAAAGCCGATACCCTTATGCGAACGGGAGTAGTAAAGAGAAGGTTTTGAACGCAGTGAAAGCCTCCTTGCATACTGCTCGTTGGAATCCTTGGGCAATTCGTCGAAACTGAAGTTTTCCATTGAGAATGCAAAAGCTAAGTTGTTGTTGTCAACGTCAGTCAAAACAGCAGGATTGCCAAAAACTCCGGCATCCGATGACGAGATTCCGATGAACGCTCCGCCCATGCCTGCTATGCGCAATGCTTCGTTGGCTAAAGATGTTATGGGGAGAAAACTGATTATATGTAGCGTGATAAGTAAAGTGCGAAATGCGAAATGCGAATTTCGTCTCTTACTTACTCGATTATTATACTTCATCACTACCTCGTCGAAGAAGTTCTGCTTTCAAATTTGAATTAAGTTTCTCCGCCTCTTCAAGTTCCCTTATCGCTTCCGCCGAATTGCCTTGAGTCGAGTATACTAATCCCAAAACATAGTGTGGGTGGGCATCGGTGGGATTAATCGAAATTGCCTTTTGGCACTCAGCAATAGCTTCTTCGTGCATGCCAAGGGAGAAATAAGCGTCTGCGAGTACGTTATGCGCTGGCGCAAAATTGTTGGCAGATGCCGCCCTCCACTCCACTATCGCCCAATTAATGTTTTGGGGGGCGTTAATAAATCCGTAAGAATAATGTTTTACCGCTTCCCTTTTAGCCTGACTGTATTCTGCCAGCGCTTCGTTGAACATGCCCTTTATTTTATAACACTTACCTAACCCCCAATGGGCATCATTGCAATTACGGTTGACCGATAGGGCTTTCATATAACCCATTTCCGCCAGTTCAAGCAGCCCACTCTCCAGACAGGCATCAGCAAAACACAGATGAGCTTTCATATATTTTGCGTCAATTTTGGCAGCTTCATAAGCAATGTCTCTGGCTATATCAAATTGCCTTTCCCTGTAATAATCCCTGGCAGCAAGAACAAGCACGACGGGTTTGGCGTGATTCACAAACAACAACAGCAGAAAGAAGAGAATTGAACATAGCGTTTGCATAAAAGGCGCGTCTGATAAATGCACGGCAATGTACGCTATGGTGATGCCCAAAATCAAAAATGCGAAAAAACTCAAAGGAAGCCAACGCCATTGTTTTGAGCTAATGTATCTATAGAATGCTATGGCGGCAAGGAATGCAGTCAAAGCCAGTCCGTAGCGTAGGGACAACCACAGGGGATTGCCCGTAGGAGCGAGACGGTTGTTCACATCTGTACCATGAAACATGCCGAAAACAAACGCGCCCACCACACACAATAGAAGCATCACAAGCCAAAACTTTCCCTTGTGTTTGCTCATACACTTCCATAATAGAGAATTGTAGTAGACGGTAATATGAGCTATGATAAGAAACGCTGATGTGGTTGCAATAACAATAATTGGTAACATCTGTAGACAGTAGGGCAATTGCTTATAGCCCCTTAGCCATACCTATATTTTACACCCATCCCGCCGTCGGGAAGTTGCCAATCTATTCCCTCATTTACGCACGCTATCCTGCATGTCCCACATTCGAGGCAGTTTTCGTGGGAAACTGATATGAGAGAACTGTCGTTTGGATTGGACGCATATACCTTCGCTGGACAGATGTACAAACATATTTTTTCCTCACACTGCTGGCAAATGTTATCATCTACCTTGATGTGGGGATTGTCCGGGTCAGATTCAAACCTCGTCCTATATAGCTTATCTTCCAGAGATAAATCGAATACGTTCATAATATTTACGTCAAGGGGACACCCTTCCGGATCGAATATTGACCGGGAGCGCAAAACATGCGCTCCCGTTTGAAGATTTTCTATTGAAAAGAATTCTCATCAACAACTTCTTTTCAATCTTCAACCTTCAATCTTCAATCTTCAATCCATTCACCCGGTAACATTACAGGTTTCAAAAGCTGCGCGCAATGCTGCTAACGGTTCGCCTTTGGGAACAAATTCATGTCCTATATATAAATCATAATCGGTTGACGCTATAGCGCGCATAACAGCAGGATAGTATATTTCCTGTTGGTCATCCATGTCGCGTCTACCGGGGACGCCTGCTGTGTGGAAGTGTGCGATGTACTCGATATTTTCAGTGATATTACGAATTAGGTCACCTTCCATAATCTGCATGTGATAGATGTCGTACAACAGCTTTACCCGCGGCGAGTTCACCCGCTTGCAAACTTCGACGCCCCAGTCCGTTCGGTCGCATTGGTAATCGGGGTGATTTACTTTGCTGTTGAGCAATTCTAAACACAGATTGACGCCCTTCTCCTCGGCGGCTTTGGCTACCCGGCTTAAACCTTCGACGGTATTGTCAAGCCCTTCCTCATCTGACTTACCTTCGCGGTTGCCGGAGAAACAGATTAAGCCGGGGATGTCGTTTTCGGCGGCCAAATCTATTTTGGCTAAGAGTTCATCTTCGATGCGCGAGTGATTCTCACGCTTGTTCAGTCCATCGCCGAGAGAGCCGTGTCCACCGATGATGGCTACGCGCATCCCGTGTTCTTTGACAGCGTCCCAGTATTCTTGTCCTAACATTTCAACGGATTTAAAGCCGATTTTGGCGGCTTCCTTAAACAGTTTTTCCGGCGTGACATCGCCGCGTCGGAAACATCCAAAACAAACGGATTGATTGAGAGATTTCATTTTGTTCTCCTTCTGTAATCTGTAGGTCAAGATTCACATCTCAACTATAATCTATCAAGCTCAGAAACTTGACCTACTTCGAGAGAATGGGAATACAATAACTCAAAATTGTCTTTTCATCTATATTTTCGATTTCCCTTCTCTCTTTTGTTTGTCTTTTTCGATAATCAAAAACTACATAATAACCCTCTTCTGCCCCTTCTCGTTGCAGGTATTGAGCTAATTGCTTTTTGCCATCTTGATAGTGTTTTTCTCCCTTCCAGAGTTTGGTTTCGATGATGTATTTCCTACTTTCATACAGGATGATGATGTCCATTCTTCCACGTCCTGTGGGTACTTCAGGATAGATATGCGCTCCTATTTGTCTCACAAACGTATCCAGATATCCGATGAGAAGATACTGCCCTAAGAATTCCTGCGGGGTGAGCATAACTTGTAAAATCCGAAAGCCTACCCGTTTTATAAAATCACAGAAATTTGATAGCAGAGCATTCATGTTAATCCGTCGGTCAAGGGTTACATAGTCGGTGAAGCGGACATCTTCCGGCAGATATTGGTTTTCCAGCCCGTTTTCTCTCGGTTTGAAGGTATCAATGATGACGATTTGGTAAGATGGGTTGTCAATAACGCAAAAACCATCTTGCTCCCTGATGACGCCGTAGGTTGTCAGTTCTTTTATCACCTCATCTCGCCTGTTGAATTCAACGCCCTCTTCGTTGTTGATAATCGACAACAGCACATCCTTAAATTTGGGGTTCCGCTTAATATTCTTCACAAGGGTATCGAAATGTGGGTTATCTTCTTTGACGAGTATTTTGTAGCCTGCTTGAAAATGTTCAACGGTAATATCCTCCGCACTTGGAATATTCAGTTCTTCAGTTAAAATCTGAGCCAGCCTGTTGACCAGAAAAGGCTGCCCCGCTGTTTTTTCATGTATGAGTTTTATTGCCTGAAACTCAAAAGCCCGTTCGACTTCTGCTGTATATTGTCCAAGAAGTTCTTGTACTTGTGAAAGGGTAAAGTTTTTTACCTGGAATTCGTCTTGAATGTTAAAAGGGGATATACTGTGGTCGAAATTCAGTTGTGCAATGCTTTTTACGCCGACGATACCAACACTGTGGATATAATTATATGCAGCACTTCGCTTTTTTGCATTATAGATTTTTCTCAGCGTATACAAAAAATTTCGGAGTGCTTTTTGGGGAATACCATCAAATTCGTCAATGATGATGCAAACGCGTTTAGAAGGGAGTTGAGCATGAAGGCTTCCAAAAAATCTTTCAAACGAAAAGTGGTCAATAATGTTTTGGGCAGCCAACCATTCGTCCAACTCTCCCAATTGTTGAACATCTACCCCACGACCGGAATCGTGGGCTTGTAGTCTTCTTCTGATACTTCCTATAATCTCTTCACCTGTGTGTCGATAAAATTCCTCCGGTTCGGCTTCGGAATAAATTTCAAAGTCAAGAGATATGGGAATATAGTCTGGGTTCTTTTCCAGAACATTGAGCGCGTGATAAAAAAATGTCGTCTTCCCCGTCTGCCTGGGCGCGAATATGACAATGTATTTTCCCTGTTGAATCCTGCCTAAAAATTCATTGAGTTCGTCTTGCCTTTTGACAAAATAATTTTCCTCTGGAACAACCGGTCCGGTTGTATGAAATCTCCTTCTTTGTTTGTTCACAGCCTACCTACCACCTTAGCCAATTAGTTTTACAAATTCACAGATATGATAGAACTGTTGCGCAACGGTTCAGGCAAGTCTTCGGGGAACCGGTAGATTGTGCGAAAATCTGGCACGGGCAACGGTATGCCACCACGATTGATGGATTCCTCCGATACCAAGCCAGGGAGTGTCATATCCAGTGATTCAAATACGTCGAAGGGTGGTTTGGTGTCTTTTGCGATTGCATCCACGAACCCACGTACCTCGAAATAATCGCCTCCGCCGTGTCCAGCCCGCAACGCCTCCTCAGGCGGGTTTTTCCAGATTTCAGGCATGAACTCCTCCTCAAAATCCCACAGGGAACGCCACTGGTTTGGATTTTCCGAATAGTCAGCCAACCAAATTTTCGGGTTGTCGCCGAAGCCGCGAGGCGATTCGTAGCAACCTTTAGTACCTTGCAGGGAATAATATGTCATAAGGTGTGGGCGGTTGGAGAGCATGTCAAGCCGAATTTTAATCAGCCCTCCCCGCGACATCTTGCACAACATTAAAGTCGTCTCTTCGTTCTCGTAGCTGTCACCACGCGGGTCAACGTAGTGGTGTCCGGTGCCCAGACAAGCAACGGTGGCTACTCTATCGTCGAACCACTGCATAACTGGCCCCAAACTGTGGGTGGGATAAGTACAGCCGTTGCGTCCGGTTTGCCATTTTCGACGCCAGGGAGTCGCTTCGTTGTGCGCCTTCAATTCGTGAAGGTATTCGCCTTCGCCAAAGTAAATCTCCCCGAACAAACCGCGCCGCGCTAATTCTCGGATGAGTACGTTAGGCTTCATGTAGGTATAATTCTCTGCCATCATGTATTTCTTGCCGCTTTCACGTACTGCTTTGACCAAATTGAAACACTGCTCTAAGTCAGTAGCGGCGGGTACTTCGGACAAAACGTGTTTGCCGCTTTCGAGTGCCATCACCGATTGAGGGACGTGCAGCGGCATCGGCGTTGTAACGACGATAATATCCAAATCCGTCTTAACCATCTGCTCATAGTCCGTATATCGCTGTTCAATGCCAAACCGATTAGCCACATTTTCTAACACGTCCGGTCTTATGTCACACAGAGCTACGGGAAGCGTCTCTGTCACCGTCTGAAAAGTGCCGATAAAACCAGATGCTCGCGGCGCGCCTACAAATCCAACTTTTAATTCATTTGTCATAATTCACCTCTTGTATATAAAAGAATCAGAAACCGAGTTTTTTGGAAAAACTCGGTTTCTTCAACTAAAGTCCCCAGTAGTCGTCGATAGGTTTCTGGTATTTGTTTATCTTGCCAGCGACTACATCCTCGTATTTTACCGCTTGTCCGCATACGCCGGATTCGTAGATTGACTCGCAGATAGATTTTGCCCTAAGTCCCATCTCCGCAGTCACATCCGGCGGACGGTTGTTTTCGATTGCATCAACGAAATCGTAACACTCAAGCAGTACGCCATCTTTGAAACCGTGTGGGAAAAGCTTGTTTCTTCCCTCTTCGCCGAGGCTGTCCATGAATTCTTCGATGAGTTGCGACATCGCATACTCTGTTCCGTCCTTCAGGATTACCTTGGCACCATCAAATGGCCCGTGGAAAATATCGCCATTATCAAGCAGACAGCCTTCGCTTCCGTAGTAAACTACCTGGTTGAAGCTATGTCCGGGTGCTGCCCATGTACACGTCCAGAGCCCAACAGTTCCACTTTTGAAGTTGATTGTCGCCACCCACGTATCCTCCTGGTCATTTTTTACTATCTCGCCGTCTTTGGTGGCTTTTAAGTCTTCGAGTTGCGAAACCCTGCCGTAGACGGTATCCGGGTCGCCAAAGAGATAGTGGATTGTATCACAGTAGTGAGCGCCGGAATCCATAACCATGCCACCGCCGCCGAGCATTAAATCCAAACGCCAGTGCCAGCCGGAAGATGAGTCAGGCGCGCGATAGCTCGCGTGTTGAGCGAAGAACATGCGCATGTCGCCCAACATCTTCTTCTCGTTCATAAGCCACCATGAAGTTCTACGGCTGGGCATTCTGCGGATGTTTTCCGCCGTAGCCGCTATTTTGCCATTTCGTTTTGCCGCCTCAATGATAGCGCGGGTTGCCTTAACTGTCACACCTATGGGCTTTTCCACAATGACGTTGACACCAGCGTCCAGACATTTCACAGCGTTCGTATGATGAAATGCGTGCGGAGAACAGATGTCAGCGCCGTCAAGGCTCTCTTTTGACAACATCTTATCGGTGTCGTCGTATACAACGGGCTTTTTGCCTGTAACATCTTTAGCCTTGTTTGCAAAGTCCTCGGCTCGTTCCTCAACCGGGTCAGACACTGCCACCAATTCAACCTTTCCGGGGACGGTTTCCCAAATCCGCAGATAAGCATTCAAATGCCCTCCTGCCATACCGCCACAACCGATTATCGCTACTTTTACTGCCATTGATTATCTCTCCTTTGGTAGGTAGGGCGAGGCGTTCTAATTCCATTGGGAGTTTAACGTTGTTAAAAGGCCGTTTGTAAATATGTATTTCTCCTTCTAACAGAATGCCTCGTCCTTATTTCCGTTTGATGTAAATTATAGGGAAACTTCTGAAATCTGTCAACTATTTTTTTCCTTAAAATACATCAGAATAAGCCACGCCAATTATCGGTAAAAAATGGAATTCGCGCAGCTTCCTTTTGTAATACCCTCTTGGGAAATCCTCATAGAATCCACGCTGATAGAACCCCAAGTTGCTATACGAAACGCCAATATCAATTTTAAGACGCTGTTTAATGCGACTGCGGATGCCGATATTAAATCCGTCGTTTAGCTCAATTATCAGGGTGTTTTTGTGAGACAGCGGAAATTCTGCCGCAGCAAACAGAAAAGTAGGTGATGCCTTAACACCGAGATGCAATTTAGCGTTATCTTTCAAGCGTTTGTGACTGGCCACCAGATAGGCTATCTCAAAGAAGGAAACGCCGGCGGCTACATTTGTGCGGTTGCGAATCTCCTTATCCAGGTTAAGTTTTATGCCACGAATGCCTAATTGCAATTCATTCGTAAATCCAATATCTGCGTGAATGATACCTACTGTGAATTCACTCTCTTCAAGAGTATCAGCAGTCGGCACAGTGAATAACCAGGTTGGCCCCTTTAGCGCATAAGCGAGACTGCAAACGCCCAGATTCACAGCCATAGACAATATTATGAAATGTACGATATGTTTCATCGCTACCTCCAAGATAGGGGAAACCTATAACCCCTTAACCCCTTCCAACACCCCACAAATGGGAATGAGAAGTAAAGAGTAATGAGTAAAAAGTAACTTATTACTCTTCACTTTTTACTCTTCACTCATTCGACTACAGCTTTCATCTTCTCCAAGCCGATGCGTGCAACCTCTTTAGGGTTCTGTTTCCACAATTCCTTATTGAATAACTCAAGAGAAATACAACCCTTATACCCCGCATCGCGCAATATCTGCACCATATCCGCAAGCGGCAAAATCCCATCTCCGGGGTAAACTCTATCCGCATCAGTTTGCAATTCCCGTGCAGGCGTTTCAGGCGCGTCGTTGAAATGAAGCACAGCTACTTTATCCCCCGGTATCTTTCTCATGTCGTCGATGTCCGAACCGCCACGGAAGATATGAAATGGGTCAATTACAATAGTGCCATCGGGGTGGTTGGCGTTTGTGACTATCTCCCACGCGTCGTCAATCCCGTTGATTCCTTCCACGAAACCGAGAAACTCCATCGCAGGTTTAACGCCAAAAGATTTACCCAACTCCAACAAATCGTGGTATCGTTGCGCGCCCTTAGCCATATCGTCCACTTCCTCTCTTGGCGGGCTGGCAATGATGTATGGAGAACCCACATCCGCCGCCTGCCGCATTCTAACCTTAGCAGTTTCTATCGCCTGCTTGTATTCTTCCCCCTCAGATGAAATCCAGCCGTGAAGGGCTATGACGGTAGCTACTGACAAATTGTTATCATCAAGCAGTTTCTTAATGTCGGCAAGATTGCCGCCCTCCTTCTCGTAGTCCGTCATATCATCATTCCACAACTCTATTGCATCGTATCCCACATCCGCAGCAATCTGAATTTTTTCTATCAATCCAACTGGGCGGATGGTGCTGGCATTCAGACAAAACGCAAATTCTTTCATAATTAACTCCTCTCTAAAAAAGATTATAATTCAGATTTCAAGGATTCCAATATATTCTCCAGCTTGTTCCTTGCCTCCTTTGGCATCGGATATACGGGGCTTCTGGCGCGTCCGCCACAAATGCCGATAACATCAAGCGCTTCTTTGACAACGACTGGGAAAGTGCTCAAGGAGAACGCTTTGCGCAACGATGCGAGTTTGGCTTGTGCTTCGCGTGCGGCTTTGAGATTGCCGGATTGAATGTTTTCGTAGATGCTGACGACCAATTTCGGCACTACGTTTGACGTAGCGGCAATGGCGCCCTTCCCACCCAAAAGCAGAATCGAATAGATGAGCGCGTCATTGCCTGCAATAACGGCAAAATCTTCTGGAGCGTTGTTTATGTATTCTGCCGTCAAAGCCAGATTTCCACTGCTGTCTTTAATGCCGACGATGTTATCTATTTGAGCGAGTTTGACAACTGTGTCGGGTTCCAAATCTACCCCTGTACGCCGTGGATTGCCGTACAACAACAGCGGTAAATTAACTGCCTTTGCTATACTCTCGTAATGTCTTATCAATTCATCCTGGGTGGGGCTGATGAAAAACGGCGTCAAAATCGACGCGGCATCAGCGCCCAGATCCGCTGCCATTTTGGTCACATCAATGACTTCCCGTGTCGTCAGAGCGCCTGCGCCAGCGTAAACCGGCACCCGTCCGTTTACCTCGTCAATGACTATTTTGATTACCTGTTTCTTCTCCCCCTTTGAAAGCGCGTAAAATTCACCTTGACTTCCAACAGCGAAAACGCCGTGTACGCCACCTTCCAGTACGTGATTAACCACAGCGCGCAAGCCCTTCTCGTCAATGGATTCGTCGTCTTTCATCGGTGTTACTAAAGCTGGTATGATACCGTGTGGTTTGAAGTTCATTTATTTCCTCCATGATGATTTACTTATCTTCGCAGTATTATTATACCATGAACAAAGTTCAGGTTCAATCCAAAAGAACTGAAAAAATCTTTACTCAAAAAATTCAATGAATGTTCCTTGACATTCATGCAGAAATGTTGTATAATTGCAAATGAAGGAGGTATTTTTATGGCGACGAACAGCGAAATTGAATCTTTTTTTGAAAAGTTAGAAATACCTTATGATACGGTGGGAGAGGGGATATGGGTGTTGAATATTGAGGAACAGGGCATTGACAATCTTGTTATCAACCATGAACCCCCGCTAATCCTCTTCCGAATTAAGTTGATGAGCATGCCGCGGAAAAATCGTGAACAATTTTTCAAGCGTTTGCTCGAACTGAATGCGACGGACTTAGTACACGGCGCTTATGCGCTCGAAGACGAAAACGTCATTTTGATTGATTCACTCCAGTCAGAACATCTCGACATCAATGAGTTGGAAGCTTCAATAGAATCCTTGGCTTTAGCGACGATTCTGCATTATGCGGAACTGTCCAAATTCAGGTAAATCAAGAACTAAAATTAGTTAGGAGGTAGACACTGTAATGGGAATATTCAGCAGAATCTCTTCCATCTTCAAGGCAAATATTAATCACGCGCTCAGTAAGGCAGAGAACCCAGAAAAAATGCTTGAACAGGTTACTACGGAGATGAGAGAGCAATTAGATAGAACTAAAGAACAACTAACAGTGGCAATTGCCGAC
>CAZRLY010000184.1:0-12769 GCA_964601015.1 uncultured bacterium
AAAAACTGACGACTTTAAACACCTTAAAAGCGGAACAGATTTATGGAACAAACCAATTAGTCTCTTCTGTTTACTTCCGGCGAGATATGATATAATTTCCCCAATCCTTTTTTCGAGGAGTCTTTTGATGTCGACCTTGCCGAACTCCGAAGTAAAATCGAAGCCTTTGCAACTCCTTCCTGTCTTTTGTGAGTTGCTGCCTGTTTCCTTGATTTCAGACTGGTTGAAAGAGTGCCCTAAACGGTTCTATCTTCGATTGTTTACCCCGTTAGTGGTTCTCTGGGGTTTTATCTATCAACGACTGAACTACGACCATACGACTGACGCCGCTGTCAGTTACCTCAAAAGTGGCGCCGTTGATCATCTTGATTTACGCCATGAGAAACCACTGTCAGAGCGGATTCAATCCGAAAGCATGGGACAATAGGACTTGCTAGCAGAACCTGAAGCAAGGCTTTGCCTGCTTCATGGTCGTTCTGCAGAACCCTCTACGGACTTATAAACGAACCACTAACCGTTTGTTGCGAAAATGCCGCCAGGCGGCGCTACTGGAGCTTTAACCGGCTCCACACCATCGCCAATTTGCCTTGTGGTTGAACCGACATTTTGTATATCTCAGCATTAATATAATCATCGTCGGTGGGCTCATAATTTAGGTCATCCGCCCACATGAACACATCGTATTGGTCTTCAAGACTGCTACCGCGATACCATATCATCATGACGTTCTCACCATTCTGCAATTCATTGACAGTTCCTCCATCTGCGCCGAAATCGCCATCTCTTACCCAGGTCCAAGTGGGGGTATTATTCTCGAAGATTATATCGTCGGGTCGAACGAAGGCAGGTGCCGCCTCCGGTATCGTATTACCATCATCTCCAAGCACCCAGAGCCAGTCCGAATGGTTATTCGGATTAATTATTCGCCCAATAAACCGCCACTCGCCTTTCTTGCCACCCGCTACGCTGATGTCAAAGCGATAAAGCAACCAACCGTCACCGCCTGTATTAGTGACAATATCACCAAAAGCTCCATCGGTGGGTTTCAGTGCTTTCTCAGCGATACCAAGTTTGTAGTTTTCATTTGGGCTTCGCTCATCGAAGGCCTCGGCCTCAAACCAGATCTGGTGGCCATCATCGTAATCGGAAACCTTAAACTCTTCCACTGCATCTGTGGACATCACCACAAGCAGCAACAAAAGTAAAGAAACACAGCAAAAAACGTGTTCGTTCAGGACGCAAAGCGTCGTGGTTTTAGATAATTTTGACATTTGGTTTTTCTCCTTTCAATATAAGATATACAATTTTAGTCTGCAAGTTGATGCTTGAGCGTTCCCCATATTGCGGTCAATTTGCCTTTAGGGTGAATCGCTGCCCCAAGCTTTCCCTGCATAGCTAATTGAACTTCCGCTTCGTTCAAAGCTCGATTCCAAACGCGTACCTCGTCGATTATTCCCTGCCAGGCTTGTGTATACCCGGCGTTCAGAATTCCAATCCACAGTCCGGTTTCTGAACTGCCAACGCTGTCATCGAGGTGTTCCTTTGTCATTTCCGTTTGCCCGTTAATGTAGAGATTCTGCCGTTTTCCCTTTTCAGCCTTGCCGTCAAAGGTATAAGCAACGTGGTACCATGTTTTGTCCTTCAGGACAGTTTCTGAACTAACCTGCATACCATCTTGAGCGTTGGTTCTGGCATAGAACTTCATGTCAGTCCACGAGAACAGATTAAAAAGGTCATCTTTATGTCCAGTTCCCTGCCAACCTTGGGCACTCCTCTTAGAGACGATGGCTCGAGCGTTGGCATCAGGATTATATGGTTTAACCCATGCTTCTATGGTTATGGCTTTCATTCCATCCAGCTTACCGCTGTGAGAAACTTCAACATAGTTCGCTGCCGTCCCATCGAACTCTAAAGCCTTCCGAAATTTTCCCTCTACCCATTTCAGGTTGCCTTCGATGGCAACATTGGCAGGCTTGGGGGAAACATCTCTCGGAGTACCTGCTCCTTCGTCAAATGGAAGGTACAACACCAAAGATTCATCAACAGTTCTTCCAAGGGACGGCAATATTGTGAGAGACACTATCGTCAATACCAAAACAAAACTTCTCATGGTTATTTTCTCCTTGGGGTAGTGCTCTGTTGATTTTGGTTTGAAGGGCATATAATCGTAGGTTGGGTATGTCCACAAGACTACCCAACTGACTGACGTTCGTTAGCCAATTGTCGGGTAGGTTTCCTACCATACCCGACCTACCACAACTATTATAATTAAGCCAACAGAGCAGTAGTCGAAATTTTTATTGGTCAAGGGTTCCACACCCTTTGCCCTCACTCTTTGAGTTCGCCCCAGGTAACTGTCAACTTTGCTCCTGGAGACACATCTAACGCCGACATTATCTCTCTTATCTCATTTTTGTCCAGAGCGCGATTATAGATGCGAAATTCGTCGATGATGCCATCAAAAAGGTTCGTACCTGGATATGTAATCTGGTCGTTCCCACCGATAGCAAGCTGTCTGCCCGACTTGAAACTTACTTTTCCAGCCGCGACGGCGGAATTTTTCTCTTCCCCGTTCACATAAATGATAATTTTGCCTGATTGTTCCGTCCAGGTTGCTGCTACATGGTACCACTCGCCGCTTTTGGCAAAAACGGTACTATTTACAGAGTTCCATAGAGCACCACCTGGGTTTGTCCAGATTTGAGCGCTGATGGAACCACCCGAAAAATAAATGACCATCGTGCCGTGGAGTGTGGCTAAATTTGCGCCCTGCCCCTCCACATCTGTTTTAAACCATATCGCCCAGGTGGTTTCCTGTCCGATACCAACCTCTTCTCCAGGCATAACGCCAACATAGCTTTTTCCATCAAACTCCAATGCCTTGTTAAATTTACCATTTACCCATTTCGCTCCTTCTAATTTGCCGTCGTTTTGAAATTGAGACCGGTCTTTGGCATCTTTTCCATTTCCCTCATCAAAGGGAAAATACATCGCCAAAGATTCGTCGTCGGCCTGTGTTTCGTAGGAGGCTAAGAATCCATGCAGTATCAAGATTGTTAGAAAAAAGATTGTAAGTTTTTTCATTTTAATCTCCTTAATTAAGCCCGACACCGAACTAAAGATAACGTCTAAGAGCGTGTGTGAGAAGTGTCGAAACGGAGAACGACGCTACACAGGCAGTGCCGCCCGTCCGTCCATTTCCGTTGAACCCTATGTCAAGACTTTTTACGACATTATATGACGGACTTTTCACGCACCCTCTTAGACTTTTGCACCGTCTGCGATAATTGTTTGGCGAAGAACTTCAACATCAAGTTCTCGCGGAGAGCTCTTCGTCGAGACGGCTTGCGCGGCTGCGGTTCCAGCAGCCTGCCCTATTGCCAGACACGTCCCCATTACCCGCGCGCCTGCCATAGCATCGTGAGTTGCGGAAATGCAACGCCCCGATACCAGCAAATTATCAATATTCTTTGGAACAAGGCAGCCGTATCGAATATCATACCAGTCGCCTTTGGGAGGGTAGATAGCGTCTATCAAGTCTTCCTTGTGTTCCGTGTGCATGTAACAATCTTTCATGGGGCATTTTGAATAGCAAAGGTGGACATCATTTTTCACAAATCCGCGAGGGCAGTGAATATCAATCCACCATGAGCCTCTTGCGATGCCATCCTCAAATTTCCTCCCTTTAATGATGTCGTCACCGGTAAGTGTAGCCTCTCCAACAATTTGGCGACTTTGACGAATACCTATCTGCGCAGGCGTTGCTATCAGATAACAGTTCTTGTAGGCAGGGGCATTCTTTCGGAAGAGATCGACTATCTTCAAGGTATCCTTCCGCAACTGAATTTCGCCCTTAGTTAAATCCTCAACGTTAGTTGCGTCACCAGCAAAGCGGGTAACATTGGGGGTGACTTCGCTTTCTCGGATAGTCGAACTGCGTCCTCCCAGTGATGTGTTGTATGCGTGTAATTCGCCTGCATCAATCGCTTTACGGATTTTCTCCGAGGCTTCTTTTCGTTCCTCCGAAGAAACATTTTCGATGCCTCCGATGTGGAATATTGTGCCCATTGACTGAGACATCCCATCCGCTGAACGCCCTTTTTGTGTGGGTGCGCCTGCGCTATGCGCTACATCTGCGTCCCCTGTGGCATCAATTACTATTTTCGCAACGATAGCCCCTCTTCCCGATTTGCTTTCGACAATGACGGCTTTGATTTCGTCCCCCTCCACAATGGTATCCGAAAGGTACGTGTGGAACAGAACCTTGACACCCGCTTCCTCTACCATCTGGTCAGCAGCATGTTTGAATATTTCAGGAGCAAAGGGAACGCCCCACTGTTCGAGAGCGTCTTCCCACTCAGGCGCGCCGCCCATTTCGTGCATTCGCAAACACAGTTCCTTTGCAATCCCTCCGATGATGGGTATGTTGCTTTGATGCGCGGTATGTCCTAATATCGGCCCAATTAACCCATTTGTAGCCATGCCGCCTAAAAAACCATACCGTTCAACGATGAGCGTGTTCGCACCACGTTTAGCGGCTGCAATAGCCGCGGGCAATCCGCCCGGTCCGCCGCCAATGACGGCAACGTCTACCTCGGCAATAACCGGTATCCTTTTTTTAGGTTCAGTGATGTATTTCATGCTGTTTATCCCTCCTCAATTAGTGTCCAATCTTCATCACGGGCAGCTTGCCAAGCTTCCAGTTCTCTGCGCAATTCAGGCTCTAAAGCTTCCAATGTGGGTGGAACAAGGAGAATGCCTTGGTCTGTTTCCACTAATTCAATCACAGTATCTTCGCGGAGTCCATACCTCTCACATAAGTCTATAGGGATAATCAGAACCCCACGACGCTCCAGTTTCGCTGTGTTCATTTCCTTTCCCTCCTTTTTATTCCTCCCCATGTTGTTGTCAGCTTGCTCTTTGCATCAACAGTCATAGGTTTCACGCCTTCCCCTTCCAGGGAGAAAAAATTCACAATCGGGGATACGGTTTTGCTTTTAATGAACCGTCTGTTTGTGGTTAGACGCGTAACGCAGTGAAGGGCCGTCTGACTGCACGAAGCAAAGCAGTGAGAAAATCCGCTTCGCTACTGGAGGGGGCGTTTCCGAGACGGCCTCGCTTTCTCCTTTTTAAGTACGCGCGAAGTAAACCCTATTATTTATATTCCGCTTTGATTCTCCCCCATGTAGCGGTCAAATGGCCGGCAACCCCCACAGAGAGCTTCAAGCCATCCATTGCGTTTTTTACCTCATTTTGACTTAAAGCGCGGTTGAAGACAGCTACTTCATCAAGAGCGCCATCAAAGACATATTGGGGTCTATCCACGCCCCCGCCAACATAAAGAGGCACATTCGTCGTACAACTTAGCTTAAATGACGCCTTATTGTTGCCAAACGGTTCGCCATTACCATAGGCAATCATTTCCTCTCCATCATACGTCGCGGCGATGTGGTGCCATTCTTTGCCCATCGGCACCTTGCCCGCGGCTGGAAAGGTAAGATCTTGACGGGCACCACCATCTCCAAGCATAAAATAGAAGTTAGCAGCGCCATGCACCATAATCCCGCAGCCGGTACTTCCTGCAGAATGGGCACCTTTGTCAATCCATTGGTCGCCGTCTCCATTCCATTTCTCTATCATACTCCAGGCCATGAAGGTAACTTCTTCCTCAAAAACTAAGCTGTCCGACTGACGCAAAAATAGTACATCAACAGGCACCTTCGCCTCTAATGAGAGAGCATGACAGCCATCGTCAACTCTGAAAATCTTCTTTTGTTTTGTAGCTAAATTGTAGCATAGCATGTCTGGCTTGTCAATGGAATTTTTCCTGGTATCAAAATTTTTTTTTTAAAAAAGGTCATTTTTTTCTTGCAAATTAAATGACAATACTGTATAATTATAATTGATCCGCTTCTAACTTCACTTCTTTAAGAAGTGAAGTGTTATCACGCTCGAACGCTCCACAGATTTTATCTGTGGGGCTTTTTTTTTTACAAGCAAAAAAATTATCAGAAAAAGGCAAAACGTGCTTCTGCACAGATTTTCAGTTGCTATTTATGAGGAGGTAATTATGCTTACAATTGAACATGTTGCTATCTTTGCGGATGATACTGTAGCTCTAAAAGATTGGTATTGCGAGCTTTTCGATATGGAAGTAGTTTTCACGGGAGAGGGAGAAATGCCCGTCTTTTTTGTGAAGGATGCGAACGGCGTGTGCTTCGAAATTATTCCCCGCCGACAGCCTGAACAAAAGATGGAAATTGACTCGGGTTTGTTCTTTCATCTGGCTTTCCAGACGGATGATTTTGATAAGACAGTGCAATGCCTCAAGGAGAAGGGAGTGCAACTTGAAGATGAAATGAGCTCTTTTACGGGAACACGCATCGTCTTCTTCTATGATATTGCGGGAAATCGGTGTCAGGTTGTTTGGCGTCAAGAGCCGCTAACTCCGGTGAAACGCTAATTGCGAAAACAACTCACCGGTCTAAAAGCGTGTGTGAGAAGTCCCTTGAATGCCCACGTAGGTTGGGTTGAGCGAAAGGGAAACCCAACGGGTGAAGAAATGGCGTTTGTTGGGTTTCGTACCTCAACCCAACCTACTTTTCACCTAACAAGCACCTTTCACCGCTCATCAGCACCGTCTCTTTAGAGCGGTGAAAGGTGTTGGCTGTAAAATTCAATGTGCTTCTGTGCTAATAACCAGCTTTTATGTGGCTCCATGTGGTTGTCAATCTTCCAGCGGGTTGCACGTCAGCCGGTAAAACCCCTTGTTCCATGTCTGCCATTATCTCTTTAGTCGTTAAAGCTCGGTTATAAATAGCAACATCGTCAATAATGCCATCAAAGAACATATCCGCCGTTTGCATATTAGCCAGGCGATACCCAACTAGGACGGGGGCATCATTTACGCCAAAAGCTCCACTATGAGCCGCGGCGGCCATTTCAACCCCATTGACGTAAACTTTTGTTGCTTTTCCATCATAAGTTCCAGCGGCATGATACCATTCCTTCAGAGAAATAGTGCCGGCACCGCTGTTCATGGTTTTCCAGCCGCCTATGTTAAACTCCCAATCAATGGAAAGATTTTGCATCATAGTTAGTTCAAAGGCAGTTCCATAGCCTTTGAGGACGATTTCAGGGTAATCGACATTAGCACTCAGTGGGTAAATCCATGCTTCAACCGTTATCTCATCGGGCGTATCCAGGCTGTCCGAATCAGGCACCGTAACACCACTGTCTTTTCCGTTGAGAGAGATGGCTTTACCATATTTGCCATCTGTCCATTTGGTATCCCCTTCTAATGTCCCATCATTACCATTTCCACTTTTGTCTTTCGCTACTTTTCCTGTCCCTTCCTCAAAGGGGAGATATAACTTTAGTGAATCATCTCCTTGAATTGCTTTTGCGACAAAAGGGAATACTAAGACTATAGTTCCGACCAATAAAGCTAAAATCAAAGATTTCATTTTTGACACCTCGCTGAAAAATGGAAGTATTGTTAAACAACAAAAACGTTTATTCCAAACCCAGATGAGTTTATTCTAACTTGACACAGTACCGGAAATTGCCGCTACAATGTCTGTTGAGCACTCTGTAGAAATTCTCGCGCTGCATTGAGAATAATGTCCGTGGCTGTGGTAGCCACCATAACGTCGCTCATCATTTTCCTGCCTGCCTTATAAATCTGAGCAGTCGTTTGAGCCATCGCCTCTTGAACTTTTGGGTGTTCAGGCATACCGGGCAATCCCATTGACTGGGCTAAATCATTTGGACCGAATGAGAAAAAATCAATTCCCTCTACTGAGAGAATATCATCAAGATTGGAAAGCGCTTCCACATCCTCCAACAACGCAATGACGAGCATTTCTGCATTAGCTTGTTCCATGTACTGGCGACGCTGAACCGGGACGCCATAATCGTTGCCGCGGCCTGAACCGAAACTTCTTTTGCCTTGAGGTGCGAATCGGCAGGCTTCTGCTAATGCTTGCGCTTGCGCGCCAGTGCTGATGTGAGGGCCCATGATACCCATGACACCCCTATCTAAAAACTGCAAAATGGTCGAAGACTGAATATTAGACACGCGCGCAATCGGCGTCAATCCAGCCGCGTCTGCCGCACGACACATCTGTTCGATGGTTTCGACAGTGAATGGCCCGTGTTCGCCATCCAGAAAAACATAATCGAAACCGGCAATTCCCAGAAGTTCGATAATATCCGCTGACGGAAAGATTAATGAGCAACCGTAGGCGTTTTCACCTACACGCATTTTGGCTAAGATATTATTTGTTCGCATTTGATTCTCCTTTCTCGGGGATACTCGGTCCAAGGGTTTGTTGTCCGGCTTTGTAGGGTGTCCGGTCCAAGGTAGGAAATTACGGTATCTCATTTGCGATGTGCGATGCAAAAAGCTTCGCAATTTCCAGCGCGTCACCTGATTTATCGACGACTATTTGGACAAAAAACTTTCCCTTTTGGAATTCGACTTTGTATTCCGTCAATGAGCTTTCATCTATTCTCCCTTTTGTGACACCTTCAAGAGGACGCGTAGCGCCAGTCGCCAATTCGTCATATAGCGCATTGGCGTCGGCTTCGTTAGCGAGTTCATAGATTGACAACTTGAGTAAAAGCCCGGCGACATGCCTATAATCTTGAAAAGCCGCTGATATGAAGCCGTTGTCGATATATTGTTGCGCGCCCCCGTTGATTACATTGTATAATTCGTTATCGTTCGTGGCTTCGGTTGGCATCCCCTCGCGCATCCAACCGCTGATGTCATTGTCACGCGGCAGCAACTCAATTGGGGTTTTATCTTTTTCGACTGTATTGCCATTCTCTTCTCCACAGGAGATGAAAAAGAAACTGATGGCGATGATGGCTATGTATAAGATTTGTCTGTGTAACTTCCAACTCATCGTTCATTTGCCTCCATTTTTATTTTGCCCCAAATAGTTGATTGCTTATCTTTAGCATCTACGTTCAACGTGTCTGCAAAAATCACCTCCGGGTGACTGGACAGGTTTCCGTTTATAGTGTTGACTTTGATGCCGATAACATCACTTTTGGTCAACGACGGGAATATGGCATTCCAAGCTTCTGCTACGGAAGTTTTATCCGTGAGCGATTTAATGCTTGCATGCAGAAATTGTTTCGCTACATCTTGATTTATTGAGTATCCTGTTGTCAATTCCTCCCCTGTAGCAACTACGACTTTACCGACATTTTCCAGAGCGTAAGCTCTCTCTACGTGAAAATTTAACAGGGTAGGGGTAAGTGCAAGCCCTAAACCTACTAATGAAATATCGCGCAAAAATTCTCTGCGCGTTATGGTGTTTTTTTTTGTTCTCACTTCATTATACCTCCTCAAGTGAGTAATTAGTATCTGCTGAAAAAATAGGCTCTGCTCGTCGTGGATTGGCAAATCCACGACAATACACAGTCGGATTTGCCAATCCGACTGGAGCAATCTGGGCGAAAACCCTTTTTGGCAACGCTACAAAAGAGAAAATCAACAGATACTAATTAGCTTGCGCAAACAAAAAATCCAACTCATAATTTGCTCTCAGCCCAACCGTATGCCCTGTAGTTTTTCAATCATGTACCGATAATGGGAAAAGGGCATATCGGGAGATGCCATGTCGTCTAAAGCAGGCAGGAAGCCGCCTTCACGAATCAGAGGCATAAGGCGTTCAATCTCCTTGTCAATGGCCTCGGGACCGGAAATGACCGATTCCTTAGCGATATTGCCGCCCATGCGCAGATTGCGACCAAAACGTTTGCGAAGGACATGCGCATCCATTTCCGCCATCACCTCCAACGGCCAGGTGCAGTTGAAGCCGTGTTCCATCATTCCAGGCAAAAGGCATTCAAACTGCCCCGCCGTCCACTGGCAGATTAAAGGTACGCCATAGTCGCGTAGCATTGAAATAATCACATCCTGGTAAGGATACCAGAATTCCTCGTAAATTCTGGGCGAAACCATAGGGCCATTCTTACCAGCCAGGTCTTCTGTAAATAATACTACATCTGGCTTGACCACTTCAAGGACTGGACGGATGTTGTTAAGAGTGAAATCGCACCAATGCGAAAACATATCGTGCATCAAAGCCGGCTCTTCGTAAAAGGCTGACAGGAACCGCTCCATGCCCATAGAGTAGAATCCTAACCGGAAGAAAAAAGGAAACAGAAAAAGACCAACTGGCTCCTGCGAATCGTTCAGACTCGGGGCTACCGTCCGCAACCAATCTTCGGGGAAACGCCCGGGCGTGGAAGCCTGGAAACGGAGCTTGTACGCTTCCCAATCGGCACGCGTCTTCACCGGATGGTCAATGTGGCCGTAGAACATCGTCGGGTTGTCCTTACGCCGACGCACGAGCGCACCCATATTCGTCGTTTCGACCACGTACTCCGCATCCTCCGAAACCACCTGCCTTTCAAACGGTGGGATGGGGTCAAAACTCAATGGAATGTGTACGAGCCTCGACATGCCCAGGTAATCTACCGGATGGTTGCCGTTCGGCAATCCCTCCCTCTGCCACCGCTCAATTGCCATTGTCTCAAACGGCTCCACTGCCAGCACAGGCAAGCTATCCACAGGCTCGTAGTTCATGATTCGGCGGAATCTCTCTCGATTATTCATTGCATCAGCCCTTTCATGTTCATCAGGCGCTTCAAAATCTCAACCGGCAGTCAAACATACTGGTCCACAAAATATATTAGCACATGGAAACCGAGTTTTGGGGGAAGAATTCGGTTTCTGAACCGCAAAATATTCTATGGCTGATTTTCCTGTTTTGAGGTAACTAATCTTTCCAACATTTGATGCTTAACTTCCTCTGTAACTTTTTCCAAAACCTTTTTTATAGATTGTGAAATCAGTTTATCTATGGGTCGCCGAGTCCTAATACAGTAACCAATAGTAACGCAGGGTGCAACAATAAGCACTAATAGTAGGAAAAACACTTTCCTTTCCATAGGCTTATTGTCGCTCGAGATTATTTTTGAGAATACAGCATCATTACCTTTTTTAAAAAATCTAATTCTATCCCCTTCTTTTGCCTTCAATGTAATTGTATCCCCTTCCTTTGCATTATTTATCGCTTCATAAATGTTATCATCTGGAACCTGAATGTCCTTTGCATAAACAAAGCTGGTTACTAATACCGTTAAAAAACAGGCTACAATGGCTTTGACTTTCATTTGGAATACCTCCTAATTTAGATCTTACAATTTCGGTTTGCTACGCTTTATACTGTGTTTTCCTTACCTTTATCTGTTTTTATGACACGATAATGCGCTTAAACACATCTTTTATGCTGTCTCTAAAGGGAATGGGAAATTTAGTTCCATAGAGAATAAATAATCCGAAAATAAGTACCCAGAAAATAATTAGTAAACCAGCTATCTTTTTCTCAATTCCTATCATGCGACCCTTAACCTTTCGACCTACTTCGTGTGGAAAGTCGTCGTTACTCCATTTGAAATGGACGGGGTTACCATGATAAAATACTTTTGATTCATTTTTAAAGTATTCTAAGGGTATACCAAGCTCCACAAGGCGATACTCAATATTTCTTAGGTGGCATTTGCAAAATTCTAAATAGTCGCATTGCCGAGTGATGAACACAAACCAAGCGTATGCTGAAAGTATACCGAAGAATGATATTAATCCAAGTAATGCCCATTTAATATCATCTCCCCAAGTACTGGTAAAACTAATAAATAATGCTGATTGAATTACTAACATTAATATTTGTGTACGCTTGAAGTAGTTATCATTATTGAGTTTGAAAATTCCCAGTACACGGTCGTAAACATCTAAGTAATTCTTTGATTTCTCGTAGTTCGTCATCGTTCATCATCCTTTCTCTCGGTAACAACAAAAGATTACCATAAAAACGACGTTGTGAAAATGGGCTGTTTCTTTGAGAATACAGTCATAGTCGATGTTCTGCGTTTGCGACTAGTTCTGCTCCAGTTCCGATGGTTGGTCGAAGAAAAACAACGTATTACTGGCAAGCCAGCCTACACCTTTGAATTTCAATTCCTGATAACAGTTCAAATCGGGAATTAGTTTTATTCATACATTTTCAAAGCAGTATAACATATTTCACCATTCAGGTCAACAGAAGAGCTTTATGAAACTTTCCCCCTAAATGTGCAATTTTCCCCAATATTCTGTGGAAAAAATTCATACCAAGTGGTCTCACCGATGCTCACAACGCGCTGTGTGTTACCAAAGTGCGTTCAATTACCTCATCCTGCACAGCTTCAGGGAGAGTGTTGAAGTAGGCGCTGTAGCCGGTGACCCGAACCACAAGGTCAAGATGCTGCTGTGGGTGTTTGCGGGCTTCCAACAGCACTTCGGGGTTTACATAGTTCATTTGCAGGACAGAACCGCCGTTTTTCAGAAAACGCTTGATGACCGGGACAATTACCTCTGCGCCACTGCCGCCACCGAACGCAGGCAGCTTAACGTCCAGGACAGCCGTCACTGGATAGAGCGTAAGATTGAGCGGCTCAAGCGCACTCAACACTTGCCCAATATCACATTTCTGAACAAGCTGGCAGCATGTTCTACTCGGCCCGAGGCTGAGTACGCTGGGGCTCATACTCTGCGAGAGATATTCGCCGGCCTTTCTACCGTCCGGGGTGGCTCCAGTCATGGTTCCAAAACTGGTGAATGACCGAAAGGCGAAAAGACTGGCTTCGTATCTGCCCCCGCGACTGTTTTCTCGGCCGGTTTTGAGGTAATTATCCATCCCGTTTGGAT
>CAZRLY010000185.1:0-12750 GCA_964601015.1 uncultured bacterium
GTTATTCTTTCCACTCATACCATTTCCCCGGTTGTAACCGTTTGGCGGTATAGATTTCAGAGCCCATGATTAGCAGGTCAAATAGTTCCTCCACATCTTCATTATACATCCTAATACAACCGCTACTTTCGGCTTTTCCGATGGATTCAGGTTCGATTGTGCCATGAATTCCAAAACCACGTCCTATTGTGTCAGCGTTTTCAAAGCCAATCCAGCGAGTGCCCAACTGATTGTTCGGGGCATTTGGCGGGATTATCCCATCTGGGGAATACCAGGTTGGATTGACTTCCTTGAGTATGACTTTAAAATTGCCAATCGGGGTGGGACTTTCAGGTTTGCCGACGCCAAGAGGGTACTGCTTGACGATAAGCCCGTTATGTTTAAGGTGGGCGAGCCTATCCTCCGTGCCTATATCAAAGCTAAAACGCACCTGTGGTATTTTCAGGGATAATCCTACCCGAATTCGGCGCGGGTCAATTTTATTGGTTCTGATTATCAAGCCTGACGTTGTTTTGAATTTGCGTGCTATTTTTGATATTGCGTCTCCTGATTTAACTTGATAAGTTATAGAATTTTCCGTCAGCAGATGTTCCAAGTTAAGTTTGCCCAGTTTTTTTCCAGCTTCGCTCGCTGATTCGCTGCTGGGAAAGTCTTCTGCTATCTGACGATACGCGTTAGCCACACTAACGTCCTTCCTCTTTTCCCCATAAAGACTGCCTTGTTGTAACAGTGCCTTGCCTGCGAGGTTGGCATCCGGGCCATTGCCAGCCATACCATAGCTTTTTATAGCAAGGTCAAATTTGTTCAGATTTTCCAGACATATCCCTAAGTTGTAATATGCTTCCTGCTTGCGCTCAGTTGTCGGATTATCACTGATTACCTTTTCCCAAATTTGCGCTGAGTTGGTATAATCTTCGCGCTTTTGATGGGAAATTGCCAGATAGTATAATGCTTCAGGAGCATTCTTGCCTCCAGGGTATTTTTGCAGATACGCGCTCAAATATTGAGCCGTGGCATCGTAATCCTGTTTGTCATAATGCGATTTGCCCATGTCAAACGCTTTCTGTTCGCCCTCGCGCGAGCGTTTTATGATGATAAATGTTCCAAGTGTAATGGATATTACTACGACAGCAATCGCAATAATGAAGGTTACATTTGCTTTTTTCACTTCAAGCTCCTTTTTCGAAAATACGTCCTTCTCGCAGATAAATCATTCGGTCAGCATACTGGTCAACCTGCACTCCATGGGTAACGACAATTACCGTACCACCGTTGCTGTGAAACTCCGCCAGATACCCGATGACTTCGGCCGCATTCTCCGGGTCAAGATTCCCGGTTGGCTCATCTGCCAAGATAATTTTGGGACGGTTGAGTAACGCCCTTGCTATGGCAATGCGTTGTTTTTCTCCTGCGCTGAGTTCAGAAGGCTTGTGGCGTTCACGCTCTGATAAACGCAAACGCTTCAACAATTCCTTCGCCTCCTCTCGCCCTGCCTGATTTGTTCCCGCGCCAGTAGCTAATAGCGCGTTGTCGATGGCATTCAAGTAGGGGACTAAATGAAACATTTGAAAGATGAATCCTATGTTCTCCGCTCTGAAGTTTGCCCTCTCCCGCGTGCTCATCGCATAGATGTCGTTTCCGTCTACGATAACCTGCCCCTTCGTTGGTCGAAGCATTCCCCCAATCGCTAACAGCAGCGTTGTTTTTCCACTGCCGCTGGGCCCTCGGATTACCACAAATTCGCCCTCTTCGACTTGGAAATGCACCTCATCTAAGGCATTGACTTCGCTGTGTCGGGTTCGGTATATTTTGCTAACGTTCTTGAAAAGTATCATAAATAAAGAGTAAAGAGTAAGAAGTAATAAGTAAAATTAGTGGATTGACAATCGAAAATCTTCAATAGTCAATCTACTCACTCTCTCAACGTGAGAGCCGGGTCAAAAGTTACGGCAACCATCGCCGGGATGAAGCTCGAAAGCGCTACAAAAGCTGGCGCAACGGTAATCGCCCAACCAAGCAACCCATATACGGGGCTTATCATCTTCGCTGTTACCTTGAATATCTCAGCCCCATATGACAAAGCCAGCCCGGTTCCGATGCCGAAACCCACAGCAGCACCTATCAGCCCGATTATAACAGCTTTGCCCAAGAATAGCAATGCTATCTTGCCTGAACTGTAGCCGAGTGCTCGCATGATGCCTATTTCATATTGCCTGTCTCGCACGTTCATCATCGCCAGAGTGCCTATCCACACCGCGCATACAACCAACACAAACGGCATGATGAACGAGAAATACTTCTCAACCATCCACCTCTGTTTCTGGCGTGCTACGGCGATGGATTGGATTTCAACCAGTTTCGCATCGGGTAGCACTCGTGCAAGTTGTTTCCGCAACGTGGTGCGGAACTCCTCAGGTGACATCGTGAAACACAGACACTCCAACGCCTGTATCTCGTTAATCCTACCCTCCATGCCAAGAATCCCTTGCACATCGTGGAGGTGTGCGTAGATGCGGATGTCATCACCACTGCCACTTTCAGGGAGACACCTTGCTACGCTGAAGGATTTTCCGAAAATATCTATCACATCGCCCTTTTCTATCCCCAGACTACTTGCCAGTTCAGAGCCGATGTGGACAGTGCCTGGCTTAATTGTGAATATCATCGGGGGTTTCTTCTTGCCGGGCGGCGACACCTCTTTCGGTGAGATACCAGTCAAGATGACTTCCCTGCCGCGCCATGATACTCTCCTCTGAAACATAGCGACAAGGTGGTTATAGGAGAGTCCCTTTTGAGAGGCGAAGCGGTAGACATATTCTTCCGGCATCGAATGTGCTGAGAACCCCGTTGCCCAAAACTTATTCATGTCGGTTTTTTTGGGTATGATGCGCAGATTGAACCCCATATCCCGCATCAGCCGGGTAGTCTCACGCTTGGAGGCGTTACCGGTTGTGAAGAAGGATACGAACAGCGCCACAGCCGTCACAATCGCCAGCAAACTGAGCAGGGAATTCAACTTTCTGTGAATGAACTCTTTGAAAATAAGATAAAATGTCGTCATGATGTCCTCACATTCTACCTACGAAGTGAACGAATTACGAACGCTCATCTGAATGCGCCTCTGGGCACAAAAGCGATAGAAGTCTGGATTGGAAAGGCACAGGAGCAGCCCGAACTGGATTCAGGGGCAAGAACGATACCACCCGCTGGTATTATGCCCAGCCAGCATCCGGGACGAATGCCAATCCATTTGTCTCGCCTGCCAGCCTTCACATCCCACATTCCATGATAACCGTCACGATAGAAAAAACAACTCGACGATGCCGACATCGTTCCACACCCACCGCGCGCGGGCATATCAGTCTTAACCGCTTCGCCGGTTTTCAAATTAAAGGCGCAAGGCTCTGCATATACAACACCGCCAACGATGACCGGATGTTGTATGTGTCCGCCGTGATGGGTTCGTACCCAGTTGTGATGTTGCTCCCACAGGGGACTTCCATCTTTGGCGTCGAACGCATATAGATGGTATTTGTCCGATGAATCCAGCACGATGAGTTTACCATCGGCATAACTGAGGTATAAGACAATGCTGGATTTGCTGAAATCCTTTTTGCGTTCCCAGAGTTTCTCGCCGGTATGGACGTTTAGCGCGACAATATACTGTTCGGCGGATAACTCGCTTCCGATGCGTCCTGTCTTCATTGCCAGAGCGGCGGGGTTGCGGCTTTCGACGAAGTAGATACGCCCATCGCCGATAGCGATTGTCGAGTTGATAATCACCCCGCTACTAAACGTCCATTCCTCTTTCCCATCGCCTTGTTGCAGGGCGAAGAGGTAGTCGCTGGTTACTTTATAGGTTTCGCCGCTTGTCAGATTTTTACTATCGTACCATTCGCCTTCCGCACCGGTATAAAACGAGCCTTGCTTTACCCCACTACCCAGAATTTGGTCGTCAACACAAGCTAAATAGCCCCAGTCATAGTGCGTCTCTTGGGATTTTTTCGCACGCGGCACATCATACGTGAATGAACGCTCTCCCGTGTCAGCATCCAAACGCCAGCATTTATTCCCAAGGGCGACATGCAAATAATCGTTGCTGGCGGCCATATTACCGGAGTCTCTGGGAATATTGACGCGCCGGAGTGCAGGGATTTCCAAAGTCCAAAGTATAGTGCCGTTGTATGCGTCCAGCCCGAAAATACGCCTATCTCCCTGGATAAACAGTCGTCCGTTCGTAGAAAGCGGTGCTGGTTTGCGACAGCCGCGGTCAAGCATAGGACGGGGGCCGGGACGCCCGAACCATAGTATATTCATCGGACTCTGTACCAATTTATCCCCGCTGCAAGTTGAGTTGCCCGCATCGGCGTATACGTGAGACCAATCGCCGCTGCCGGGAAGTGAGCCGCGACGTATCACCGCCCACAGCCCATCCTCTTCGTTGAGCGTCCATTTTGGAATCGGTGCTTGCTTCAACCAACCTTCGAGTTCGGCTCTGTTGAGTGTTTTGCCATATTTGGCAGCGTTTGCTGGTTGCCCAAGGTATGCCACACCACCACAGGGCCTCAGCATGCGAAGCATCTCAGCGGCAGTACCTGTAACTTCGCCGGAAATTAGCATTCGGTCAGATACTATCAGATTTGCGAAATAGTTGCCGTAGGGTAGTTGCGAGAGCGAACTGTGGTGGACTGTGACTCTAACCCCATAGAGTCCTGCTTTGTCGAGAGCTTTCCTCGCCGCAGCGACTTTGCTCTCATCCTCTTCGACTGCGATAATTTTCAAATCAGTTCGTTTAGCTATCTCGTATGCTAAACGCCCTTCACCACAGCCGAGTACCAAACAGTATCCCTTCTTAGCGTTTGTATTCTCAACTATTTGTTTAGCAGCCAGAGCATACAGCGATGTCAGTTCATCCTCCGGGTAGGGGGACGGAGTATCTGGAGAACGAGCAAGGCTGTAATTAAAGGTGGAGTCGAAGTTGTAGAGTCTGCTAACTCTTTCCGTTTTTTGGGAGCCAACCGATTTGATGCGATAATAGTATGTTGTCTCAGGTTTTATCCCTCTGATGGTTATCTCATGGACGGTTTTGGGTATACCGTCCTCGACACGCATGGAAAGCGGCACAGTCTCCCCATATTCTAAGATGCAAGCGGATGGCTGTTCTGTTTCCCAGTTGATGGTAGCCACATCCTGTTCAACGAATTGCAGATAAGGGCCGACGGCGATATTCAGTGGTTTTGGAAAGAGCGATTTTTTGGCTTCATAGTTCGCCAGCACCTCATCTTCGTTCAACGTCCGATTGTATACGCGTACTTCGTGGAGCATGCCGTGGCAACGATAGAATTCATCGTCGTCATGATAAGCACCCATTTCGTAAAAGGCACCGGGTGGGTAGTTGATGTCGCCGGATTGGAACTTGGAGGTGTTTTCGAGTTTGCCGTTGACATATACGCTCTGCAAGGAACCATCATACGTGCCGACAACATGATACCAGCTATACGGCTCAAAAGCCGACACAGCATTGAGATATGTCAGAAGCCCGTCGCCGTCATCTGCGCCAATGCTTGACAGAGCAAAGCTAAATTTGGATTGCCTGTACCCCAATAACCACCCCTTTTCAAAGCCGCCGTTGTCCTTGATATACCCGATGATGCCGCCCCACTCAATGGGCGTACTTATGGATACCCAGGCCTCCAGAGTGATGTCTCGCTTTGGGAGCGCCGTGGGTACAATGTCGTGGGAGATGGTGATGCTGTTTGAAGTCCCATCAAGCATCAATGCTTCAGGCTTTACGCCCTTACGCAGTTTGACCGTTCCAATAATCGTTGCGTCGTATATACCGACGCTATCTTTGACTTTCTGTCCTGTTATGTGGGCGTTATCAAAGAGCCAGCGACCAACCAGCCCCACATCGCCGGCTTGTCCTTGAACCACTCCTGAAAACAGGAACGCCAAAATAGCTAATCTTAGAAAATTGTTTTTAGTCATAATATACCTCTATATTTGGGGGCAGGTGAGCAGGTGTGCAGGTGAGCAAAAGAGATATTGTTTTGACGAATTAATATTGACAAAACTGCCGACAAGAGCTTTCGTCTTTATAAAAGAGACAATATCTTTTTCCTTTTCTCACCGGCCCACCTGCTCCCATGCTCACCTGCTTTAATTTAATGCCGTCTTCGTTTTTTCAATCTTCAATTTTCAATCTTCGCTCTTCAATCCACTCACCAAAACAGTGAATTTTTCCTTTGTCCGTACTGACGAACAAATGCGCGTTGGCTACGGCAAGCCCGTATGCTTTGCCAGCCACTGTGCCTGTCCAGAGCAGTTTGCCGTCGGTTGCGCTAAAAGCAACCACCATGTCATTTCCTCCAGCGAACAGGACATCCCCCGCCAGAATAAGCGAATAGGGATACTGACAGGGCTGTTTCCAGGCAATGCACTCCTGCGTTGGCTTTTTCTGCTTTATCAGTTCAAGATAGCGAACGCGGTCAAGCGCAGAGAGTTCCTTGTCCGTATGCAAATAGGACATTTCGTCTGTCACAATCATCTGAAGCCCGCCAAATGTCACAATCCTGTCTTTTGTATTCGCGTTGAACGCTTCCAATTGTCCTGTCTTGCCGGGCCCGTAGATGAGCATGTCTGCTGCTAAGAGGGCGTAAGTGCCGCCTGCGCCACCAAGTGTCCCTAAGCGTTTGCCATCCCGGCGGTCAAATACAGCGGGAGTGCCTCTTCCGGTTGGCACGTAGAGTCGGGTTGCCGATGCCAAAAGATACCCCTGCGGCGACAAATCATTTAACTTTTTCTTCCACAGTTCTGAGCCGTCATTAGCGTTGAGGGCGCACAAATACGCACCTTCTGAAGGGAACAGTCCTGCACAACAGTAGGCAATGTCACCATCCACGAGAACGCCTGTCCTGACAGGCCAGACGGACATCATCCTGCCGTTGCCCGGTACTCGATAATCGTCTGAGGCGGGCTTGTACTTCCATAAGAGGGCACCGTTGGTTGTAGCAAGGCAGTATACCCAACCGTCATCAGAACCCACGTAAATTTTGCCGTTGGAAACAGAGGGAGCTAAACGAATGGGCGCATCCGTGAAGACTGACCAACGTTCAGCACCAGTCGTAGCATCCAGTGAATAAACCTTATCGTCTGCCGAAGAGCCGAAGTAAACAGCATTGTCAACCACAGCGACGTGAAATGCCCTGTCGAAGGTAACTCTCGCTCTAAGGTTTTCTATGCGGTGGTATCCATCTCTCTTAGCAGGCGCCGGCCAGGCGGGTTGAGGAGCGTGTTTGGATTCGTATATCCAGACTTCCCTCAACGGCAACTTTAATTGTTCGGATGTAATTCCGCTCCGTGAGTTGTCATGCAGATAAGTCGTCCATTCTTCGCCACTCGCCATGTTGCAAATGGTTGCAAGCAGCACGAGACAAGTAAAGCCGACGTAGATAGCCCGCAACGAAGCGGATTTGGGAAGTTGTAACCTTGTTTTGAACGTTTGATGTTTCATTGGGAGTTCTCCTTGTGGGTTATAAATCAAAAAGAGATTACAAATTGCAAGTTTCGCCGAAATGTCTGCCCACCAAAATTAGGTCAATTATGTCAACTGTGTTATCGCTGTTGACATCGCCTGTAGTGTTCGCACCGCTTTTGCCTAAGTTGATTCCCACCAGCACCAGATCGGAGATGTCCACTTCGCCGTCGCCGTTGACATCCCAGGGACAGGTTTTCTTCCCTTCAACGGTGAGTATGGCTATCTTGGGCATAGCATCGCCTTCGGGGTTTTCTGCATTTACCACGATGGTGTAGTTTCCCGGCAGGGAGAATTCATCGTATTCGGCTTCATAGATTCCATCGCCCTCCGCGTCAAAAAGTTCCCGTGCATCGTAGGTAGGCTGCCAATTGCTATGTTGCGATTCATCGTAAGCAGGCGACGTGATACTGGCAACAACGCTATTGATGTTTAAGCCAGATACTGCCGCCCGGATAGTCGATTTCGTTTCAGTTTCCTTCAGGGATGTAGGAACGCACGTCACCCAATTTATCTCTGGTGCTTCTCCCGCACTCTTGGAGTTGTCTGGGATGTAGACTTTTTTCGTATCATCGGTATGTCCTAACATATATTTATCGGTGGAATACGGCTCATTTGGAGACATCGGCACCCCATCGCCGTTAGCATCCAGTTGCGGGAATTGGTATTTTAGTTGCGGGATGCACGACATTGTTTCAATTGCATCAAGAAACGCTGTCAAAACGTCACGATTTTTTTTTATCCCGTCGAAGAAGAATTTAGAGAACGAATCCTTGTTTCCCAGCAACTCAGCTTTTTCGTCTTTGCGTGCGCTGGTAATAACGATTCTGCCCAGTTTCCCATACGCCAATTTTTCGATGAAATTGCCAGAGTAACAGGCCTCGATGACGATGATGACGGGAGTATCCTCTGGAAGAACGCTCAACCAGTTATTAAGCATTTCAGGCGTTAGGTAGACATTCGGGGCATTTTTTACGAGCAGGAATTTGTCATCCGTGTTATGACTGATGAGGTAGATGTACAGCGGAACGTACTTGTTGACCTTTTTTTCATCCTTCGCCCATTTGGTGATGGCATATTCCAGCCATTCCGACGACGTGGGTTTGTCAATGATGTTGCGTGCAATCTCGCTTGGACTGAGAAAGAATATGTCATCATCTGTGAGATGGCGTTTTCGGAAGATGTTGTAGACATACTCAGCGATGTTGTTGAATATTACCCAGTCTCTATTTGTCGTTTCGTTGCCCCCGCCAAGGACGACGATAGCCTTGCCCAACTCCTTGATTGCGTTGACGACGAGCGTATGCGTTGAGGCTTCATAGTCATCATTTCCTTCCCACGTCGTTTCAAACGTCCAATCACCTTTTCGGTCGAATATAATCTCATGTCGAAAAACGCCCATTTCGTCGGTTTCGAGAGGCTTAGTTTCGTTGTCGTCATCCGGAGCGGACATCGTCAAGCTGATAGGTTCGCCGGGCAATTCCGGCGTCAGTTTGCCTGTGATTGTCACTTTCTCGCCGAGATAGGGCGATTCAAGAGAAGAGGAGAGCGTTATCTGGCTTTTACCTTTGAGGACGGTAAAGAAAGTTTCACGACAAGCGCCCTGATATTTGCTATCGCCCTTCCAGCAGGATTCCACCTTCCACCCTCCCACTTTTGAAGGGACGTATTCATGCGTATATTCCCTTTGCTCGCCCTGTGCAGAAACGGTATGCTCGTAGATTGTTTCATCGCCGAACAGGTAAGTCAATTGAACTTCCATGCCCGTTCGCTCGTCATCTTTCTCTAAGATAATATTCCCGGAGGGCGCAACGCTTTCGTTCAACTGTATCTCCTTTGTCGTTACAGTAACGTAGATGTCCGATTCTACTTTTTGGACGGTGAAACTTAGATTGAGATGTCGTATAACGCCCTTTTCCAGATTCATGCCGAGTACGGTGAAATTGTATTCGCCTTGTTCGATGGTGTCTGGAATGCTCAACTTGAGTTGTATTTTGGTTGTTGGGACTGCGATTGTCGGCGTAGCGGCAACTGGATCAAATTCCCATTCAACGTCTTTTGTCAAGCCCTCAGTTGACAATTTCATGGGAAGAGCAAAACCATTCTGCCCGATGCCGTCGATAAAATACACTAAAGGCTTACCCAATTGGACTTTTTGGCTCGGTTCGTTGCAGGAAAAGACGAAGTTGGGTTCGTTGCTCAAGCTGATTTCCGTCTGCGCTTCCTTGCCGTTTTCGGTTGACGCTTTGATGACAGCCTTTCCCTCCTTATCCGCGGCGGCGGTGTAAGTCGCCGTGTAAGTTCCATCGCCTTTCTCATCGGCTGTTACTTTCCCCCCTTCTTCGCCCAAGTCGTTGCTCAAGATACCTGCGCCGGAGAGTTCCATCGTTACGATTTCGTCTGTGCATGGGTTTCCGTAGGAGTCTTTGATGGTTGCGGTGATGATGGATTGGGAAGAGCCGTCTGCCGACAAACTGTCGGGGTTGGCTTCGACTGTGACGGTTTCAGGCTGACCGGGCTTCAGCGTTATTTCCGTTTGGTTGGTTATGTTGTTTTCAGTTGACGCAGAAATTGTGACTGTTCCTGTTTTTGTGTCTGACGTGTAGGTTACGAGATAGATGCCGCCGCCTTGTTCAAGGACATCCGAGACTTTCCCGGCGTCGGGCGTTACGATGATATTTTGCCTGCTCACGCCGTATCCGTTGGCGTCTTTCACCGTGATGGTCAATTTGGACGTTGAAACGCCGTCTGCGGTGATGTTTGTTGGGTTTGCTTCAATGCTGATTGTCGCTGGTTCTGAGCTTATCAGTTCAAAGGGTGTCTTAGCGGTTCTTTCCGAAAGCGAGCCAGTTACCAAAATCTCCTTCGTTCCGGCTTCCTGCGCATCGGTTTCAAAAGTCACCTCAAATGAACCGTCGGGAGTTGTTTTGCCGGTTGCAATGTTTTTCGTATCGCCAAAATCCACATTGACAGTTTCCTCTCCCTCAAAACCGTCGCCCTCCATCTTTACTGTCGTGCCAGCCGGTGCGCTTTCGGGGGTAATGGTGCTCTGAGCGGTAATCACAAAAGGTTTTTTCACATCGCCCACAGCTACTATCACGCCACCGCCCGGCTGCTTAGTCACCAAAAATTTGACGACGAAAACGCCATCTTCATTCGTCCAGATGTTCCCGTCTATCACAGTAGTCTCACCAACTTTGGATATTTGCGTCTCTTTGCCGTTTATCGTCAGCTTGCCGACGTCCACGCTCGGTTCAAACCCTTCGCCTGTAACCCTTACCCATGTTCCAACCAGTCCTTTTGTTGGCTCCAAAATCAAGCTGGTTTCCGGCGTGGGCGTAAGCTCAAAGGTAATCGCAGCCGAGATGTTGGACGTTGCGCCCGTTGCCACGACGGGCTTTTCTCCCGGCTCCTGCGCGTCAACCTGAAAAGTCGCCTCAAAAGAACCGTCTGTTTGCGAATTGACCTCCTTGATGTTTTTCGTGTCGCCAAAATCAATCAGGATACTCTCGTTTTCCCCGAAACAGTATCCCGTCAAAGTGATGGTAGTTCCCGCCCTGCCGTTGTCCGGCGAAACGCTGATTTGCGCCTGAATTTCCAGCGTAGTCTCTGCATCGCCTACCGCAAGCACCACAGAACCGCCCGGTCGTTTTGAGATGACAAACTTGACGACAAACTCGCCAGCCCCATCCGCATAAATCTCATTTTCACTGACGATTGTATCTCCGACGGCGTAAATTGTAACCGGCTCGCCGCCTATCGTTAATTTTCCAGCCTTTTCATTGGCGATGAAGTTTGAACCGGTCAACCTCACCATCTCGTCAACGGTTCCGGAGTTCGGCAGGCAAATCAACGCCGGCCCTTCGGTCAGCGTCAATTTTGTCTCCCCGCTGACGTTAGCTCCGCCGCTTGTAGCAGTCGCAGTGACAGTGACTTCGCCCGCTTCTGTTCCTACCGTGTAGGTTGCGACGTGCTCGCCGTTGCTTTGATGTTCGGCGGGTGATGTGATGTTGCCCTGGGATGTTTTCATTTCAACGGTGGCGTTGTCGATAGGATTGTCGTAGTAGTCTTTGACGGCGACGGTGATGGTTGATTGGGAAACGCCGTCCGCCCCAAGTTCGTCGGGGTTTGCGGAAACTTGAACCGATGAGATTTGACCAGGTGTCAAAAGCAAATTCACCTTCCCCGATTTTCCGTTTGAAGTGGTGGCTTCGATTTCCACCTCGCCGAGCTTTGTGTTTGCAGTGTAGGTTGTGGTGTAAGTTCCGTCGTCGTTATTTTGGACATTACCCAGAGTCCCCCCGCCCTTTGTGACAACCATGCCGACGATTTCGGCCTTAACGGGATTATCATAAGCGTCTTTTACCGTTGCCGTTACCGTTGCTTGTGACTTTCCATCGGCGGTGAGAGTACCCGCGCTGGTTTGAAGGGAAACGGAATCAGCGTCTCCAGCCTGAACATCAAGCGCCACCATAGCCGATATTGTAGTGTTGGTTTTCGAGGTTGCTTTGACGTTGCCGCTGTCGTTTTTTTTCGCTGTGAAAAGTCCGTTTGCGTCAATGCTGCCGATGCCTCCAACGACTTCCCAGGTAACATCGGCATTTTCGACGCTCACCTCATTACCATGAGCGTCGGCCCCGCTGACGATAAACTGATGGTTTTCGCCAGCCTTGAGTTGTGCGGGCGGTTGAGAAATTGCCAACTTTGCCAGTGCGCCTGCTTCGACAGTAACCGTTTCCGTCTGCGCTGTGATGCTGGCATCGGCTTTCAGGGTAGCCTTGATATTCCCGCTGCCGACTACCTTAGCCGTAAAAAGCCCATCTTCATTGATTGTTCCGATATTCCCATCGACAGCCCACGTCACGTCGGTATTGCTAATCTCAACCGTCTGGCTATCAGCGTCAATCGCGCTCACGTCGAATTGTTGCGCTTGACCGGCTGTCAGTGTAGCGGTGGATGGTGTGATGGTGATGCTTGCCGGGGGAGATTTGTAGGTAAATCCATTACTTTTGGTGTAACTTGTGCCGTTTGGATTGTTGACCAAAACGTCAAACGTGTCTTTGCTGCCGGACGGCACAGTTGCCGTGAGTTGCGTATGCTGCGCATTTACATTGACATTCCCCGCTGTCCACTGTCCGATTTTGAGAATGATGCCGTCTGAAAAACCTTTGCCTGTTATGGTGATAACTTTATTTTCGCCAACTAAAACGGTGTTT
>CAZRLY010000186.1:0-12617 GCA_964601015.1 uncultured bacterium
GCCTGTCATAGTGGGACTTTAACCCACATTGCATCAACTTTCTTTAGAGCGCACCCCCCTCCCATCTCTCTTTTACAACCTTATTTGGAGTATGGGAAGGAGTGAGTACCGCGTAGGATACATCAGCGCTGTCCCACTCACCAGTCCTGAGGATATGCTTATAATGCAGTATCCCATCATTAGTGGGCTCGTTTGCTAACGCCTTCACTTCCTCCGGTGACAGTTGCGTCAGGTTCTTGATTTTTAAGTCCATAAACTTGAAGCCTAACCAACTGGCGATACAGTGTGTTTCTCCCTGGCAAACCCTGGGTTGTGGAAGCTCGCAGTAAATTTTGGAGAAACCCAACTCCTCGCGCCCGATAAAAATTGGGTCAGCAAGATTTTCCCAAAGTACCGTCAAAAAACTGCCGGCAACTTGGTCTCGCTGCCCATTAAAGATAGCGGGAAAACTTACCCCGAGTATGTCGTATCCACGGCCAGCCAACCACTCAATCTCAGTCATATACGAAAGCTCAATGGTTACTATCGGCTCCGCTCCTACCTCGAAGCCTTCGGGCAATAGGTTCTCAAGCTGTTCGCGGTTGGTCAGAAAGCTGATGGAATATGTTGTTGTCTTAGGTGTTTCTTTGCAATCGTATTTGCGACCATTTTTACCCTGTCTAGGGCCAGAGCTAGGGCCAAAGTGACTTGGCATCCTATACATCTTGCCGGGTTGAAATATGTAAGGCATGGTGTCCTCCTTTTTATAATGAGTAAAAAGTAATAATTTTACTCGCAAAGTCACACATCTGATTTGCGCTCAGTATATTTATCAGCAACGGAAAAATTCACGGCAACTCCTGCCTGAACAGGTTAGCCGTTTTCACTCCAAACTTTAACATACTTTCTCTTTCATGTCAACAGAAAAATCTCTGTACTTCCATCAATAATACGCCTTTTTCATCTTTGCTAAGAAAAATATGCTCCAAATTGTGATTTTCCCTTGACTACTGCCTTATTATTTGCTAATATAATAAAACTGAATTGTAATTTAAGATGAAAACTCGTAGGTCAAGTTTCCAAAATCGACAGCAGTCGTCAAGATATGAATCTTGACCTACATATTATACAAGGTAAATAAGATGAAAGACGAAGAGAAGAAAAAAGACGAAGAAGAAAAAAATGAATTGATGGTAACAGACTACGAAGAACTCGATAAGGTGGAAGACCAAACGATTATTGAGATAATGACAGGACAAGCGGTTCAGGACTATGTTTATTCATTCAAGCAAGGCGGTAGACTCGTTGAAGGTTTGACTTTAGCGGGAATTAATGAAGCGGCTAATCGCCGGGGCGGGATTACTGTCGAGGATGTCCAATTTGAAGAAAAGGACGATTCATGGATTGCCATTGTAAAAGCTACGGACACATTCACAGGTTCATCAAGGTATGGCGCCTTTGAGCAAACTAAAAGGATGGGCAGTAGAGAAGACCCATTTGCTTTTACAAAAGCCGTCCATAAAGCCCAACGCAACGCCATCAAACAGTTGCTTCCTGTACCTGTTATAAAAGAGGTGTTAAATTTTTATCTACATGGAAAGATGCCCACCCGTAGAAGCCCACAGATGGCGTTGCCTCTGGAAACGACACATTCTGCGAACGATAGGACGAGCAACGTTCAAAGAAGCGTGGTTGCTATGGCAAACAGGTTGAAAGATAAACTCGAACAACAGGGGGCAAGTTGGAACGATTTCTGGGGTTATGTCAGAAGGCAATATCACGCAGAATCCCGAGATGATATGACAGAATCGCAATGGACGCAGTTGTCCAAAGAATTGCAGGAGGCAGAAAACAGCGCAGAAGTTTTTAACAATTTAATAACCCGGATAAAACAATTTGAAACGGCGCAAACCATCGCCGAGGAAACAATGGTTGCCGCAAATAGTGAAATGACCGAAGAGAAAGGTCAACAGGAAGAACCTGTGCAGGAGGGTAGCACACAGAACGATTCACTTTTTTAGTGGAGTCAATGGATGGATTGACGATTGAATATTGAAGAATGAAGATTGAAAAGACAATCAACAACATTCAATCCAAACACCAGTCGCAACTCCACCAGTTACCACTAACCAGTCACCAGTTTACCAGTTACAGTTTCAATACAAGTACACTGTTGTAAACATTAACTTTATTGTTGAAAATTACCTGAAGCAAAGAGTGGGAGGAAAAAATGCAAATTGGGATAGTGGGAATGCCTTATGTGGGGAAGACTACCGTATTCAACGCGTTGACGAAATCAAGCGCTGAGACGGGAAGTTATGCAACTCATAAGGATGCAAACGTCAATGTAGTGAAAGTTCCTGATGACCGGATTGAGCCGTTAAGTGCGATATTCAAGCCTAAAAAAAATGTTTACGCTGAGATTGAATACATCGACGTAGCAGGCATGAGAAAGGGAGCAGTGGAAAATGGAAGCATGGACGCAAGGTTGCTTGCCGATTTGAGAACCGTTGACGCTCTGGCGCATGTTGTGCGAGTTTTCGAGGACGATAAAGTTCCGCATGCCGATGGCGACGTGGAACCCGAGCGGGATATTGAAGCTCTGAACATGGAACTGGCTCTGTCCGATTTGCAGATTATTGAGAAACGATTGGATAGATTAGTCAGGGAATTGCGAACTTCTAAAGATGCAAATTTAATTCGCGAACAGGAACTTTTGCAAAAATTTCAAAGTTTGCTTGAAAACGATATACCCCTTCGAGAAACGGAAATCTCCACTGGTGAAGAAAGGATGGTTCGCGGCTATCAATTTCTGACTCAAAAACCGTTGCTGCTGATGTTGAATATCGGCGAAGACCAAATCGAGGATAGCGAAAGGCTGCTTGCGCAATTTTCCGAATATACGAAGAAACCAAATACCAGCGTCATTGCCGTTTGCGCCAAGATTGAAATGGAGATAGCCCAGTTGGAGGATGACGAAGAAGCCAGCCTTTTCTTAGAAGAGATGGGGCTTTCGGAATCCGCCATGACGCGTGTCATCCATACTTCTTACGACTTGCTCAGTTTAATAACCTTCTTCACAGGCGGCGATAACGAGGTGAGAGCCTGGACAGCCAAAGATGGGACTATGTCCCTTGCTGCCGCTGGCACGATTCATTCTGACATGGAACGAGGATTTATCCGCGCTGAAACTATCCAAGCTGAAGATTTGATACAATGTGGTTCGTTAGCAAAAGCGCGGGAGGCTGGCTTGCTGCGTTTAGAAGGGAAGGAATATGTCGTGCAGGAGGGAGATTTTTTGACGATTCGGTTTAGTGTTTAAAGGCAAAAGGACAAGAGAACATTTGGAGTGAAATAGATGACAAGGACAGAAATGAGTAAAATCGTATCGGAAACCTTATGGGAAGTGAAAGCCATCAAAGTATCGTTGGAAAAGCCATTTGAGTTAGCATCGGGAAAGATGAGCCCGATTTACATAGATTGTAGGACTCCCATTTCTCACCCGCTCTCAAGAAATATCATCACAACCTGCGCGCATTTTCTTTACGAGAAAGAACATCTGGATGTTGACTACATCGCCGGCGGGGAAACTGCGGGGATACCCTATGCCGCATGGTTGGCGGATAGGCTTGCTAAACCTTATGTCTATGTGCGAAAAGAACCCAAGGGATACGGGATAAAAACTCAGATAGTAGGCGACATCAGACAGGAAAGTCTTGTGCTTCTTTACGAGGATTTGATAACGGATGGCGGAAGCAAGATAAATTTTATATCCGGAATTAGAAAAGCCGGATGCAATATCAAGGATTGTTTGGTCATTTTTGACAGACAACAGGGTGGCGAAGAACGCCTCGCAGAATATGGTGTCCGCCTGCTTTCGATGACCGATTTGAATATCACCCTGGAAGTCGGACTTCAAAGAGGCTATATCAGCAAGGAAGATTTTGATTTGGTGTGTGATTATCTGAATACGCACTATAACTTACCAAAATGAATTCTAAAGATAAAATAACCTATACCCTTAGTCAGCAAAAAGCATTTGACCTGAACCGCCATATTTCAGTAACAGCGGGGGCGGGTTCGGGTAAAACAGCGGTGCTTGTGAATCGGTATCTCAAGATTTTGCTCGAAGGGGGAGTCCGCGTCAGTGAGATAGTCGCTATCACGTTCACCGAGAAAGCGGCGGCGGAATTGAAAGAGAGGATAGTGAGGGATGTCAATGAGTTGATAGAGCAAGGGGATGGTGAACGGGACAGCGCCCATGAACGGGACAGAGTCCGTTCACTACAGGAAATAAAGGAACAGTTGACATCGGCAAATATTATGACTATCCACTCCTTCTGTGCCAAGGTATTGCGTGAATTTCCTGTTGAAGCAGGTGTTGATGCGGGTTTTAGCGTTCTTCAAGGCATAGAAGCACGGCTTGCACTACAGGACGCAATTGTCGTTACTTTGAAGGAGATTGCCCTTCGTCCAGATGATGACGCTGATAAAGCGGAGTTGGCTACACTTCTGAGAATCGTTGGCAGGAATAGGTTGCAAGCGATTTTAGGCAGGTTGGTAGATAAGCGGGATGTAGTTGACAAGCTGATTGCCGGAGTATATGGCAAATCCGATGAGGAACTGATTCAATACTGGCACGATTTCATAGGAGGGGAAGCTAAAAAAGTTTTCGTGGAAAAATACCCCATCGAAGATTGGATTGTTAATCTGGAGAGCGTTTTGACAATAGCAAAGGGGAAGAATGCCAGTTCCGTCGCCAATCTCGTAGATGAACTAAAAATCCCCTCTTTCCCAAAGGGGGGAGGGGGGGATTTGGAACAAATTGACGAGCAGATTCAGATTGTAAAGAACATCCTCCCACTTATCCTGACAAAGAGTGGCACCATCGGCAAACAAGGTTTTCTCGGCAGAGCCGCGGACACATCATCCGTAGAATCTGCGATAGAGTTCCTGGTAAACGCCGCAAAGGAAATCGGTGATACCCCCTATCCAAACGATGACGATAAACTTTTGATAGACGTATCGCTCAAAATTTTCAATCTCTACCGCAAGGCGCTGGACAAATACGAACTGACAAAAAATCTGGCAGGGCAGTTAGATTTTGAGGACTTGCAATTGAAGGTAAAGTCGTTGCTCGAAAATGAACCCATCAGAGAACGCCTCGCTGCGAAATACCGATACATCATGGTAGATGAATACCAGGATACCAACCAACTCCAGTATGACATCTTAAAACCGCTTGTGTCCGATTTTCAAACGGGAAATCTTTTTGTAGTGGGTGACCAAAAACAATCTATCTATAATTTTAGAGGGGCGGATGTTCGTGTCTTTGAAAGGACAAAAGAAGAGATTGTTCAACAGACGACAGATACAGATTTTGAGTGGGAGGGTGCAACGCTTGAGTCCGATGAGATGGAACGCCGTGGTGAAATTCACCTCGCAGATAATTTCCGTTTGTTGCTCAATCTCGTTGACTTTGTCAATTTGGTTTTTTCACAGATAATGGGTAGTGGCTCGGAGAGCGAATTTCACGTCGAATACGAGCCCCTTGTGAAGAGAAGAGCGAACGATGAACCTGGCAGCGTTGAACTGGTTTTATTGTTTGACAACGTAAAACGTGCCGTTGGCTTGTTAGTAGAGCATGCCGCTGGCTTGCTAGAAGAAACAGAAGAAAACATCATCGCCAGAAGAATCAAAAGGTTGATGGCAGACGGACAACAAATCTGGATACGTGACAAAGAAACAGGGCAGGAAGTCAGTCAACCCGTCAAATACGGCAACATCGCCATCTTGCTGAGAAGCAGAACGAACCTGAAACAAATCGAATCCGCTCTCGAAAAACACGACATCCCATATATCGTCACGGGCGGAATCGGGTTCTATCAGAGCCAGGAGATATACGACATCTACAACTACTTGCAGTTTTTGCTCACCCCACAGGATGATGTCGCCTTAGCGGGGATTTTACGTGCGCCGTTTTTTGGGTTATCCGACGCGCAGTTGTATCAAATAAGCGACGTAACAGCGTCCGATACGCAGGGGGATAGCGATGTGGGAGCAGAAAGGACACTCGTAAACTTTTGGGACAAACTTCAGCAGTATGCCACCGAAGGCACCGACGATAAACGCATTCAAAGAACAATCGGACTTCTTAACGAACACCTCAACCTCGCTGATAGAATACCGTTGACATCGCTCATCAGGCGCATACTGAATGATACAGCCGCCATCGGTGTGCTTGCCGCGGGACCGCGCGGGGAGCAAAACCTTGCCAACTATGAAAAGCTGTTGGATGTCGCCAGAGACTTTGAGAGAGCTGGTTTTAGCAACCTTTTCGACTTTATGGAACGTTTAAGAATCTTCATCAACGAGGAGCCGCGAGAAGGACAAGCCACCACCGAAGCCATAGAAAATGCCGTGCAAATTATGACGATACACGCCGCAAAAGGGCTGGAGTTTCCCATCGTCATTTTGCCCTACATAGGCAGAGGATTCAAATACGACAGCCCGCCATACATCGACGACGCTCTGGGACTCGGCTTTAATCCCGCTCACCCGGACAGAAATTACAAGCAAAGCGAACCAGCGGTTACACAATTTATGAAGGTTAGAAGTGGAAGCAAAACTGAAGCCGAAGAAAAACGCATATTCTATGTAGCCACAACGCGGGCGCGGGATATGCTCATCTTGTCTGGACGAGTGAGCGAAAAACGCAATAAACCAAGTTGGATGAACTGGCTGCTCGACGCACTTGATTTAGAACACACCCTAAACGAATCCCATTGCGTAGAGGCAACCCGATGTGGTTGCCCGACAGAGCTAGAGGCGAAGCAGCTTTTCAAAATTATCAAATCAGCGGAGGAGATTGAACTCGTTGAGGAAGAACCCGAACCAGAACCCGCCGTCATTGAAATTCCCGAAATTGCCATAGAAAGTCTGAGTGATGAACCCATGGGCGAAATATTCTCAGAAGAACACTTCACAACCTACGCTCAATGTCCAGCAAAGTTCTATCTGAAATACCAACTCGGAATGCCGGAAACGGATTTTGTTTTGGGCGACGGTACATACCTGACCAAAACTTCGGATTTTGTTTTGGGCGACGGTATACACCTGCCCAAAACTTCGGATGTTTTCAGTGATAAGATAAACGCGCTGGAAGAGGGAGAAAACTGCGACGGAACAACGACGCTTCTCTTAGATGCTATCGTTCATGAAGCATTAAAGAGAGTAAAAACGCCCGCCCCAAAATTCGAGGTAATCGAAGAGATAGTGGATAAACTTCTAACGCCACACAGTGAACTCAACTCCACCGAAGTCCAGGAACTCCGATATGCAACGGAGAAACACGTCTACAACTTCCTCACATCGGAACTTGCCAAAAGAGCATTCTCTTCACCTGAAAAGTATTGCGAATATAACATCAGCGCGAAATTGGGAGGACATTTTGTAACTGGCACAATAGACAGATTGTTCAAAAACGACGCGGGTGAGTACGAGATTGTCGTATATAAAACATGCCACATCAACGATGTAGAGCAGCCCGAAGTAGAACATGCCGCTGGCTTGTTCGTGGAGCAAACAGTTTGCTTACTCCACGCCATGCTTGTCCTAAAACTCTTCCCCGCCCAACAAGCGGTTACAACAACGATATTTTTCACCCATCCAGGCTCTGCTCGGAACGAAGTGGAGAGGCGAAGCGGCCTTTCATATTCGTCACGCTACGATGCCGCACAACTCGATGAAATTGAGCAAAAATTTCTGGAAAATATCAAGCAAATGTCATCCGGTAAATTCGAGAAAAATACGAGCCACTGCCCCGATTGTCCGTATGCAGAGGATGGAATATGTCTCCTATGAGACTTCAAATTTACTGAGCGCAATTGGATTTTGTTAATATGGAAAATTGGCCGGCTCGCTGTTATCCTTACAAATCCGAATTATCAAACAATTAATCAGTTATCTCAACGAATGTCAACCTTTTTTTTAACTTCCAGTTTTTATACCCAACAGCGCACTTTTATAGATAATAAATAAGCGCTGTAAGAATTGATGAATTTTTACTGAAACTAAACTCCTCTTGTTGCGTTGTAGGAGAAGAAAATTTTCGCCAATTTACAAGTAAAATTAGAAGGAGTGAAACAGATGAGTTGGTTAGTAAGACTAAGCATATTCTACATCGTATGTATTAGCATCGCGGCAATTTTTATCGGGTGCGGTAGTAGCATTGAAAATCCTGCTGGTACCGATGGAAGTGATGTGGAACAAAGTGACATAACCTCTTCTGATTTGAATGTCCAAATTACTGTCGATAAGTCGAAGGTTACTCCAGGGGAAAAGATAAAACTCACGGCAACTGTGGACACGGTACATGGGGCGCAGTTGATAATAAAATGGGTGAATGTTACAGAATACGGCGAACTGTCAAGCACTGGCGGAAGTTCAGTCGAATGGACAGCTCCAACGCAACTTGCAACGGAGGAAACACGGGTTGAGGTTATTCAATTGGTAGTAGCTGTAATTTCCAAGGTAATCTCCGTTACGCCCTCCGGGGTCAACACGGAAACTAAGGTGCAAACAGCTACCAAAACAGCCTTGTTGACCGTTATTGGGAGATAATCAACAAGCCGTATATTTACAAATGGTGGCGATAAATCATGTATCGTAGACGCAAATTTATCATCTTTTTAAAAATATTCACCTTTTTCTTTATCACTGGCGTATTGCTTTCCGCAATGGTTTTTTTCTGTTTACAATCTGCGGATGCCGTTCCCGCTATTCCTAAACAGGGACTGCGGCATCGGGTTAGGCGAGGAGAAACAGTATGGGATATAGCGCGTTTTTATGGAATTTCAAGGGACGCCATTATTTCAGCGAATAAAATAACCGAGCCTAAACGAATTAAGGTAGGGGCTAAACTCTTCATCCCCGGTATTGCGCCAATATCAAAAGAGACGGATGGTAGGTGGTATCGGGTTGAGCGCGGTGATACCCTATCGCATATCGCCCAAAGGTATGGGGTACGCTGGCGTGATATTCTCCGCGCTAATAAGTTAGTTTCTACGAAAAGATTGCACATTGGGACAAAGCTGTTCATCCCGAAGGCAAAAAGCAAAGACGATGGTATTTTTCATACGGTGAGACGCGGCGATACTGTATGGGATATAGCCCGCAAGTATAGAATATCACAAAAAAAGATCATCCTGGCAAATCGCCTGATTCGCGCAAGAACCATAAAACCGGGCACAAGATTGTTTATTCCGGGTGTCAAAAAAGTAACGGGAAGAACCACGGCGAGGACAAGTTATTCAGGGCTGATTTGTCCCCTTAAAGGCAAAATACGCATTACATCGCGATATGGGTGGCGTGTACATCCTGTGAGGAGAAGACGGCTCTTCCATCACGGCATTGATTTAAGAGCCAGGACTGGTACCAGGGTATACGCGGCAATGTCCGGCAAAGTTATCTACGCAGGTAGATACGGAGGATATGGAAATGTAGTGATAATTCAGCACAGCGGCGGATTTACGACACGATACGGGCATCTTTTAAGAGTGAAGGTTAGAGTAGGACGAAGGGTAAAACGCGGGCAACTGATAGCCCTATCGGGGAACAGCGGAGTTTCCACGGGCCCACACTTGCATTTTGAAATTAGGAAAGCAGGGAAAACCCATAACCCTGCAAATTATATCAGCGCGTTTAAAACTTAGGTTGCATGGAGTGCGAAATTTTCGTTCAGAGCGAAGCCCGTAGCGTAGGTAGGTAGGGGCAACCCGATGTGGTTGCTTGAGAGGGCTAATATTGCCTGGAGAGCGAAGCTTTTCAGGCAATATTTTTAGGTGAAAAAAGGTGATGCAAATGCAAAGAGCAAAAAATGAAAACCGAACGACACGAAATAAAAGACTCCTTTGGCGTTTCATTGCTGTCGTCTTTTCCATGCTGATATTTGTCGCGCCATCCTTTAGCGAACTCCGTCCTGAGATAGGAGCGCGCGCTTTGGGCATGGCTGGAGCGTTTACTGGCAGCGCGGTTGACCCGATGGCGGCTCTTTGGAACCCGGCCGGGCTGGCAAAACTACAAGACAAAAGTATAACTTACGACATCTCTCAAGGTGCTTTTTCCCTCATTTACCCCATAGACAGAGTAGGCACTTTTGGAATCAATATTTTTGACCTGGATGAGGAGAGGTTTCTGTTTAGAAATCCGCACAACCCCATTGGCGTTTTCAAGATAGGCTATAATCAGCTTATGTTTTCCTATGCCAGAGGTATCGGTCAACGCTTCATGTTCGGTGCTAACATCGGCTGCAACCGAGCACCATATCGGGATAGTGTTTGGAAACCCAACTACGACTTGGGGATAATAACTCAGTTGAAGCCGGATTTGTCGATTGGCGCAAGAATTATTGACATTGCAGGAACTAACATCCAGCACAGCAATGGCGAAACCTTAAAATTGAGACAGCAGGTAACAGTGGGTGTGGCATGGCACCCGCACAAATATTTGAATTTGAACACCGATTTTGATAGCGCTAAATGGAAACTCCGATTTGGTACGGAAACCGACATCAGGGGAATTTCGCCGCGTGCCGGCTTGATAACGAATTTATCCCAACTTGATGATTTCTTCGGCTGGACACTCGGATTATCCGTAAATTTGTGGAACAAACAGTTGAATTACGCATACATAAACGACAAGGATACAGAATACAAACACTTTTTATCAGTAGGATTCCAATTTGGCTCTCTTAGAACGCAACCGTCCTTAATTCCTGCCCCAATTCCGCATCCATCCGAAAACGATAGTGAGCTTTTGGATAGCATCCGAACTTTTGAGCCACGCCCTACGGACACGGATGCGCGCCCCGTCATCTCACCCGCCAAAAAACCTACAACATCAATACTGGACAGGACGACGAAACCGGATGAGCCATCTATCCCGCAAATTTCAGTTCCGCCTATCACGCCTCCCCATTTGACCTCACCCCAAAATGGTACTCCCGAAAAACCAGAAAAAAACAAACTTGTGGATGTGGAAGACGACAGCTTGAGTTCTTTAGTGGAGAGACTTGCTAAACAACATGGACTGGAATTGCAGTTCGTTCTGGCGGTTATGAGGATAGAATCGAGCCTCAATCCGAATGCTATTTCTAACTCAGGCGCGGTAGGGTTGATGCAGTTAATGCCGGGTACGGCAAGAGATTTAGGATTAAAAGTCCCTGCCTACAAAAATATCAAGAAACCGAAAATTGACCGACGCATTGACGAACGATTTGACCCGAAAAAGAACGTCGTTGCGGGAACGGAGTATTTGCGCCAAATGCTAAATAAATACGATGGAAATTACGTGCTTGCGCTCTCCGCATATAACGCCGGACCGGGCAAAGTTGTGAAGACGGTTCCTGAGATCCGGCAAACTGAAAGGCATGTCGGTAAAGTCTTGAACTACTATTATGAGTACAAAAATTCTCCGCTATTAATGCAGGAGGCATTGAGCAAATTGGATACGGGCTTCTAATGTATCGCTCTTTTTTGGGGAAATTACCATGAAGATAGAACGCGGGTGACGCGGATGCTCGCGGATAAAAAACTAAAATCAGCGAAAATCTGTTGCATCCGCGTTTATCCGTGTGTTATTCTTTAAAGAGCTTTCTCGGAAAGTCCAAGAGCATGTTCGTCAAGGGAGCAAAGAGAAAAAATGACGTTACTGGTTATTGTACCACTCACCAATAACCAGTTTACCAGTCACAGTCACAGTTTCAATACAAGTACACTGTTGTAAACTCAACTTTGTTTTTAAAATCTAATTACTTTTTACTCTTCACTCTTTACGTCTTATGAGAGGCAAATATGAACAGCAAAGAATGTTATCAGGCTATCACACACTATCAACCTTTTGACAGACTTTTCCATTGGGAAATGGGACCGTATGAGGAAACGACAAAGCGCTGGCAACAGGAAGGTATGCCGAAAGACCAATCTTTGGCAAGCCTCGCCGGATATGATGCCCTCGCACATGCACCTATCAACTTAGGTTTGATTCCCGGATTCAGCTACGAGGTGCTTGACGAGGTGGGAGAATACCGAATCTATCGAGACGGCGATGGCGTCATCAAAAAAATCCGCAAGGATACGCCACCTCCCGCTATGCCACAGTATTTGAAATTTCCGCTTCAAACTCGCGAGGACTGGAACGATTTCAAAAAACGGCTTGACCCAAATAACCCGCATCGTATTCCGGGCAACTGGGATGAGCTAAAAAAAGGAGTGCGCTCTAAAGAGCATTGATGCAATGTGGGTTAAACTCCCACTATGACAGGCTATTGTCATAAGTCACACCTTAACTGCGTCGCTGGAAACGGCGGGGTGGAACAGCAAAGGGAAATGGCGCATGCCTGAGAGTGAAATGGAAACTCAAGACTGGCACGTCCGACTATGATGGCATGGTTAATGGAAACGTGAACGGTTGTAAACCTCTTCATTCCAAAACAGGTAAATCCATCGGATACAGCCTGTAGCCAAAATAACCCCACTTCGCAAGAAGTGAGGTGGGCAACGCATTCGGGCTAAAGCCTTTCTTTTACTTTAGTCAATAGTCCACATGAACGCAGAGGTAAAGACCGAACCTAAACCATC
>CAZRLY010000187.1:0-12373 GCA_964601015.1 uncultured bacterium
GTTATCGTCGGGGAGGAATTATCATAGCAATAAATCCCGCTGCCGAGATTAGCCCTATTTCCCGTGATGATGTTGTTCTTTATCGTCGGGGAGGAGTTGGCGCAATAAATCCCGCTACCTTCGTAGGGGGAAGCATAGCCATTTCGGATTGTGAACCCGTCCACGACGGAAGCTGAAGTTTCGCTGTTATGGAAATAGAATCCACGGGTGCCAGCCTTGCCCTCACAATCAATAATGCAATTTGCGGGGCCATTCTCTGATTTGACAGTGATGGCTTTGCCACCAAAGTCTAAGTTGACGTTGCCCGTTCCTATATATGTCCCATCTGCCACCAACACTGTGTCGCCAGCGACAGCACTGTCAATTCCCTTTTGAATAGTGCGATAGCGATTAGCCTGACTGCCATCGCCCGTGGTATCGTTCCCTGTGGTCGCAACGTAGATGATTCCGACGGCATCTACCCCAGAAACAAACGCAAATACAAAGATACCAGCCATCAACAGATTCAAAAAACGAATCCGGAGGCCACCGAAAAAGTTTACCAATTTCATTTTTCTTTCCTCCTAAATTTTTGTATTTTTGCCAACAGTAGGGATAACCCCTTTAGTGATTGCTCGCTAAAGAAAATAATATCACAGAAGGCGGAAATTGTCAAGAAAAAAATATTTTTCTCTTGACTGAGATTAGAAAAGTGCGTATAATTTTCCTAAATTGGGTAGAAGGTGAATATTCACGTTTCACTATTCATCTTTCATGTTCTACGAAAGAATGCTTGGTGAAACAATGTCAAATGTGGATAGAGCCAACAAATTTGGTTGATAAAACCAAATAACCCAAAATGGAAAGGAGTCAAAAATGATTAAGTGTGCTCTCATAAGCGGGAAGGGCATGGGATTGATGCATGGCAGAAACTTTAACAACCATCCTGATGCCGAAGTGGTAGCGGTTTGCGATATGGACGCAGGACTGCTCGCCAAGGCGAAAGAGGAGTTCAAGGTACCCGGGTATCCGAGCATTGACGAACTTCTCGCGAATTGCGATGTGGATGTGATGCTTCTCATCGTGAATGAAACCAGGCGTATTCCACCGCTACGACAACTTATCGCTGGCGGTCAGAATGTTTTCACCGAAAAACCCCTTTGCGGTTTGGAGGGGCAGGCTCGTGTGCGGGAGGAGGATGCGGCTATCGCTATGCCAGCCATTAAGGAGTGGCGTAACTCCGGTTTGAAATTCGGCATCGACTACAACTACCGTTTCTTCCACCACTTCCGAAGGCTGCACGACGATGTTGTGGAAGGCCGACTGGGTGAAATCAAGATGGTGCGCGCCCGTGCGCATTTCAACTGTTGGTCGCACGTAATTGACCAGATACTCTGGACGATGGGGCTGCCCGAATGGGTGAGCGTCATAGGCGAGCCGAATGAACAAGGCGCCTGGCAACGCATGATTCAGATGAAGTGGGCAAACGGTGTCGTTGGTGCCTTGGATGGAAGCAATACATGGGGGTACGATGACCACCCGTTGCGCATCATGATTGTCGGAGATGAAAAATACGCAGAAGCACGCGGGTTAGATGGCTGGTATTGCCGGCGCAAGTCCAATTCCTCAGAAGTTGAAGAGATTTGGGAAGCGGAGGCAGGAAAACCAGAGATGGGGGAATCTTTCGTCCGGATGGCCGACGGCGTAATCAAAGCAATGCTGGCGGATAAGGCTTTTCCAGCAGACGGTGAGGCAGCATGGAATGAACTGTTGTTTGAGGCTGCTGTGCATCGTTCAGCAATGAACGATTGCGAGCGTGTGCTGTTGGCCGACATTGAGAAGTCCGTCACGGGATAATGGTTCCAGTCGTTCAGAATACTGCGCTGTCCGTCCACATCATATACTTCTGGAGAGTTAAGGTTGTGTGATTTTGCATTGCGTCCAGAAGAATGCTGAATTCTAAATGCTCAGTGCTGAATGTTTAGGTTTCATTTATCATTTAGCACTCAGCATTCATCATTAGAATCTGGTCGAAATCACAAAACGTTACCTCTCAAATCTGTACACCATGTGAGCGGATAGCGCAATTCTATAAAACCATAGATTCCATTGCCAGAGCGGGATGGGCTACCTTCCGCATATATTCAAGCACCTCTTCCTCCGTATTTGCCTTTCTTTCATCAGCAATCATATCTACAAAGTTTTCAATACCTGCTGTCCTTGCTAACGCATTGAGAGCCGTTCCAATCTCGTCCTTTAGCATCTTAGGCATCCAAACGATGCGTTGATGTCCACCGTCGGCAGAAATGTACTTTCGGCTACTGATGTATCGCTTGCCGTGTGCTATAACTCCTTTAATTTGCTTTCCGTCAACAGCAAATTTGCCAACGAGGGGTGAAAACTTCATATTCTTATATGGCGTCATCCCTCGGTATTCGCGGTTGACAATCATAACACCATTAGTCAGCGGCAATCTCATAGACAGACACTCAAGGCATCCGCAAGAGGACATTGGGTGTTCCATCATGGAGTACATATTCAGCCGACGAATAGAACCGTCTGTCGCAGTTGCAACATAATCATTGACGCCTTGCCATTGTCCTTTAACCTCATCAAGCGGTTTTCCCTTCCGCACAGGGCGATTGACGTCCATCGGTTCAAGTTGGTGGTTCGCTTTCGCTTCCAGCCATGAGTATCTGCCGCAAAGCCCAGGGCGTTCAGGAGTGATGATGCAGACGTGACGGGGCGTGAAAGGCTGGCAAAATAGGCAAGAATAGAACGTATCAGTGTCATCATCGGTGGTATATTTGAGGCGTACTTCACGCTCTTCGTAGGCTGAACGCGCCTCTTTCAGAAACGCTGTTACCGTTGCTTCCTTCGTATACAGATAGACTTCAACTTTGTCCACAACCCCACCGTATTTCTCGTGTACCATCGCGTAAATAGTATCGCCAAGGTGTTTGATTCGGAGTCCTTTTTCCTTTGCCTTTTTGCTAATTCTAATCCAAATTTTGTCGCGGTAGCCATTGTGCCACACTCCCGAAACAGAATTAAGAGCGTCGTAAATCCGCCGTTCAAATATGGACTCGAAGTCCGGTTGCATTTCCTTACCGGCGACTTTGACTACGATGCCCAGCGGCAATTGAACGCCTTGAACAACGTCATCAACATCGGGGCCAATGTGTTCGACTTTACCGTCTTCCAATTCCGCCAAAGGTGCCATCTTGACGTATTGAAAAGCTGGCGTCCTCATGCCACCGAATTCCAGGTGCATCTCGTCTTTGCGAATTATCTCAACCATCTTGTTTGTAAAATCTTCCTTCGGTGCTTGAGATTTCAAAACATCCTTCATAATCGGTATAACCTCCTTCGTAAGCGTCGCCTTTCTCGAAGCCATTGAGTACAGGTTGACCAAGTAATCCTTAAATTAGTCGGATTAGTTTATATTTTTGTTGACAGAGATAAGGAATTGAGATAATATATTTTCGATAGGAGAATATAGTTATGGAAAAAATTAACGACGGCAAATTTACTTATGAAGTTACAGAAGGTTGGGGCAAGCTACCAGAAGGATGGACGTTTACTCAGGTTGCTGGAGTGGCAGTCAATTCACGCGACAGAGTATATGTCTACAACAGAAGTGAACACCCTGTGATTGTCTTTGACCGAGAGGGCAACTTTTTGACCTCTTGGGGAGAGAACGTCCTCACGCGCGGCGGACACGGTATATTCATAGATGCCGACGATTACGTCTACCTCGTAGACAGGATTATGCAAACTGTGATGAAGTTTACACCGGAAGGCAAACGCCTCCTGACACTGGGTACGAAAGGACAGGCAAACGAAGGCAAGCCTTTCAACAACCCCACCGATGTTGCCCTCTCTCCTTCGGGGGAAATATATGTCTCCGATGGCTACGGCAACTCGCTGGTTCACAAGTTTTCCGCTGATGGAGAGTTACTCCTCTCCTGGGGCGAACCCGGTTCAGAAGTTGGGCAGTTCAAGCTCCCACATAGCGTTATTGTGGACAAAGAGGAACAAGTTTACGTCGCTGACCGGGAAAACCATCGCATACAAATATTTACCCCAGAGGGTGAATTCATAACGATGTGGACGGGCTTCCACCAGCCGACCGATTTATTCATCGACGCTGATGACAACCTCTATGTGTCCGAACTCCAACACCGGGTTAGCATAGTGAGCCTCGACGGAAAAATCTTAGCAAGGATAGGCGGGGAAGAGAACAGGACACCAGGGCAATTCGTCGCACCGCATGGAGTATGGACTGACTCCGAAGATTCTCTCTATGTTGGGGAAGTCCTTGAAGGACAGCGAATTCAGAAGTTTGTCAGGAAATGAGGGTAAACCAGGCGTATCGGGACAACCCTTGAACGAGGCGAAGTGGAGGGGAGAAGTGTTCTTTTCGTACGCACCCCGAAGAAAAAGGGAAGGGGTAGTAAGGAAGGCTATCCCCTTCCCCAGATAAAATTAAATGGTACTGGTTAGCTTGCCGGAGCATTTATGACACAAACCAACTAAGAGATAGCCGCGGCAACTATCAAACCGAGCGCTATCAATATTCCTGCGACGGCTATGCCCGCCGCCGTATTCTTATTTTCGGCTATTTCTTTATTCAGATTGTATGGCGTCGCAAGGTCAAAAATCTTGTATCCGATTACCAAAATGACTAACCCGACAATGCTGAATATGATACTGCCTACTAACGGTTTCCAGAGCGAGAATATGCCTTCTCCGGTCATTTCGTCGGCCGCCGTATCAAGTTCCTGAGCTTGTGTCAGAGAAGCAAAAACGATTAAACATAACGCAAAACAGAAACCAAATTTCACAATTTTTTTAGACATTTTTTCCTCCTTTCACCCACATCAGCCCAGTAACGTCCGGTTAAAAAATTGCATCTGTCGTAAGTAATCAAGAAGAATGGAAAACGGAGTAGCAAGCTTTGGGAAAGGTACAAATTACGCAGGCTAATTCTATTAAATGATGAACTAAATGTTTGGTCAAAGTTACTTAGCTTGCGTCCTATTGCTCCTAAAAAGCCTGCTAATCCATAGTGCAAAATCCTAACCGGACATCACTGACATCAGCCCCACTAACGAAAACAAAAGTGCGGCAATTTTATACGAACGTAATTGTTCGTTTCATAAATCCGTATAGGGTTTGTTTGATGGCATATGGAGGGACGGAGAGCCTCCGCTACGAATGGTAACCAATATGTAGCGTCTCCTCTCTGTCCGGACATTTCTAACCTTATACGAATTTAAAAAATAGACTGATGACTAGCCCTATCTTCCGCACCCTGTGAGAAGAGTTCGGCCCCACCGCTCAAGTCGGATTGGCAAATCCGACGGCTTTGGAGTTCCTTTGCCAAGAAACGCCGAGCAGAAGGGGATTTTAAACCAACCCATTTTCGAAGGTGCGGAAAACGAGACTAGCCAGACTTCACCACGTTTAGGCGTTGGCATAGTGCTCTACATCCTCCTGTTTATCAAGAAGCTTGAAAACCTCCGATGCCGCAGATGTCTGATCATATTCTGTCCAGATGCCATAGGCATCATCGTAGATGAGCGATTCATTGCGCGCACGATATAAACCGTGGATTACCCGTTCGATGTAATGTAACTCATCAGTACTCAGGTTCGGCAACGACGCTTTTATTTCCTGGATTGTACTCATGCGAAAATACCCTCCAGATGCGAAATCATAACTTATCCTAATCAACTTCTTTAGTCCTTCCCTTTTCTAATTATCTAATGCTTCATCAGCGAGTTTGTCTAAAACATCACGGCATTTTCGATGCCATATTAAAAGCCTTCTCTAAAAGAATTGCCATAAGCTAACCTCCTCTAATCAAATTCGCAATTAAAATCGCACACCGAGAGTAACTCAATGGGCGCGCTTCAGTCTGCCGAAGTTTGCGAATGCGTAATCAAAGGTCAAATCAACTGATTCCATGTCGAGATTTACCCCCAGCCCGCAGGTTATATTCTCTTCCTCGTTATCCAGCGTGCTAACTTCTTCATCTTGCCAGGTGTATTGTTCGGGGATACGGAATTTGTAACCAACCCTGATAGCGCAGATTTTTCTGTCTCTTTAGAGCGGTGCCTTGTCTTTAGACGTAATCGCAAGAACGGTGACTTCCTGCGTTGACCCGAAAAAATGTCATATTTGGCAAAATTTTGCCATCTGCTTGACTTTACCTTGAAAATTGTGTTATGATACAACCACTCAAAATTCACAAATTTAACTTTTGACAAGAGGTTTGTGAGATGAAAACCGTTTATATAAAATTTAACACGAGGGACGATGAAGTGCGTGGTTTTTACCAACTTGCCACAAAAGCGCATGTTACTGGCTTGCCTGACAGCATTTATTCTGTTTTTTTCGACAGTTTGCACATCTTGGATGCTCAACATATTTCCTATCGCCGAGCAGGGGATGAAGAGGTAGCTAAAGCCCATGATAAGATTCGAAATCCTTTTGCCCTTATATTACAATGATGGTAGCAAGATAGAGGAAGGAAAGTTCCTCCAAACGCACGAGGAACTGATAGCTCAGTTTGGTGCAACCAGCGCGGATACCATTATTGTCAAGGGACGCTGGTGTGCAGCTTTAATTTTAGCACGGATTTTTAACGAAATCAACAGAAAAATCCCAAGTAAGCTCGGTGCTTCACGACAGCTTCCGCTGACGCTCTCAAGTTATTAAAACCGCACACCGAGAGTAACTCGATGGGCGCGTTTCAGTCTGCCGAAGTTTGCGAATGCGTAATCAAAGGTTAGGTCAACCGATTCCATGTCAAGATTTACCCCCAAACCACAGGTTACATTCTCTTCCTCGTTATCCCAGGTGCTAACTTCTTCATCTTGCCAAGTGTATTGTTCGGGGATACGGAACTTGTAACCAACCCTGATGGCGCAGATTTTTCGGTACCAGTATTCCAGCCCGATGTTCAATCTTTCAGCATTATCGTTCGGATGGTTGCCGTCTAAAATGCCGGTCAGGAGGTGTTCGTCGTTGTCAACGAAGTCGTAGGCGATACCGAGGCGGAAGTTAATCGGCAAGGGATATGAGCGGGTTTCCAATTGAGCAACTCTTGCAGGATTGCTGGTATCTGGGTAGGGGCGATATTGGCTATATTGTTCGTCTCCTGCTATTTCGTTACCGGTATCTAAATCCGGCCCGCTGAATGACATTTCAGGGCCGAAGTTGGAGAAGCACATGCCAATTCGCAAGCTTCGCCAACCTGTTTCGTACAGAGTACCCACATCAAGTGCGACACCGTTGGCTGATTCACGGTGGATTTTTTGGTAGATGTATTTTACATTCAGCCCAAGAGAGAGTTTATCGTTTAATTGTCGGGCGTAAGCTAATGATATAGCAGCATCGCCGGCGTTGAAGTTTATGCCTGTTCCTTCGGGTTGTTCCAGCGTGGTTATTTCCATGCTTCCCATTGTCAAACTGGTTACGCTGCATCCGATTGAGCCAACTTTCTTTAGCGGTATGCCGATGGCGAGAAAATGAAAATAGGTGTCGGCTATCCAATTGGTGTGGGTGACGGAAAAGCCGGTTGTTTCGAGTTGTGCCAAACCCGCTGGATTCCAATAGATGGCGGTGACATCGTTTCCAAGTGCGCTGAACGCGCCACCTAAGCTGTCTGCGCGTGCGCCTGGGCCAATTTTCAGGAATTGTGCGCCTGCCGTACCGACGTTGGTTATTGCGTAGGCGTTGATTGCACAGGCAAACGCCACAAGTAATACGCTTATAAAAATGTAGTTCTTCTTCATCTTTCTATCTCCCATCATTACTAGTGCTTGACCAAATTAAATCTTTATGAACGACTTCAGTCGTCAACCTACCAAAGAAGCGACTGAAGTCGTCACTACGAACTCTAAAAACTTTTTTGGTTAAGCACTAGAAACCGAGTTTTTGCCAAAAACTCGGTTTCTTACCTTTTATCGTCCTCTGATGATTGCAAATTTTCCGATTTTTTGTCCAATGTCGCCTGCGTCGATGTGATAGATATAGATTCCGCTCGCGAGGGCTTGTTGGTTGTATGTCAAAAGGTCAAATGCTTCTGCGCCGCCTGCGCTTCCTCTCACAAATCTATCATCGGGTGCGGGGGAAGCAGAGCCATTGTGTTCTATCTCACGCACAAGTTCTCCAGCCAATGTGTAAATGCGAATTGTACATTTGGCGGGTAGGTGCGTGAAAAAGATTTTGTCCGTTCCTTCAGACTCTACTGCTCTATTCGTGACAAAGTAGGGGTTTGGAACGACGCGAATCTTATCCAAATCCGTTTCGGCATTTTCATTGGCGATAAATAGCGATTTGGTGTCAAGAAGATATTCATCGCCGTCGCGCGGTGCTTCCACGCCTAACATTTCCACTGTAAATTGGTCGCCCTTGCTGATGTCCCTATTTGGGTCAATTATGTAAACGTATGCGCCACAGATGAATATGCGGAAATAATGGACGGTTTTCCCTTCCACCTCTTCCTTCGAGACATCCGGGCTGTATTCGTCTCGCCAATCTGGCTCCGGTGGTGCCACATCCCAATGGATAGCATATCCATCGGCTCGTTCGGCATTGAAGGGCACCTCTTCACCGGTGGTTTCATCCATTACTTTGACGTGGGTGTCATCGGTAAAGGTGAAAGTGTAGGTATGCGGGCGATAATACGTTGCCCACCAAAGCTCAGGGCCCGTATTTGGCTCGAATCGAGAACCCGGCCCCAAATTGTAAGCCCAATCGGTTACTGTCCCCTCGGTTAAATCTACTTTGCCTATCTTGTTTTCTGTCGGAGCGCCATAAGTAACATCAACACCGGTAAACTTCAACACAATACCGTCGAACGCAAATGACAGGGCTTCGACAGCCGCACCCGGGCGATACCACTCAAATGGCTGATTTTCGATTAGCTTCCGCCCCGCGGCATCGACTACGTCATATCTGGGTGGCTGATGTCCTGGGCCTGTGATAAACGCCCACGCCCCTACATCGTCGGCACTGTGCCAAATCACCTTGTATCGATTCTCCGTCAATTTTGACCAGTCCACTACCATAGGTTCGATAGATACGCTACCCTCCCCGCTGGTATGTGCTAAAAGAGCGGGCTGTTTGTATCCAGCCGGATTGGAGCGTGGAAATACGTGAGCGGCTGTGTCAGTCTTGCTACTTTCCATGCTGGCCACACCTGTTTCGGGGTTACCTGTATCATACGAGGTGACAGCGTAGACATATCGAATGCCATTAGTAAGCCCAGTGTCCGTGAAAAAGTTTGTGAGCCCTGTTTGCATACTTACATCAGCAAGCAGTTTCCAATCTTCTACAGGTTCGCCCGTCTCGGAGTCAAACGATACGCCCTTTCGGTATATCCTGTACCCCATGAAGGATTTTTTTTCGTCCCTTGGGTCAACGTATTCTTCAACATCTTTTGTGTTCCCTTCTGTGTCCTTCCAGCCGTCAGTACCATCCCAATGCAGAGTTACCTTTCCATCGCCAGGGTAAAGAAATAACTTGGGAGACGGTGGTGGCGCAGGTGCCTGGTAATCAACATCATAGAGTTCTTGAGCCACATCCATAACCGTTTGCAAACCCTCCAACCCCTCACCTATGCCCACTGCTATGATGATATTAAATTCCTCCTCCGAAGCGAGTGAAGGAATGGGGCCGTAGGATTGGACAAATCGCTGCTCATCAGGATTGGCAGGCAATAGGTCAACTGTTTGGGTACTCATCAGGGCATACATTCCAGCATCAGTCGATGCGTCCGTATCAATTGTAATCCGTCTATGGGCGCAAAACGGAATGCTTGCTGTAGAATCAGCCCCGACATACGCGGCCAGCACCCTTAATCCTACATAGCCCGGAGCAGACGCGGCGGAAAAACCGTATGAGATATAACGATGAGGATGGGCATCTGGATTTTTCCCGTCGGGGGTATCGTCCAGTGCTACAAAGTCATCCCACGGATAGTTGGCTGTTCCGGTCTCGTTACTGGACACATCTATGTCATACCTGAAAGCCATGTAAATATCTGTCAGAGTATCCTCGCCAACGTTTTTGACTTTGTATTCCAAAATGAAAAAATCATACAACGGCGCATAACTCCACTGATAACCGTTGACTTCGATTTTCAAACCGAGCGGATTGTCATTTACCTCGGTGTTTTCGTCGGTACATTGGAAATAGATGGATTGGCTTGTAGGCGTACCTTTGGTTGTTGTAGCGCCCGTTTTTGTCGAGATTACTTCTGGCACGTCATTGGTAGGCCAAAGTTCTGAGCCACGACTATCAGACGCAGATACACCGACTTCGCCCCCCTTCTTCGCGCCAATCCAAATGCCTCCTTCAAAGATGTAACTATCGTTAGTTCCGGCCGGCCACCAGCCAGACGGATTTCTTGTAACGTCTTGCGGAAACCCTACTACTGCTGTGTTCCAAATAGCACAGGATATGTTTCCAACATCAAGGGCTTTCCAGTCTACGCCTGCCATTGCAGGTAAAATAGTGAGTGTTGTAAATACAACCAGTAAAGTTAATAGTTTAGCTTTTTTCATTCTCAACCTGTTTCAACCTCCTTAGTAAAGCATTCCGCCGGTCTGTTCTTTCGCAAGCAAGACACCGCTCTAATGAATTTTGATTTAAGTTCCTTGCGAATGTTTTTAGCATCTGCGGGTGAAGCACCTTGAGCACAGGTTTAAAGCGCCGCCAGTTTGCTTGAAGGCAAGTCATGGACGGCAAGCCCCCTGTATTCACCCGTTTTTTCAAGATGATAATCATCTAAGATAATATCTTCTATGGAATATTGTGGATTCTCCTCAAGCCACTTCGACACTTCTGCTTCGAATTCCCCTTTGTTTTTAGTAATGCGGAAGTATTTTACAATATTTTTCTCATCATATCCTGTTTTGTATTTTTCATCAAAAGCCTCTTCTGGAATAAGTTCATAGAGAATCCAAGCAGCTTCACTAATCTTTTTCCACCCTCCCTCTTTGAGCCACTTCTCCAATTCATCTACAGGAGCATTCCTGTGGAGAAACACCCTTGCTTCATCTATCATTTCCCAGGCTTTATAAAGCTTGACAAGAGGAATTCCCAAAATTTTTCTTCTTCCCTTTTCCACTCTTATTCACCTTTACGAAGACACCAAAGCTGCTGGGTTGCAAGTATACACATTAAAGTCCGTTAGCTTGGCATAATCCCGATTCGTCGTAATGATGCTATAAATGCCTGACGAGCGAGCAATGCTGACATGAATGGCATCGCGCGGGAATAAACCATAAGTACGAATTGATTCAATGCCTGCCGATGTTTGTTCTACTGTAACGTCGATGAATAGCAGATAGGGTAGTGTTTCCAGTGCAGAAACAGCTTGTTCCAGAAGAGGAACGTAGTTTACCAAAGCATTTTTATCATCTTTGAGTTTTCTGAACCATTCCTTTTGACCATAGTCTGCGGCACCGTGTATTCTGAGAAGAGCATACCAGATTTCATCTAGCCCAAGCGCAGACAGTACAACGACGCTTTTCGCAGACTCTAACTTTGCGGAGAAATCCATGCATTTATCATGGAACTGCTCATTTCCTTCTAACAAAGCTACAAAGAAAGATGCATCTCCATAGGCTAAACTCGGTGGTTCAACATCAAAGCTTTTTACACTCATCGTCTATGATAAAATCCTCCTCTCCACTCAAAAGCTTCTCTGCACTGAATTTAAATGGTGTTTTGAAGATGCCAGCAGCATTTTTCCATGAATGCTCCTCGTCTGGTTCAAAATCGTTAAAACGGCTAATGCGCACCCTTTTTGATATGCGCTTAATGATTTCTTCGTGTTCCTTACGCATGTTTTTAGCACCTCGGCTTTAATGTAATAAATGAGTGATTAGTATTCAGTACCTCACTATTATTCAGATTTCCCTTGCAGACATCATTTGGAATCTACACAGAGGACTGCCAGTTACTTCTTGCACCAGCGCCGGGTGGGTTTTCGATTTGAAAAATGACTTCATCAGCCACATCAATTTCAATATCACCGTAGTTTTTCATCAAAAAATCCGAGATTTTGCGCCCATATGAAACAGGAACAATCGTATCAGCGTCATTAGTCCACACTAAAATGACGCCAAATCCAGGTTCCCACGGAATGGGGCCGGAAATGCTATCAAATTTTATTCTTGAAATCTGCCAGCCTTTGCTGAGTGCTGTCATCAAAACCTCATAGTTCATGTCCGGGGCTTTTGAGCTTATTACGCTTCGCTCTTCTAATTGTGTGAGTAGTTCTTTTGCTTTCATCTGCTAACTGATAAATGCTTTGATTTAGTGGTGTGTTCCATAAGTTTTAGAGGTATTCCAAGGAATTACTCTTCTCAGT
>CAZRLY010000188.1:0-12318 GCA_964601015.1 uncultured bacterium
GTGTCTGGTGTCTCAGAACTAAAATGAATTTGTATATTGACATAGTGAGTCTAAAGGGGGGGGCAGAACTTCCGCCCATTCGTATCAATTTAAGCCCTGCGAATCAATTCGCAGGCTCAAAGCTGAAGTCCACTCAAGTGGACTCAGAAACGGTATCAGTCGTCCTGAGACGACTTTCGCTTTTAGCCTCGGATGAAGCCTCTCCACTTCGTTCCGAGAACTTGAGTTCAAGGCTTTTTGATACGGTGTTGGGCTTGCAATTGAAGATTTACAATGCGAATTTTGACAAGTAAGGCGGGGATAATCATGAAATTTATCTTCTCCAAAAAATACTACGCAGACATCGGGCTGCATGTTTTTCCAATCGAAAAATATCTTATGCTTCACGAAAAATTGCTCCGTGAAGGTATCATGACTGAAAAAAACGTCCTTGAGCCGCAACCAGCGTCCAGAGATGATTTATTGCTCGTCCACACTGAGAAATACGTCGAAGATTTGCTCGGACTGAAACGAACGCCAAGCATCATGCGTTCAGAATTGCCGATAACGCAGGAGATAGTGGATTCATATTTGCTGGCTACAGGTGGGACGATTCTGGCAACCCGGAAAGCTATGGACGAAGGGGTTGCGTTGAATGTCAGCGGCGGGTTTCATCACGCCTTTTCTGACCACGCGGAAGGTTTTTGTTATGCCAACGACATCGCCATTGCAATTCGACGGTTGCAAAAAGATAAAACAATTCAGAAAGCCGCCGTAATCGATTGCGACGTACACCAGGGGAACGGCACAGCGTACATCTTCCAAAATGACCAGAATGTCTTTACGTTCTCCATTCATCAAGAACGAAACTATCCTGTAAAACAGCAAAGTGACCAAGACATCGGTTTGGACGACTTCACAGATGATGAAACGTACATGGCGCACATCGAAAGGGTAACACCGAAGATATTGGATGAATTTGAGCCTGATATTGTAATCTATCTGGCGGGTGCTGACCCATTTATGGAAGACCGATTGGGGGGCTTGTCTCTGTCAATTGACGGGCTAAGGCGACGGGACGAATTTATCATAAAAAAATGCGTCGAACGCAATGTCCCCGTCGCCATTTTGTTAGCGGGAGGTTACGCTTTTAACACGGAAGATACGGTTGAAATCCATTCTGAAGCTCTGCACACCTAAAGGTGGCAGGTTCTTAGCCCCGATTACCTCTCCTTTGCTCTCCCTTGCACGCACATTATCGCCGTCACTCTTTCGCCGATGTTACAGGCGGGTACAACATCAAAGGCCTTGGCATCAGGTATCCCAAAAGAAATAGGCTTTGCCTTTTTCTTTTGTATTTTCAACGATACTCCCCGCTAAGAAAGCGGAATATATGTCTCGTTGAATATTAAGATTATATCACAAATCCTTAGATCTGTCAAGGAAATATTTAATTTTTTTGGGCATCGAACCCGAGTGGGTAGGTCGGGTTGAGGCACGAAACCCAACGAAACTGTTGGGTTTCACTCTCGTTCAACCCAACCTACTGAACCGTATCGTAAAATCGCACAATCCTTCCGCGCACATAGCGGAAATCCGTTATATTTTGCAACATCAAACCTTCAATAGCACTTTCGCAGTCTTTCAGTTCCTGTTCGATTTGTTCCTCCGTTTTGCCCGTTTTTTTCGCCAAACGCTGTAGCAACAGAGACGAACCTTGCTTGATAAAAGCATCATCGCGTGGGTTCCAGATATACAGCGGGCGATGGCTTTCAGATGACGATAAGTCAGTCGCTTCGCAAAGGGCGGATATGCGTCTGCGGTATTTCAAACCCCGCCTATCAAGGTACATGAACAATACCAAATCCAGTTTATTGAAATCTTCCTCTGTGACGCTTAACTCATCAGAGACGAGAATCTCGCGCATCTCGTCGAGGGTGTCGGCATGAATGCACGAAGCGATTGAGCGATTTTCACCGATGAGGTTGAAATACCGTCCAACATCAGCACCCCACAAATAACCGTACCACGGACCGGAACCGATCTCGTGACAAAGAAAACAGGTGTGGGCGGCATCGTCATTGGCATACCTTTGAGCGTCGGAGATAATCTCCCTGTCAACCGTAATAATTTTTACATCAGGCGGCAGGAACATAAGCATACACGCCATGAGCGTAGTTTTGCCGGCGTTGCCCGGTTTAGCCGCGGTCAAAAACGATATCTTGTGAGACAGCGCGTAAAACAGAAACGCTGCCATCTCCGTGTTTAGCGTATTGTCGCGTATCAAATCTATGATGCTCAACGTTTGCCCGCGCTGACTAAGATTTTCAATTTCTCGCAAATTGCGTTCTTCTAAATTTCTCAAAGTTTTTGCCTCCATAATATCCCATCCCTAAACCCACAAATTATAAAACAATTATGTGGCTATGCCTGAGAGCCATTTTTAGATGGCGGTGCAGTTTAGCTTTTTTCGCAAGCGTTCCAACGCATATTCGATTATCAATCTGTGGTCGAAAGCCAACGGGGGTAGATGGTGGATTGAAAACCAACTGACATCTGCGGCGTCCGTTGCGGCTTTGGGTTCAGGTATTTTATCTGAACTGATTAGAGCAAAATACGCAACTGTTATTACCCTCGTCCTCAGGTCTCTTTTGGGTTCTCCAAAGGTATAGAACTGTTCGAGATGAATATCCGAGATGTTCGTCTCTTCCTTCAATTCCCTCAATGCAGCCTCATCTAAAGACTCATCCATGCTTACAAATCCGCCCGGCAAAGCCCATGAGTCCTTGAATGGGGCGGCTTTCCGCTGAATCAGTAAAACTTTTAGTTCTTCGTCTATTATCGTGAAAATGACCACATCAACTGTCACCGATGGGCGTTCATGTTTGTAAGAGTATTTTGCCATCTTCCAACATCCTTCCGTAATAAACTGAAACTAAATGGATAAAATTAGCGTATAGAGCGAAAAAACAAGTTCTTTTAGGAGAATTATCTCCTGCTTGCCAAAGGAAGTGAATACAATGAAATGGGACAAACTATGCATACGAAAAGCGAAGAGATTTATCTTAAAACAGGGTTATACACCTGAAACCGCTGAATCCCTCATTGGACTGGCTCACAATATGTCGAAAGATAGCAATACTTTTTTAGAAATGATTGAACTGATTACGACATCACTCAAGTGTTATGATGCCTTACAGGATGTCGCTTGAGCTATATTGTCAAATGACCGGGGCAGAAAGCTAATCACATCTTCGACGGTTATTTCCGTAATGCACCCCCCTCCGCCCAATTTACAGCTTTCTTTCATACATGGCGGACAATCGGTTTTGCGGATGGCGATGCAGTTTGAGCCGTGGGGTCCGAAACGTTGCGGGCTGCTGGGACCGAATAGCCCAATAACCGGCATACCCACTGTTGCGGCGAGGTGCATTGGCCCGCTGTCGTTGCCGATGTACAATTGACAGCTTTGTAAAACGCCCGCTAACTGTTGCAAATTTGTCCGTCCGGCGATATTGAACGATTTAACTTTCATCAGAGATTGGATTTCAGCAATTATCTCCCCTTCCGATGCTAAACCTAAAAATAATATCTGAGCGTCGAATTTTTTTATCAGAATATCAGCCAGTTCTGCGAATCTTTCCAGCGGCCAACGTTTTATCAGGACGGGGGAAGTTGGATGTATCGCTATGATGGGTTTAGATTCTAAGATGCTAATTTCTTTGAGAAAAGTTTTTGCCCAGATTTGGCATTCCTGCGGAACACAGAAAAGAGTTCTGTGAGATTTTACGGGGGTGTTCGCGTATCTGAGTGCGTCAAGATTGATTTCCACCTCATGTTCAGAGAGGGTAAGATTGAATAGCTTGCTCTCGATTCGCTGTGTCGCCCTATCCAAACGGCATTTGCCGCCTTTTGACGCTGCCAAAATCAAAGTCAACAAATTCCCGCGAAGTTCCACCAAAAGGTCAAATTGCTCTCTCCGTAGTCGTATAAGTAGTTTTACAGCGCCCTTAAACGACGCGGGCTTGCCATTGCGACAGAAAAAGGGCGCGTCATAACAAAAAATCTCGTCAAGATACGGGTTGCTCTCAATAATTGATTTTGACCAGGAACCCACCAACATGGCGATATGCGCTTGCGGATAACATAATTTTAGATTTGTTATCACAGGCGTAGCTAATAATACATCGCCAATGTGGTCAAGTTTGATGATGAGTATTTTTTTAACGTCTGGGGCAGGCGGTTTGCGATATAAGATTTTGTTTATTAGGAATGATAAAAGTAGGGTGCTGTATTCGGTTAAAGTTTTTGGAAGCATTTGGTTTTTTGGACAAGGGACAATTGAACAACTGAGTAGCCCGGCAATCTTCCATCCTTCCTTCTATCCACGCCAACAAAAATGATGAGATGAAACTACAAACATCCGTTTTTGATGTGCTGGTTATTTGCACATCTTTCGACGCATTCAAGCACATCATCAACCTTGATGCTCGTTTTGAAAAAGAAAACCTCGCCGCATACATCTTCAAAATCTTCTTTGGAACAATTCAATTTTTCAGAAACGGCTATTACCATGTTTTCCAATTCAGCGCGGCGGAGTTTATTGATTTTCTTCTTCAAATAATCGGGCGTCCAGAAACCTACTATTTCCATCAACGCGCGTCTTCCGTCTGGGTGGACGAAGGCAAAATCGGGAATCATCACGGTATCCTTCAGGTCAATTATATCCACCTCCCTCTCCAGCGTCCACTCCGTATTCGCCCTTTCAAATTTTTCAGCGAAGTTGCGTTCGAGCTTGCTGTCAAATTCGCCCGGGGCGCTATAGTGAGATTTCAGGCTGAATTCATCCGTCAGCTTAAACCGATATTTCGTTTTGTTCATCAGTACATCAGCCTCCATCCACCAATGGTTACAGTGCAAAAGCGCAGGAAGGAACAACGCCATCTGAATGCCATATTTTTGTGATAACCGAAGTATTGAAGCCGGTCCATCGAGTACGATGTAGTAGCCATCCTGGTGATTGCCTGCGACTGTGTGCATCAATCGGAAGAATTTTATGAACTTGAACACCAATTTGTATTTGGTGGGGATATTTCGATAGATTTGCATTCGCAGTTCGCTTGCTTTGTAGAGCATCGCTTGAGCGAGAGCGACGTTGTATCGGTCAAGCAACCATTCGCAGGTTGGCTCAAAAGGTTCTGTCATTACACGGTTTTCGTCTAAATCAGCGTACATTCCGCTGATGACTTCTTCAGGGGTAATACCAACTTCCTTCGCTATCTCTTCTACCGCGTCGTTTAAGGTGACGTGATGCGTCAAAGTTGCTTCAGTTACTATCGGATGGTGTTGTCCCGAAAATTCAAAGATGCGTTCGCGTAAAACATCAGGTTCGACAGCGGATGTAATTTCAAACGTTGACTTATCCCCCAATAATTTAGCAAACCCGCGCGTTACATGATAGTTTGTGTTGCATGCCTCGTATGTTTCCAACGCTTGCGCTAACTCGCCCTTAGTTTTGTTACGGTGCGCAACGTAGATGTCAATTATGTCTTGGGCGATTTGGAGATATTTCTGGCTCTCAGGATTTACATAGACGACGAGAATATCATCGTCACGTATTTGGTATCTTAAAAGTTCTGAAGGCAGCATTTTTTCTTATTTTGCGTACCTTGCCGGAAAAGCATCACACATTCCGATTTTAGCAAAAAGCCAAGCGAAACCACGGCATTCCTACTCTCTCCCTCTACCTTTGCGATTTTTCCTTACCATAAGTCGGCGACGCTTTTCGCTCGGTTTCTCGTAGAAACTGCGTTTCTTCAACTCTGTCACAAGCCCCTCCTTGCTACAGGCCCTTCTAAATCTAGCAATGGCTTTGTCAAGAGACTCATCCTTCTGAATTCTAATTTGCACCATCGTTATGCCTCCCTTCTTTTCCCGTAACTTTAGTACGCAGAAGAGAAAGGACAGCATTGGCATTTCCGTCCGTCTCCTTATACTAAAATTTCAGGCTTTTGATAATTGAGGTATATTATAGCAAATTGACCCATTTATCGCAACCAAAAATTTGATGAGTAAAGAGTAAAAAGTAATATTACGTTTTTGTCTTGCCGATACTGGACTGGATTGCCAGATAATTATTACCAACTCTCACTTAATTACCACCCGTTTCCCCGTCTGTGCCGATTCATGAATTGCCATCAATACTTTTTGGTCAGCCAATCCATCCTTCGCGCTGGGTGACACATCGCGGGCATCCAAAATTGCGGCGGCAAAAGCCTCCAACTGCCGTTCATACGGATCCGAATCAGGTGCAGCGGGGGTTCGGTACTCACCGCGTTTAGCGTCGAATACCTTCACGTCACTCGGAGTGCGGAAATACGGGAAGCCGATTTGAGCTACGACGCTGCCGTTTTCTCCGTGTACTGTGATACCCTCGAACCAATCCATTTTGACGGAACATATCAATTGGAACGAACCACATGCGCCGTCGGCAAATTCCAAAATGCTGGTGGAGTTGATTCCCTGTGATTTTTGGGCTACCTTTGTCGTGACAGCGATGATGTCGCCGCCGAAAAATCGGATGGCGTCGATAGCGTGTACACCGTGTCCCAATATTGCATCAAGGTGAAAGTCGCCTGTGCCGCCTTGCTCAGGACGGCGTTGCGCGCCGCTTGAGCGCAAAGGAAGCCCCAGAGTTCGGACATAATGCCCGTGAAAGACTGTATCGCAGTACCATCCGCTGACTGACAGCCTTTCGCCCATCTCAGATTCGACAAACTCCTGCGCAAATTGTAACCCCGGGTCAAAACGCTTCATGCAGCCAATCTGCAACTGCATGCCAGTTTCCTCGCTGACCGCGAGCATCTGTTCGCATTCCTCCACGGTGAGAGCCATCGGCTTCTCCACAAGCACATGCTTTCCAGCCCGCATACACTCAATCGAGAGCGGCGCATGAAACGCGTGCGCAACGGGCAGTAACACAGCGTCAATATCCGCCTTCTCCAGAAATTCGCGATGATGTATATATACGTCGCTCACCTCGTATCTTTGCGCCATCAACCTCATCAAATCTTCGGCAACATCGCATATCGCAGTGAATGCTACATTTTCAGCCTTTACCAACGCGGGCAGATGTGCAATCTGCGCTATCGGCCCACAACCTAATAAACCAACTTTAAGTTTTTCGTTCATATTAATCCTCCCTGTGATGTCCACAGCAACCTCCGCTACGACCGGTAATCCCCACGTAGCGGACTTTCTCTGTCCGTCCACCTGCCGTCAAACCTTACACGGAATTAAAAAGTGAACCATTAGTACCGAAACATCAGTGATTTTCTTTAGAGGCTGTGTGAAAAGTGGGCAAAAACCAGGAAACGATAAACCGAGTTTTTATTTCCGACAACAAAAAAGCGGGCGATAGCAAGATTTTCAACGTAACAAAGGTATTTTGTCATTCGAAAAAACTCGGTTTCTTTGCCTTCATCGGACTTCTCACGCATGCTCTTAGAGACTTTTCGGTGAACCGCCCGCTTTTTCCAAAACAATTTGAGTTTTATCCTCCCGCGCTATGGTTTCAAGAAATTCCTTCAACTCCTGATACTGTTTTGCGGATACGATTGATTGTGTCAGTGTAAGGCACATTTCGTATTTGATGGTATTGTCATTTAGTTTTTTGTAGCTACGCTTGAAACTGCCAAAATCGTGTTCAAGGTTGATGTCTGGGGGAAGCGTGGACGTTTTATAACCATCGGGAGTTGAGATGGATGTTTTCTTGGAGAACTGCATCGGAAAGCCGAGAAAAAGGTCAAATTTGCGTTCAGCCGGCCCGACGAGGCTCGCATAGCTTGCTAAATTGTCGTCCGGCATGGCAAACAGTAATCTATCGTTTAACGATAAACAGTAGTCAGGAGATAAAAACTCAATGGTGGTTTCGACGGGCGTGTCCATATCAAAAAGGTCAGAAATACTGATGTTTTCTATCTTTACGCCCGGATACTGATGGTTGAGTGCTGTAGCGAAGAAATTTTTGGTTTCGCGAGGGTTAAGCGATTTGTATAGCCTTCGGTATGTCATGTTGTATTCCCCGCTTGTGAGCATGCGCTCTTTACCGAATACTGAACCATCGGCGTTTACGGAGATAAAACTTTCGATGCTGACTTTGTTGCTGTTTGGCGGGTAGGTTGGTGTTTTGGTAAATTTGCCGCCTTTATCGGTAATGACAAAAACCGTTTTACCTTGGTCGCTAACGGGCAGGTAGCCAAAATTGCACGTTTCTGCTGTCGTGTCAAGCCAGATGTAGTCGGGGTTGGGCGCATTCGCCAAGATAGAATCCTTGGGTTGAGTGCGAAGCGTATCGAAACCTTGGGCTGCGGGTTGACTTTCCTTTCGCCTTTCGCAGACACCGATGACGTGGTTGAACTGTCCGGGCGACGGCAAATCCAAATCTATTTTTTCGTGCGGAAAAACATTTATCATCACAGGAAAGGCCTCTATTCCCAAACACCTAAGCATCGACATCATCAAAGTCGTCTTGTCCTTGCAATCTCCGTAGCGATATTTTAGCACATCCTTCGCGTCTTTTGGCTGATATGCCCCTACGCCGTATTCGATGCCCACATACCTTATCCGCGACGCAACAAAATGGTAGATGGCTTTGATTTTATTTTCTCTCTCTGTCAGGTTCGCTGTCAGTTTTTCAGCGAGTGCTTTTATTTCATCGTCTGCCTCGTATCTATCTTTTGCTAAATCGTTATACCATTCCGCTACTTCATCCCAGGATGTTACAGAAGAATAGCTCAATTTTGGGATAATATCCTCCAGCGAAGCCATTCCGATTTCAGGTTGTATAGCCTTCGTTTCACCATAAGTCCAGGAATATATTGTAGTCTCTCCCTTATCCAATATAACGGGTTCAAGGTTGCAGTTATAGGTTTTCCATTTGAATTTTAAGTCTTTTGGCATGCGAAGAAGATACTTCGACATCAAAATCGGGGACGTCGTTTGGAAGGACATGCCCCCCCAAAACCATCCTTTGCTTTCAGCACCCTGTAGTTTGGCATCCTCGACAGTGGCTTGATACTCAATAATTGCGCCCTTCTGAAGCGCTGGCATGGATACCACCTTCCACATAGTATCCGAAAATAGTTTATGAGTTAGCAGCCCGGGTGGTGTGACGTCATTGAACGCGTCTTCGGGCGCGTTAATTTCAGAGCCGTCGGGCAGTATCGCCTTAGCGATGTTGATTTCGATGTTTTGCGCGCGCACATTGAACGGGATGGCAACCTCGCCGTTATCTTGAATTCCCCTCTCTGTGAAGATTTTTATCAAACAGTGTATGGTTAAACGCGCCCTGCCGTCAGACAGCACATCGTGACTGAACTTATTGAGCAGGATAAGGGAGTCAGCGTCGGGGTATTTGCTTCTTTCAGGGGCGTTCTTTATCAGCTTTTCAATGTCATCTTCGATGATGTTGACAGGTTCGACATGAGCAACTGCGTTCGCTGAAGTAAACGGTTCGAGGGCGTTTATCCTTGAGGTAGCATGTGCATTTTTCGGGTCAATTTTCAATATCTCAAAGTGTTCCAGCAACGCTTCATAATATTGTCCCTTTTCCTCAAGCAAACCGGCTAAATGTTTCCTTGCCCACAACTCCTTTGGAAAAAGCCTTATTGACTCGCGATATTCCGCTATAGCCGCCCCGATGTCACCTCTGCCCTCATAAACTAACCCCAGATAGTTGTGAACATTCTTGCTATCCGGCCGCTCGCATTTTGGGTCAAGTTCCAGAGCCGTGCGGAGGATTACTTCAGCTTTATCCAGTTTTTTCATTTGTCTGTACGCTAAACCTAAATGGCTCAAGGCATACAGATTTTCCTGCTCGAATTCCAGAACAGTTTCGTATTCCGTCGCCGCCTGCTGATATTGCTTCGACTGCTCGTAGGCATAACCTAAATAATTATGTGCGCCGATATTTTTAGGGTCAATTTTCAAGCCATCCTGGAATGAAGCAATAGCAAGCGCGTATTCTTTCTTTCGAGTATACGCTTTTGCCAACTTGAATAGGACTGCGCTGTCGTCTTTTGCGGTATCCAACGCGGCTTTATATTCTTCAATGGCTTTCGAGATGTTATTGTTTTTATAGGCGACATCCCCCGCTTTGACGTGTTTTTGAGATACGACTGAACGGGGCAGAGAACGTTCACTACCGACTATCGGTTTTTTCGTCTGACTTTTTAATAGCGTACAGCCGGTTATCAGCAACGCTAAAAGGAGATATAATGGGAATATTCTTCGTAGTGTTGTCATCTTTATGTTGGGGGGGGGGGAGCCAACGAAATTGAAGATTGCAAGACCAAACAATAGTCGCTCCCAAGTTCCTCCCGCCCTGGTATAAATATAACCCTTTTGGTCGGTATTGTAAATCACAGCCCATTTGAGTTCGCCTGCGGCAACCATGTAGTTCCAGCCTGCGACTTGAGAAGCGTCCCTTTTTACCCAAAATGTAGCTGTAAAGGTTTCTCTTAACTGCATATCATCTGCAATGGGAACCTTGACATAATTTGATTTTTGAGAAAACAGATTTTTGGGAGAACACCTGGTTCCTTATGTATTCATTTTATCACTCTTTCATCTTAATGTCAAGAAAAAAATCCAGAGTCTACATTTTTAAGTCAACATCCCCGCAACGTAGGTACAACCCCGTGTGGTTGCCTGAAAGCCCGGCTTTTTCTGCCAGTCACTTTTCCCTTGACAAACCATGCCTAAGAATGTACTATTTATCAGGTCATCCAACCACCTTATTAGTAGGTTGGGTTGGTCAGAAGCAATTTGATACGGTAATTTCCTTGTCTCTGGCCAACCCAACTATTAGGTAATTGGGTGATTAAGTAATCGTATGCGAGATTCTTTTTTGGGGGTGATGTCAGATGAAAGTGTTGACAGTCATTTCGGTTTTTGTCCTGTTGAGTATCTCGTCCTGCCTGAGCTTAACTTCCCCTACACAAAAAACAAAGAAGCCAAAGAAGCAGAATACTAAACAAAATGATTATCCCCTGCCGCAGAAACTGGTAATCTGGAGAAACGGCGGCGATGTAGGTAGGGCTCAGTCGAGATCTGAAAAGCTCGCTTCGCCCCTACGGGAATCTCGACCTACGGAATTAGAAGCGCAACGTTCGGAAAATATACGCCCGACTGACACAACAGCAGGGATGGTACTCATCCCCGCTGGAGAATTCCTGATGGGCAGTAAGGAAAGCGAATGGGATAAGGACGAACACCCGCAACATACTGTGTATTTGCCAGCCTACTATATCGACAAGTATGAAGTAACAAATGCACAATATCACCAGTTTTGGCTTGCCGACGGAGGCGCAAAAAGCAAACACACGCCAGCCAGCTATGGCAACGCCTATTCAATAGGCGATTGGCCGGAAGTGGCGAAGACGAAGCCCAATTATCCTGTAGTGGGCGTTTCGTGGTTTGATGCGCAGACATACTGTGAATGGGCGTCAAAACGTTTGCCGACGGAAGCCGAATGGGAGAGAGCCGCCAGAGGGATAGACGGCAGAACCTGGCCATGGGGAGACGATTTCCATATTTCTATCAACGGCAAAGAGGGGCATTCAAATCGTTGGGACGGAAATGATGGCTACGACAACACCATTGCGCCCGCAAATACTTACCCCACTGGAGTCAGTCTTTGTGGTGTCTACGATATGGCTGGAAACGTCTGGGAGTGGGTGGCTGATTGGTACGATGAAGATTATTATAGCCACAGCCCCCAAAATAATCCAAAAGGACCAAATAAGGGGAAATTACGTGTCGTCCGCGGTGGTTCGTGGCGCAACCGTGAATACATCCAGAGATGTGCCAATCGTTACTATTGCTACCCAGACATCTGGGGCAATACTCTTGGATTTCGGTGTGTGAAGGATGTGCCTTAGTAAGGTGAATCATAATGGAAAAGCAAATTGCCTATAACTATGATGAAGAGGGAGACACTCTTTATGTTTCATTTTCTCCTGGTGAGATGGGGACTGGGGTTGAGTTAAATGACCACATCCTGCTACGACTCAATAAAGAGGAAAAAAGGGCGATAGGCTTGACGTTCTTGGATTTCTCGGTGTTAATTCAAAGGACTGAGTTCGCTCCAAGAAGTTTCCCTCTAACGGGGCTTGCCGATATTTCAGACCAAATGCGGGAAATTGTAATGAGGCTCATTACAACCCCGCCCGTTAATTACTTTCTGACGCTCTTGACTTACAAGTTAAGTGCGCCAAGAAAGCCCCCCGCATTCATGCGTGGGGATGAATTGGCGCAATATTTTTTTCTTGATATTTA
>CAZRLY010000189.1:0-12161 GCA_964601015.1 uncultured bacterium
TGCAAAGACTTCAGCGGTGGAGATACCTTCGGCATCTGCATCGCTAAAAATGCGAATCTGTTTTGTGCGCAGGTTGTATCGTGCGATGTTGCCGCGCCCGCCAATCCAGATATCATCGCCGTCCAACGTAACAGTTTTGACTTCGTTTGAGGGCAAACCATCTTCAATCGCAAGGGTAAGCCATTCCCGCGTTTTCCTGCCCATGACGCTGACGCCGCCGGGCTTCGTTCCTACGGCGACATATCTGTCATTGATGTCAATTGACAAAATTACACTTTGTTGATTCTCGCGCTCCATATCGCTGATTGTTTGCCATTTACCAGTCGTTTTATCGTAAAGTGAAAGCCCCTTGCGCGTCCCTACCCAGATAAATTTCGGTTCAGCAGCGATGGTATTTACCCTTTCATCTGCGAGTCCATCTTCGGTCAAATAGGTTTTCCACTCGCCCGTCAGTTTGTCGTAGCGTCCCATCCCTTTGGTCGTTCCAACCCAAACCATAGCGCCATCGACCAAGACAGACGTAACTTCATTTGACGGAAGGGGTGTTTTTTGCGCGTCGAAATTACGAAATTTGCCCGTACTTTTGTCCAAACGCGATATGCCTTCGTCTGTGCCGAACCAGACGTAGTTTCCGACTACTGCGATGCTGTTTATCTGACTGCCAGGCAAGCCGTCGTCGCGGGTGAAGGTTTTCCAGCGTTCCTTTTGCAAATCAAACCGGCTGACTGCTCCGGGTGTGCCGCACCAGGCCCACTGTCTATCTGCGCCAACCGCTGTGACGTAGTTGGACGGCAACACTCTTTCGATGCTGACTGTGCGCCAACCTTTGCCTTCCAGCTTTCGCACCGCAAGTCCTCGCGGAGTGCCTGCCCATACTTGCCCGCCAATTGCTGCTATCTTCGTCGCCTCGTTGAAAGGGAATCCACTTTCTCTGTTAAAGAATTCGTATGCTCCTCCCCATGTAAAATCTCCGGTCGCTGATTTTTTCGGCGGGATATAGCGAATCACGCCCTGGTCAGTTGCTATCCATATTTCTCCGCGATGTATATCAATATCCAGATAGTTGTCGGAAAGTTTGGCTCTGTCTTTCGGCTTAATTTTCGATAATTGAAAAAACTTCCAGCCCAACGCGCTCCAAACATCTTCGCGCGTTCGTTGTTCCATTCGACGCACTGCGCCCAAACCGCGCCGGGTATCTTGAAATTCCATGTCCCTTCGTCTCCGTTCGGTACGTGTCATTCTTGAAAATCCTTTGCGCTCAAAATCTTCATCGAATCGAGACGGAATACCGTATACAGCCAATCCTACCTTTGTGGCGATGTAGACGCAATCGTAACCACCATCAATCGCATTAACATAATCATCGGGAAGCGGCGATTGGGCATGTTGTGGAGCGGCTTGGGTAGTGCGCATACCGCCACCCGGGCCGAACCACTGACTTCCCCGGTTCGTAAAATATTCCCACTCTTTTAGCTCCTTATGGTACCGGACAAGCCCCCTCGTCGTACCTATCCAAGCAGCCTGTCTGTTATGATAAACACAAGTCATATCCGTGCCTGGCACGCCTTTGAGCGCTTGATAGCTTTGCCACCTATCTTTCTTTTTGTCATAGACGCTGACGCCTGACGCTGTGATTATCCAAACCTCCCTGCCGTAAGCCGAGATAGCCTTGACGCTATTATTGACCAAACCATCTTCTTGCGAATATCTCTCCCAGACTCCGCTTTTTTTATCGTATACGCAAATGCCCGAATCCGTGCCAAACCAAACATACCGTCCCGATTTCTGTCCGAATATGCCCTCCTTTCGTTCCACATCAATGCAGTTGACCAAATTGCTGATAAGCCCGTCCGCCGTCGTGAATACTCTCCATTCCTTCCTCTTTCGGTCATAACAATTCACGCCCTGGTCAGTCGCAATCCAGACATAATCGTCGTCCATCTCGACATCGCGTACCTCATTGCCCGCAAGTACATCGAATGAATCATCAAGCTCACTATCCGTTTGCGCAATTCCCACATGGGAGGTGATAATCAGTACGATAAATAGGATTAAAAGTTGTCCTTTCAACATCATAATTTACCCCCTTCTCCTTATTTGAGAGCGTTGCAAATAGAATGTAGTTTTTATGGTTGTTTTAGCTAAACATTCGCGTTTTTTTACCTTGACAAATTAGCCACACGATGTTATTTTTTAACCGATAAAGAAATAATGAGAGGAGAAACACCACATGGAAACGCAAACAGAACATGCCATAGAAAAAGTAATTGTGGAGTTGCAGAAAGAACAAAGCCTGTTACCTGCTGTCCGTGCGGCTTTGAGTCAATTTGTTTCCGACTTGAATAGAATCGAACAGGTGCATTCCGCGTTCGTCTCCGTGTACGGTAAAATAATTGAGTTGCGGATATTTCTAACTAAAGATGATTATGACGGCGAGGCAGATATCTTTGAGGCAGAAGAGCGATTGATAGATAATTTTGATGGCTTACTCTTCGACTTCTACCTCATTCCGAAGGGAGACCGGCCGGTAGAAAATTTTTTGTCGCCGGACTTCTCCGAAGTATATCGTAAAGGCTGAAAGGAGAATACAGCATGTCAACGGAAGCTGAACATCTGACACAAGCCCGTCACAACATAGATATTCTCAATTCATTTTATTCTGGCGACATCCCTTATCCAACTACAGCTTATCCAGATTGGGCGGTTACCGTAGCTTTTTATACCGCTGTCCATCTTGTCGAAGCGCGTCTAGCCCGATACGGTGCCCATAGCACTAATCATGTGCAAAGAGACAACGAAATTCAGCGACGTTTCCGTCCCATCTGGCATAACTACAATAGGCTTCAAAATAATAGCCGGGGAGCGCGATATGACTTCATTTACCCAACTGTTGACCGCCTGCGGAGACTCATTAACGAGGACTTATGGGCGATATTGAATTATTTCGGTGTTCCATAGCTTGCAAACTGTTAGTTTGCACCTCTGCTTCCTTTAACCCTTCATGGAATAAGCCAGGATGGTTTACTATCTCTTTCCTTATTGTGTGTAAGTTTCGTCAAAATCCTCCCGCCCACATCAATCGCATAGATTTCATTTTTGGATACAAACGCTATCTTCGTTCCTTCAGGCGACCAAGTCGGATGGAGTGCGTTACCTATAAGTTTTCTCGGATTTTTTCCACTTGCATCCATGACAAAAAGTACACTGTTGTGTATGTAAGCGATATATCTTCCATCAGGCGACCAACTGGCTTGTCTGCTTTGTTGTCCTGTTTTGGTATTCTTCGTCAACCTGAAGATTTGCTTATTTTCAAGGTGAATGACGTAGAGATTGCGCAGATTGCGAATTCTCGTTCTTTTCTTCTTCGCGGAGAAGATGATTTTCTTCCCATCAGGCGACCAAGACGGTTCCTGATTGTCTGCGCCGTTGTTCGTCAGGTTGACAGCATTCGTCCCGTCCGCGTTCATAACATAAATGTCCGTTCGCGGAGGAATGCCAGATTCAAAGGCTATCCTACTCCCATCGGGCGACCAAGTTGGATTAGAAGCATTGTGACCGGACGTAAGCCTCCTTTGGTTTTCTCCGTCCACATCCATCACCCAGATGTCCACCTTTTTAGAAGCATCTATCGCGTGGAATGCAATCTTCTTTCCATCCGGTGAAACAGATACTCCGCCAACGCTTTTTCTTTTTTTCGGCGGATACGCCAGTTTAACCTGTCCTGAACCGTCGGCGTCCATGATATAGATAGCATTCTTAATTTTTTTGCCAGCATCTCGGTCAGAGATGAATACGATTTTGCCGGGCGCTACATTTTTATGAAGTCCTGCCTGCTCCAAGCGGTCAATCCTCCAAAGAAGGATGTTATTATTTTCAGATTGGGTGGCGAGCCATTTTCCATCAGGACTGAATGCAACTGGCGGCAAACCTCCAAACGTTTGTACTATTTGCCCTGTGGATATATCCCGCAGTTCAACGCCTGAAGCTAAAAAAGAGCTATCAGGACTGAAAGCTACTCCTCTCCCGATGAAATCGTTGACAGCGAATTTCATCCGCATACTACTCACATCCCACAACGCCAAATTTTTCCAACCATCAGAAGCCGCCAATAATCGTCCATCCTGACTGAACTGAATGGCATTATTACGATTCATGCCGGATGACCCACCAAAATATCCGGAGGGCATCATCATTGGTCTTTTTTCCGCCAGATTCCATAATTCTATCCAGCCAAGTCCAGTTCCTCCCACAAAGAATTTGCCATCCGGGCTAAAAGCGATCGCAGAATAACTTCTACTAAAACCATGCCTCATCATCTCAAATGGAATAATTTCCTTTTGACTCGTCATATCCCAAAAGAAAACTTTTATATCCGACACCGCTGCTAAAAGCATGCCATCCGGACTAAAACACAAATCACTTATGCGCTTGAAAGCAGGTATTTCGATGGTTCTCTGTTCGGAAATATCCCACAGCAAAATTTGCTCTTCCCAGGGAGAATTGGTTGCCAGCCACCTTCCATCAGGACTGAAGTCAAAGCTATAGATATGCCGTGGAATAATGTTGACTTCGCCTGTTGCAACGTCCCATAAGCGCAGAATCCTATCTCCCGATGTCGATGCCAGCAGTCTTCCATCGGGGCTGAATGCGATTTTAGTCGCTTGTTTTCTGTGTCCCTTTAATATAAGAGGAGGCTCTTCGGCAAATGCGATTCCAGCAGTCGTAGCATTATTCGACGAGATTGTTGTCTGAGCATCAACATCAAAAGAAACTGGCGAATCAGTTTGACCCAAAAAGCCCTGCGCAAACCGGGTTCTTTTCGTTCCTGACGGGGCAGATTGGATAGATGCGTAATCAGGAATAACTGGAATAGCATTTTCACCGGGCGGTGATGCTAAGTCGTTTGAACTCGAAGATAGCAACGGTTCTGGCGATGACGCATTTTGTATTTTCGGTTTGTCATCTGTCCCGAAAACCTTCACCAGTGCGGGAATCGGCAAGTTAAATCTATTGCGCGCTTCCTGAGTTGATGGCGATTTTGTGATTGTGCGTTGGAGCGGATGCTTCATCTTCGCCACAGGTGGAGAAGATGGCGAGGAAAGCGAATCGGGCGCATTCCCGTAGCGTAGGTGCAAGCCTGTGTGGTTGTCTGAAGATTTCATGGAAGAGAGCAAAGCAACTGCAACAGGAGCTTTCTCTGAGTGTGTCCCGCCGTTTTGAAAATATCCTGAAATCCCATCAAGCAGGGGCGCAGTTGTGAACAACGTCAGGTGAACCAGCAGGGAGATGACAAGATATTTCGCTGTGGAGAAGGCGATAACTGAACTTGTCCCTGCCTGTTTCGCCACAAAGCTCGTCCCTATGCGATTGAAACCGTCGCTTAAAAAGGCAACGAAGCCCTGGCAGGCTGCCTGCAACTTCTGCCGTAATTTCGCTCTGGCTTGATGAAGTCTCCTTCCCAAAGTACCTTTGGTGATACTCAATTCTTCTTGAATTTCCTTGTAGCTATGCCCCTCCAAATAATACATCTGGATGACTTTCTGTTCTAACTCAGGCAATGCCGCAATCGCTGCCATTATTCGCTGGTAGAGTTCCCGTTTGATTAAAACCTCATCGGGTGCAGGAGGATGGCGCAAAGCACTTTTACACAACAATTCCTCTTCGACTTTCATTAACTTATCCTGCCGCCTGCGAATCCAACTGTAACACTCATTCGTTGCAATCCTCATCAGCCATTGAGCGAATTTATTCGGATTTTTGAGGTTCTGGAGGTTCCTATATGCTTTAAGAAAGGACTCCTGAGCGATGTCGGCTGCGTCGGAGGTATTGCTTAGAATCTTGTAGGCAAGTCGGTAAATCTGCTTCTGGTACCGCAAAACCAACTCTCCAAACGCTTCCTTATTTCCAGCCTGCGCTTTTCGGAGCAAAACAATATCCGTATTCATGCGATTCCCCCTTTTACACTACTTATGACGCAAATCGGAGGAAAAGTTTCGTATTTTTTTGTGGAATAATCGGAGTTCGTCCAAAAGGTTGAGAATAGATTCATCTTCAACATTGTGTCAAGAAAAATCGCCAGATTTATGATACACGAAAAACGATACCCGGTAGCCGCATGTGGTGTGTCAATACACGATAGATGCCGTGTCAAAAGACAACATTGTTCTTTCGCTTCACTCAAGAATGACATTTCTAATGTTGATGTAAAAAGTAATTGATATACTTGAAATGGCTTTTTCTCCAATGATTGCCCAAACCTTCATAGACATATCCGAGATACTTTTTGCCAGTCCTATAAAATCTAAAATCCCTGTTCTATTGCATAATTTGCGCAAAAATAGACGGCAAAAGAATAGCATTATCAGTTCAGTCAAATCAAGATTTACTATTTCATTGACAATTTCTGGTGAAATATTGTACACTTGCGGGATAGAAATGGATATTGGCATAACATTTGCCTTTTGGGTTAATAAATTAGATATTGAGGAGGAAAATGAGATGTTTATACGAAAAGGGCTTACTCAAAGTTTTAAATTGAGTAGTGCATTTATACTTGTAACACTTTTGGCTATTGGGTGTACAAGTGTAAATTATGTTGGAGAATCATTTGATCCAACAACTGATGTTGACGTGTATTACTCTAAGGAAGACATAAAGAAGGAATATACAGTTATGGGACATGCAACTGGTTTGGGTACACTTGCTTCCAATGATAAGATTCAAAAAACATTGATTGAGGAAGCCCGCCGTAAAGGGGCAGATGCTGTCTTGATAACAGGGCTTGGGAAAACCTTGTCTTCGGCTATTGATGACAGCGGAATTGATGAAAACCACATATATGCATCATTCCTAAAATACAAATTCTAACAAGCCGTTGCAGTTGGCGGCTTAAGCTGTGGTTTTTTGAACGTTTGCTGGTTAATGGCGGGTTTTGGTTGGTCGAACGGTCTTCGACGAACCCCCGCCGCAACTGAACTTTTTTCGTTATGCTGAGAAAAACATTCTGTCAATCCAGGGATTTGATCGGGAATTGGATAAAAAAGGAGTTTTTTTTTGAGGAAAGTAAGTCAAACGGTATTGAATAAAGGATTAGGAACAGCACTTTGCTTTTGGGTTGCCGTAAACACTCTGGCGGCAAAGGAACTTACGCTGGACGATATATTCCCGTCTGACCGGGTGCTGGACGTGCAAATCACCGTCGCTGATGAGGATTGGGATACCATTCGCCATCAGGGGCGTGATTTTTTCTCGGCACTGCACAAGAGCCGAAAAGTTAAGCCACCCGATAGTCCCTACACCTACGTTGATGCCAGCGTGACAATTGATGGCGTGGAATTTCCCGAGGTGGGACTTCGCAAAAAAGGGTTCCTCGGCTCGTTAAGCACCACTCGACCGTCACTCAAAATCAAACTGAATTACATCGACAAAGAGGCTGGAATTGACGGGCTGACCAACTTGACGCTTAATAACAACCAACAGGACGGGAGCTTGGTGAGCCAATTCATGGGCTATGCCCTGTTTAATGCCGCCGGCTCGCCGGCGCCTCGATGTGCTTATGCCAAGGTGTCGGTCAATGGCGTCAACCTCGGCATCTATTCGCACGTGGAAACAATGCGTAAGCCATTGCTCAAACGCGCATTCGACACACACAAAGGCACATTGTACGAAGGCACCTATGTCGATTTTTACCCCGGTTGGGAAGGAAGCTTTGATAGAAAAAGAGGCAAGGACGAGCCAGGCCGGGAGAAGATTAAACAGCTCATCAAGGTACTCGAAAGTGATGACGACAATATCGAGGAGGCCATCGGTGAGTTGGTTGACCTTGATTCCTTTTACACCTTTTGGGCGGTGGAGGGATTGCTCGGTTTTGCGGATGGGTATTCTGATAACCACAATAACTTCTTCATTTATCTCAAGCCGGCTACCGACAAATCTTTGGGTGGGAAAGTCGGGGCTTCCGAAGGAAGGGGCGACAAATTTCACTTTATACCGTGGGGGGCGGACACTCTATTTACCAAGCGGAGCGGGTCCTCCGCGCCTGGCGCGCCTATCTCTGCCAAAATTCAAGGCTTGATTGCCTACAAACTTTATCAACAGAAATCCGGTCGGGAGCGTTACGCCAAGACGATGATGGATATTATTGAGAAGCACTGGAACGAGGCGGAATTGTTAGCCGAAACCGAGCGAATTGAGAAAATGGTCAAACCGCACTTAGTCCAAGCCCAGATATCCATTATTGATGAAGTTGAGATGAAGGAAGAAGATGTTGAGGTAAAAGCTACGTTTGCTGGCTCGCTGGAAGAAAAACGGGAATTCATTCGTCAACATCGCGACGATATCATTAACGAAATTGCAAACGGAATGCCTGAATGGAAAAAATCCCCAAACGAGCCATTGCTCTTTGGAGCAGGCACCTATGCTATATGGATGGCTTTGCAAGTTGTCTCTGGAATACGACCGAGATTAGATTTTAATCGTGTTCAAGGATTGGTTCTCGGAGGGGCAACTCAGGTTTCTACGGCTAAAGTCGGCGGGAGAGTTTACGGCAGCCTTGAATACGGATTTACTAATGACATCTGGAATTATCGGCTTGGTGCAGAAAAGAACTGGCTCGGTGAACATAAAATCGCGGTCGGATTTGAACTGCATAAAATTACTGATACCAATGACGCTGGCTTGCTTTCAGAAACCGAAGATTTTCTATCGACATTTTTGTTTGGTGATGCTTTCAGTGATTATTTTCTTCGGGATGGATACCGCTCGTGGCTGTCTCGAAAGTTGACTCCATCAACAAAGATGCAAGTTCAATACAATAAAGACGAATATTCGTCGCTCTCCAAGATGACCGATTGGTGCTTGTTCTCCCCGAAAAAGTCTAAATCTCTCAATCGTGAGATAGATGACGGCACACTAAGAAGCATTACATTTTCGTGTCTGTTCGACAGCCGTGATGTCAAGAAGCATAAGAAACAGAGCGATTTTACACTTTACCCCGTGCCGTGCCTAACTACGAAAAATGGATGGCTTGGCGAGTTGTCTCTGGAATTTGCCGGAAACATTCTTGGCGGAGATTTCGATTATCTGCTTTATCATTTTAAGCTCGCCCGATACAACCGTATTGCAACGTCTCATGCGTTTGATTTCCGAGTGCAAGGCGGAATATCCACAAAAGGATTGCCTATCCAGAAACAGTTTTATATCGGCGGAATTGGAACTTTACGAGGCTACGACTTCAAGGAGTTTGTTGGCGATAACATGCTTTTGGCAAATGTTGAATATTCCTTGAAACTCTCTCCGCATTTTTGGGCATCGGTATTCTGGGATTCTGGCTGCGCGTGGTTTGATGGACAAGAAATAGGTTTCGATGATTTCCACAGTTCCGCCGGGCTTGGTATCAAAATCGGAGATGAAGCCCGAACAATAATTTTGTATTTCGCTCGACCGCTTGGGGAAGAGCGCAAGTCTGACATGATACTACGGCTTGATAGGATGTTTTAGGAGTAATACTATTTTACACTCATAAGTAAGTTCCAATTAAGTTATTGGAGTAGCATGGCTTATAGCCTGCGTGATAGCGTGACGCAGACTGCAAGTCTGCTACTCCTGAATATTAAGATATTTTTTGGAACTTGCTTACGGCTCAACTTAAACCGAGAAAACTAATAAAAACGGAGATATTTATAATGAGAAAACATTTTGTTTGGACATTCATTGTAGGCTGTGGTTTCAACCACAGTACGAGGAAATTAAGTCAAATGATATTGAATAAAGGATTAGGAACAGCACTGTGCTTTTTGATTGCCGTAAGCACTCTGGCGGCAAAAGAGCTTACACTGGACGATATCTTCCCGACCGACCGGGTGCTGGACGTTCAGATAACAATTAGTGACAAGAACTGGGATACCATTCGCCATCAGTCGCGTGATTTTGTGTCGGTACTGAACGAGAGCCGAAAAGTTAAGCCAATCGAGGGGCCCTACACCTATGTCGATGCCAGCGTGACAATTGACGGCGTGGAATTCCCCAAGGTTGGACTTCGCAAAAAAGGGTTCCTCGGCTCGCTAAACACCACCCGCCCGTCACTCAAAATCAAACTGAATCACGTTGACAAAAAGGGCGAAATAGACGGATTGACCAATTTGACGCTTAACAACAACCAACAGGACGTAAGTTTGGTGAGCCAATTCATGGGCTATGCCTTGTTTAATGCTGCTGGCTCACCGGCTCCTCGGTGTGCTTATGCCAAGGTGTCGGTCAATGGCACCAGTCTCGGTGTCTATTCGCATGTAGAAACAATTCGCAAGCCATTGCTCAAACGTGCGTTCGGCACACACAAAGGCACATTGTACGAAGGCCCCTACGTCGATTTTTACCCCGGTTGGGAAGGAAGCTTTGATAGAAAGAGAGGTAAGGACGAGCCAGGCCGGGAGAAGATTAAACAGTTCATCAAGGTACTCGAAAGGGATGACGAAAATGTAGAGGAGGCTATCGGTGAGTTGGTTGCCCTCGATTCGTTTTACACCTTTTGGGCGGTGGAAGGATTACTCGGTTTTTGGGATGGATATTCTGGCAACAGCAACAACTTCTTCATTTATCTCAACCCGGCGACCGGGAAATTTCACTTTTTACCGTGGGGTGCTGACTCAGTATTTACCAAGTTTAGTAAGCTCGAACACCAGGTCAATTTTCGTGCGCCTATCTCTGTTAAGACGCAGGGCTTGATTGCTCACAGACTTTATCAACTGAAATCCGGTAGGGAGCGTTACGCTAAGACTATCATGGACATTATTGAAAAGCACTGGAACGAGGAGGAACTGTTAGCCGAAACCAAGCGGATTGAAGCCATGCTCAAACCACACCTGTTCCCATCCCACACCATTACTGATGAAAAGACACGAAGGGGATCTACCTTTGCTAACTCGCTAGAATCAACACGGAAATTCATCCGCCAACGTCGCGAAGATATCATTAACGAAATTGCAGACGGTATGCCAGAATGGAAAAAGGCCCCATTCCCATTGTTTATCATTGGAGCAGAGATTAGTCGTTTTGCTGAAGTCACCGAAATCTGGAGTGCTGCAAGAAATGGGAACACTGAAGCCGTCAAACAATTCCTGGCTAAAGGAATGGATGTGAATGCCAGGGATCCTATCTTTGGAATGCCTCCTTTGGCATGGGCGGCTCTTCTCGGTCAAACCGAAACTGCTGATCTGCTGATCCAGAAAGGCGCAGATGTCAATGCCAGGAACAGGGATGGCGCAACTCCCTTGCACGGGGCGGCTTTTCTGGGGCAAACCGAAACCGTCGAACTGCTGATCCAGAAGGGCGTAGATGTCAATGCTAGGAATAATGACGGGGTGACGCCGCTAGATACCTCGGCAATAGACTGGGAAACCACTCAGTTTGTGGCAACAATGTTAGTACTGGAATTGGATGAAGAAGCGGTCAAAGCCGGTAGAACCAAAGTCGCCGGTATTCTCCGCCAACACGGCGGCAAAACTGGCTCCAAAGCCGCCCCCGAAAGTGATATCTGGCTCGCTACCAAAACTGGAAACATCGAAGCCATCAAACAACATCTGGCTAATGGGGCGAATGTCAATGCCAAGAGTGAAGACGGCGGGACGTTGCTGGCGTGGGCGGCTTTTCTCGGTCAGACCAAAATTGCTGAACTGCTAATCCAGCAAAGTGCAGATGTCAATGTCAGAAACAGGGATGGTGCAACTCCCTTGCATGGGGCGGCTTTTCTGGGGCAAACCGAAACCGTCGAACTGTTAATCCAGCAAGGCGCAGATGTCAACGCCAGAAATAATAACAATCAGACACCGCTGGATTCCTTGGCAGCAGACTGGAAGACCACCGAGTTTATCGCAAGCCTGTTGCAGATAAAATTGGATAAAGAAAAGGTTCTAACTGGTAGAGCCAAAATCGCCGAACTCCTCCGCCAACACAACGAAAAACCGAAACCTAACTCCAAATGACAAATCGGCTTCTGTTTTCGTCCGATAACGCCGATTATCTGCACAGGATTTCAAAATGTTTTATTGGAGAAAAAAAGAAAATGTTAAGAGTAAAATTGATGTTACTTCTTTTATTGATCTTGCCAACTGTCCTGTTTGCTCAGGGAACAGGAAGTATCAATGGTTACTTGCATGACAAGGCAA
>CAZRLY010000190.1:0-12074 GCA_964601015.1 uncultured bacterium
AGGGTCGCAAGGGGGTGGCGACACGACATTAATTTATTTTCTTAAAATGGTATTACTTACAAACGGATTGAATAATATCATCCGTCAATTTCTGGGCGGATTTAATCCTATCACGTTTTTCAGCAATCCCAGATTTCATTTGCTCCAACTGTGCATCAAACTCACACACCATCCGTTTGACTTCGGAGGGAGAAGTACCCCCTGAACTTTTGTTATTTTTTATCGCAAGCAAGGGGGCAAGTATCGTCCTGAGTTCATCAATGGTTACATCAACCCCCTTGTCCTTCAACAATTTACGGGTTGCCTCAAGATTGCTGAAATTGTGTTTTATGGCAGCCAATCCCCCGACTACGCTACCCACGATTTCGTGGCATTCGCGGAAGGATAAACTGCGTTCGCGTACCAGGAAATTTGCTAATTCCGTGGCTGTAGCGAAATTAGCATCGGCTAAGTACGCCATTCGCTCTGTGTTGATATTGAGGGTTTTCATCATCCCATCCGTAATTGACAAGCTGGATTGTACGATGTCAAACGCTTCCCACAGTGGCGGTTTGTCCTCTTGAAAATCGCGATTGTAACCCATCGGCAACCCCTTCAAATTAGTCAAAAGTTCCTGTAATTTCGCATAAACCTTTCCTGTTCGACCGCGAATCAGTTCGGCGACACCGGGGTTCTTCTTCTGCGGCATGATAGAACTTCCCATAGCATAGGCGTCGGCAATCTCTATCATGCGGAATTCATAGGTACTCCAGTAGATGATTTGCTCGGCTAACCTGGAAAGATTACACATCAACTGGGATAGCGCGAACAGCGTCTCTGTGATGAAATCCCGCGAACTTATCACATCCAGAGCGTGTTCATGCGTACAATCGAATCCAAGTAGTTTTGTAGTTAAATTGCGGTCAATCGGGAAGGAAGTGCCTGCGAGAGCGCAAGAGCCTAACGGGTTTGTGTTGACCAGTGCGTAAGCCGAATCCAAACGTTTCACATCGCGCAAAAACATGCTCACATACGCCGTCGCCCAGAATCCAAGCGTGATTGGTTGCGCGTGTTGTGTGTGGGTATAACCGGGCATGATGGTTTCAGTGTGTTTTTCCGCAAGCTCAAGAAATGTTGAAGAGAGTTTTACAAGCAATTCCTGCGTATCAAGAATCTGTTCCCGCACATACAGCCGCGCATCAACGAGAACTTGGTCATTTCTTGAGCGCGCCGTATGTAGTTTACCTCCGTATTCGCGCCCGGCACCTTCGATGAGATAGGTTTCCACGTTCATGTGGACATCCTCTAACTCTTTTTTCAACTCAAATTTGCCATTGAGAAAGTCTTCTTTCGCTTTCGTCAACCATGTCAAAATCTGCTGTAAATCTTCCCGTGAGATAATTTTCTGCTGTTCGAGCATGATTGCATGCGCACAACTACCCCAGATGTCATGTAATACCATACGGCTGTCTGCGTCTATGGATTCAGTGAAATTTTCTGTTTCTTTTGCCAGGTCAAATTCAAATCGCCCACCCCAAAGTTTCATAAAAGTGGTGTTACCTCCTTTCAGGAGATAGCCGCTGACGGGTGCCACCTACCGCACTGATTTGTACGTGTTCTCCCAGCGGTGCTTGCCAATCAGCAGCTATTTGGTGTTTCCGTCAATCAGAGACGTTTCTCTCTTTCCGTCAAAATCCGATACTGCATTGCGTGTATGTGTACTGCTGGGCCGGACAATCTTTGGTCAAATCCACTTGTAGCAAGGCTGCGAATCTCCGGGTCAAATAAACCTGAATTCGATTCCCTTGCCAAAATGTCAACGTTGCCCTTGTACAAACTCACCTTATATTTTCCATTGACAACCCTTTGTGAAGCGTCTATGAAAGCATCTAAGTCATTTTTCAGGGGGTGGAACCACGCGCCGTGATAGACGAGGTAAGCCCATCGTTCGTCGATTATGGTTTTGAATTGGACTTCCTCTTTTGTCAAGCAGAGTTGTTCCAAATCCTTGTGCAGTTTTAAGATTATTGCTGCGGCGGGCGCCTCATAGGCCTCTCTGGATTTTAAACCAATCAATCCGTCCTCAAACATATCAATCTTTCCGATTCCGTTTTTGCCGCCTACGTCGTTGAGATAGGGGATGATGTCCGCTAATTTCGTATACCCATCAACGTTGACGGGGACACCGTTTTTGAATTCTATCTCGACTATGGTAGGTTCATCCGGCGCATCCTCAGGGAACACGTACCACAAGTATTCTTCTTTTGGGATTATCATCTTCAGATTATCAACTTCGCCTGAACCGATGGAGCGGCACCACATCGTTCGGTCATCCCCGATTCCTGCTTTGAAGGGGATGTTGTAACGGGCTAACAAGTCCTTTTCTTGTTGGCGCGTGAAGTCAAAATCTCGGATTGGTGCGATGGGTGTAAGCCCCGGCGCAAAGATTGTGAAGACGTTGTGCATGCGATATTGGTCGTTTCCTTTTCCCGTAGAACCTTCTGCTATTGCGTCGCAGCCGTTTTCCACCGCAAATTCTGCGACTTTTTTTGCAATCAACTGCCTCGTCATCGATGTGGATACAGGATAGCCTTCATAATTTGAATTTGCTTTAATAGCTTTTGCAATCCACTCTTCGGCAAATTCTTCCCGCACATCAATGCAAAACCACGGAACACCCATCACCTCCGCTTTATATTTGCAGTCCTCTAATTCTTCAGGCGGCAATCCGACATCTACTGTAACTGTCAAAACCTCTTTTGCGCCGTATTCATCACCGATAAGTTCCTGCGTTAGAGCGGAATCCAAAAAGAGTTTGACACATAAACATGAATCCAGCCCGCCAGAATACGCTAAAGCAACTTTATTGACTTTGTCTAATTTCGTTTCTATCATTTGCCTACTAATTCTCCTTCATTTGTTTAGTTACCTGTATACTTTGGATTTAGACATAAACAAAATCATTATAGCATATTACGCACAAGGTTGCAATAAAAAACACATTTGTCCAGGTATTTTTTGGACTCGCATCCTTAACTTTTCCTAAATTTTACCGAAAATTTTGCTTGATATTTTTTGAAATTTCTGTATAATAGTTATATCATAGAAACTAACGTGTTTTGACAAAACTTGGTTTCTGGGCTGTAAAAATATTTAGGAGGAAAAAATGAAAATAGGATGTTCAACGTATTCTTACCGGCAACTTTTTGCGGATGGTAGGATGAACGTATATGCCTTTTTGGACAAGGCTTACGAACTCGGGCTAGATGGTGTTGAGCTTTTAGATGGTATGTTTCCGACTGAGAAGGAGGATTTGATAAACATCAAGCGTCGTGCGATGGAACTGGGATTGCACATCGCAGCGTGTACAATCGGTTGTCCTTCTACGACAGTTGATGAGGAACAGCGTGCGTCGGGCATGGAGAATGCGAAAGAATGGGTCAAAATAGCGAATTTCCTCGGAGCGCCTGCTCTACGTGTGGATACTGGCGGCGTTCCCCAGGGGATGGAACTTGACCAAGCTTTTGAGAACTGTATCAACTTTTTCAAAGAGCTTGCAGATTACGCTGGCGAATACGGAATCAGCTTGGGACTGGAAAACCACAGTCCAATCAGCAATACGGGCGAAAAAGTAGTCAGGGTTGTCAAGGGCGTTGATTCAAAATGGTTTGGCTTGACACCAGACTTCGGCAACTTCATCGGGCGCGGCGAGGAGGAGGGGTATACATCCATCGAAATGGCAGCGCCCTACGCTGTCTTTACACATGCCAAGCTGTACGACATCGGCTTCAAGAAAGGGTGTACGCACATCCCACCTTGTCTGGCAGAAAAGACTCTTGATTTCGCCAGAATCATTGACATCTTCCTTAAAGTGGGATATAGCAGCTACCTCTCCATCGAATATGAAGGCAGAGAGGAGCCAGTAACCGCTGTACCTAAGTGCGTCAAATTGCTGAGACAGTATGTTTAGATGGGCAAAAAAGGGCAAATGGGATGAAGGCAACTGCCCTCTTCCCATTCCCGCCCTTCGGTGATGAAAGGATGATGAGGGCAAAGTTGCTAAAACGCTATTTGTATTTGACATCTCGTTCTGAAATGGAGTCGGATTTGATTGGCGCGGAGTGTTTTGCGTTGACGGGCGCGCATCCCGATGATAATGGCATTGCTATCTCTTCTAAGGAAGCAGACGTTTCACGTAGCGCGTATACGAAAAGCTGTATAGAATTGATATGTGATGCAAAGGACATTGAAGGTATCTATCAGAATGTGGCGAATCTGGGGTTGCATGCAGACGACTTTCGCATATCCGTTACAAAAATACCGAAAAAGTTGAATCTTAATTCAATGGAGATTGCTGCTGAAATTGCCGCTCATATAGGTGGTTTTCCGGATTTGAGCAACCCCAAAGTGGTTTTCTGTGTAGTTGCTACTGAACACCAATTGTGGTTTGGCAAACTTCTTTCGGAAAACGATAGAGGCTGGAGTAAATTGGCGAAAAAACCACATACTACCTCTGCTTCCCTACCGGCGAGACTTGCCAGGGCTGCTGTGAACTTAGTGGCACAGCCGGGCGATAAACTAATTGACCCATGTTGCGGGGCAGGTACGTTACTTCTGGAAGCGGCGCAGATGGGATTTAAAGTGGTGGGATACGATATTAACCCCAAAATGGTATGGGCAACGCGAAAAAATTTGGCATATTTTGGTTTAGAGGGTTTAATTCTACACGGAGATGCGAGAAAAATAACAGGAGAATTTGGCGTTTTAGTGACCGATTTGCCCTATGGGATGAATACTCAAGCGAGTGAAAAATTGTACAGGGAAATTTTGCAGAATACAAAATCGCTGGCAAGAAAAGCCGCACTGGTGACGGCAAAGGATATTTCCGGGCTATTATGCGAGTTGGGTTACTCTGTTAATCAGGTACTTACCGCATCAAAATATACTTTTACCAGATACATTCATTTAGTCAGCACTTAGCATTTGGGGTAGCGAAGATAACAGAGGCTTTGCCTACAGCCCGGAGTCAGCGGCTTCTGTCCATCTGCTATCCACAGTTACTTGGTATTCACTGAGCAAGGAACTCGTCCGCTTGTTGATGTAGAGTTAATATTCGTCATCATCATCATCATCGTAATAAAAATCATCATCATCATCGTATTTTTCGTCGTCATCTTCTTCATAAACATCATAATCTACGCGGTTCATTAATATTGAGAGTTCCCTTGGTATCTCAATACGGATTTTGAAAATCCAACCATCGCCTTCTGGAGAGCGGTTTGTTAAATCCGGGGCGTCAAGCAACGCCTCATTGCCCTCAAGGACTTCGCCAGTCACTGGTGAATGCACAGTAAAAGTATCCCCGTTAGCTAATTCCAGAACACACACGGGTTCTTCCTGCTCATATTCACCTCCTACCTCGGGGAGTTCGACATAATATACCTCACCACGCTCCAATTGCCCTCGGTAAGTAATCCCAACTGTCCCTACCATTTTTCTATCGAAAGGTGATTCGTCATCGGGTATTTCATATTCAATCCATTCGTGAGTTTTAGTATATTTTACCTCGTCCAAAACATCGTCCTCCTCGACCATTTTTTGAAGCGCTATTCCAACGCTTCAGCGTGAATAGTTATCTCTCTACTGACTCCTTTTAATTTGTCCGGTAGCGTTTCACTCACGCTCCGCCGAGCCTGAATCAATATTTTCGCATCTTTATCGTAAAGCACGTCTGTGATACCACACTGAAGTCTGTTTAAAAGATTCATCACCCCTCCAACATGCTGATACGGTGTTTGGATGCGAAACTTCTGATGGAAAACTCGGGTGGAGGTTGCCGCATTTTTGAGACATTCTCCAGCACATTTGCCGTAGGCGCGAATTAAACCGCCAATTCCGAGGTTGATGCCCCCGTAGTATCGTATAACTACGCAGAACACGTTATCCAATCCCGACGAGCGTATAGCCGTGAGGATGGGCGGCCCAGCGGAATTGTTTGGTTCACCCGCATCGTTACAGCGTACCCTCTTTTTATCGTCCTGACCGATACTATAGGCGTAACAATAGTGGGTAGCTTTTGGGTATTCGGCTCTGGCGTAATCCAAAAAATCGTTAGCTTCTTCAACTGAATCAACGGCAGTCGCCAATCCGACAAAACGCGATCTTTTGACCTCTAAACGTGATTCGGAGATGCCCGCTATGGTTGTGTATTCATCCTGCATTATTTTTTGTTTAGAGCGTGTGTGAGAAGTCCCGCCCACGTAGGTTGGGTTGAACGAAAGTGAAACCCAACAGGTGAATAACTGGTGTCTGTTGGGTTTCGCAACCCAACCTACTTTTCACACAGCCTCTAAGTCTGTCAATATAAGGCTCCTCACAAGCCTCGCCTTTTAAGGCGGGGTTATTGACCACAATCCCTGCGAAATAGAAAAGGATATAATAGAGTTATCTTCTTCCAAATGAAGCCTTTCACCATCTTCTGCCTGCGGTTTGCGTTGCGGAGTGCAGGCGAAATTGATTTCCAGTTTATTGTGTTTCAATCCTACTCCGAATGTGAAACCTTCGGCTAAAAAGAGCCGCTCTTCCTCAATAACCTTATCAGCGCTCAGTCTTAATACGGGTTCAAATTGTCTTTGTGTATGTCTCACATATCCCAGTCTCAGTCCAATCAACTGGCGATACCATATCTCACCGCCCACATTCGCTCTTATTCCATCCTCAAAAGGCGGATTTATGTCACATCCGAGTTTAACGGACGTATCGTTAGCGTCGCTTCGCTGGTATGTAATGCCGATGATAACATCTCGACGCAATTTATCGCCGTAAGACAAAAGTTGTCGGGCTTCATCGGATATCTCCGGGGATGAAAACGATAGCCCGTTGCTTAGATTTCTGATAACTCCGCCTATCTGCCAATGTTGATTCAAATACTGGACAAATCCTAAGTTGTAGGCGTATCCTCTGCCTATGTTTCCAGCATTTTTAGTAACTCCCATTTCTTCGTTTGATTGGTTGATGTAGATGGCTTGAACCTTAGAACGGATAAATTTTGCGTCAAATCCGATATGTGTCCCCGACGTCAATTTTTTACCATATCCAAGAGCAAAAGCAAAATCGGTTTCGGGAAACGTATTGACAGCTTTGCCTTCTTCGTCTACCCTGCTGAATTTGCCCTCATGTCGGAAGATAGCATTTAGGCCAATCATTCCAAATTTGCCCGCAGAAAAGACGCAATTTAGAGATTCTATCCCCCAGGCACCCAAATCGTATTTGCTGTAATCTTCGTATTTATCAGCGTTGTTTAGCTTTGAAATGATAGCTACGGTGCGTGGAAACCTGGTAAGGTTGAACGACACCATACTCTCATTTTGACGTGCTAAACCAGCCGGGTTATTGTTGATGGAGTTAGCGTCTGCGACGGAACTTCCACCCATTCCAAAGTTTTCAGCGGCAGTCAATTCCTGTAAAAAGTCGCCGCCAAACCGTTCGACTTCATCCCCCTCTTCTGATAGTACAACAAGCGGAAAAACTAAAACTAACAATATAGATAAAAAGTACCGGATACCCATCTAAATTAACCTCCCGGTGAATGGATTGACTATTGAAGATTAATCCAGTCCTCCCATTAAAACAACATTCGCGACGGCGTAATGTTTAGTATGAGAGAGGCTTACCATTGCTTTTTTTACGCCCACCCCTTCGGCGATTTGTTGCGTTTTGCCACTTAGAACGACATTGGGTTTGCCGAGTTTGTCGTTTACTATTTCAACATCCTTCCAACACATACTCAAACTCCAACCAGTACCTAAGGCCTTAAAAAGGGCTTCTTTGGCAGCAAACCGTGCAGCGAGACTTTGATAACACCCTTTTTTTCGCTTGCAGTATGCAAGCTCTCTTTGTGTGAACACGCGCTCCTCAAATTTCCCACCCCATTTTGAGCATATCTCTTTGATGCGCTCTACTTCCACGATGTCAACACCGATTTCTAAAATCATAATCGCCTTTACTTTCTTGTATTTTCCCGACAGATAGCGTCTGTCATCCTTGCTACCCAATACATCTGTTTTACATCGTGAACGCGCACGATGTCCGCGCCGTTCATGATGGAACATGCAACGGTCGCCGCTGTACCTTCGATTCGGTCTTCTACGGGTAGATTCAATATTTTTCCGATGAAGGATTTCCTTGAAGTACCAATCAGAATTGGTTTTCCAAGTACTCGGAACTCCTTAAGCCGTCTGAGAATTTCCAGGTTGTGTTCTACCGTCTTGCCAAATCCAATCCCGGGGTCAATTATTATCTTCTCTTCGGGAACACCTGCATCTAAGGCATTTTCTGTGTTATCTCGGAGATATTGGATAATTTCGGGGATAAGCGCATGATATGTCGGATTTATTTGCATGTCCCTCGGAGTTCCTTTTATGTGCATTAAAATTACTGGCACGCCCATTTCGGATACAACCTTCGCCATTTTCGGGTCGAAATTCAATGCGGAGATGTCGTTGACAATATGCGCTCCGGATTCGATGGCGGGGAGAGCCACGGGTGTTTTGTAGGTATCAATTGATATTAGAGCATCCACCTCTTTTACAAGCCGCCGGATAACCGGTACAACCCGCGATAATTCTTCATCAATCGACACTGGTTCGGCGCCGGGGCGTGAGGATTCGCCACCGACATCAATTATATCCGCGCCTTCGACTACCATCTCCTTTGCTTTCCTAACAGCGGCGTCCGGAGAAAAGTAAACCCCTCCGTCCGAGAATGAATCGGGGGTTACGTTGAGGATGCCCATGATGAGGGTGCGTTTGCCGAATGTCAGGCATTTTCCCCGACAATTCATTGTATGGTAGTGTTCAAAGTTATTGAGAGTCATCTACATTTCCTTGATTTGATACCGACTCTTCGTGTCCTTCAGAAGCAGCGGGGAGTGAAACAGCATCAGACATTACTTTCGGGCCGAGAATCCTTTCTATCTCATTTGCGTCAAGCACTTCCTTCTCAAGGAGTTCATCGGCCAAAGTATTGAGTTTGTCTATACTCTCAGTTATGACTTTCTCCGCTGTTTCATAACATTCCCTAACGATATTCTCGACAGCCTTATCTATTTCTGTCGCTGTCTGTTCGCTGTAGTCTATGTGTCTTGTCAGCTCTCTGCCCAGAAATGGCTGCTCATCACGTTTTCCAAATGTCATCGTTCCGAGTTCACTCATTCCCCACTGGGTAACCATCTTCCGGGCTATGTCGGTGGCTACTTCAAAATCATTTTTAGCTCCTGTTGTAGGTTCATTGAATATCAGCATTTCGGTGATGCGTCCGGCGAGTCGGACGGAAATTTCGGCACGGAGATATTTTTCGCCGTAATTGTGTCGTTCCACTATGGGCAGTTTTTGCGTTACGCCAAGGGCGGTGCCGCGCGGAATAATACTGCACTTATAATTCGGGTCACTATCAGGCAAGAAGTGCTGTACCAGTGCGTGGCCAGCCTCATGATAGGCTACTATCTTTTTTTCCTGCTGGCTTATCACCATGCTTTTTCGCTCCGGCCCCATCATAACTCTATCTTTTGCTTCGTCAAGGCAATCTATATCCACAAACTCCTTGTCCCTTTTTGCAGCTAAAAGCGCAGCCTCATTTACCATATTTTCTATATCCGCGCCTGAAAAATAGGGGGTGCCTTTCGCAATGTTTTCATAATCTTCCTCTTCAATATCATGTTTGATTTTTTTCAAATATACCCTGAATATTGCCTCCCGCCCCCTCACATCAGGCAAAGAAACGACTATCCGTCTATCAAATCTACCGGGACGCAGGAGCGCCGGGTCAAGAACGTCAGGGCGATTGGTAGCAGCGATTAAAATTACACCTTCGGAAGTATCAAATCCGTCCATTTCCACTAATAGTTGATTGAGGGTTTGTTCGCGTTCATCGTGCCCGCCACCGATTCCTGCGCCACGATGTCTGCCAACAGCATCAAGTTCGTCGATGAAGATGATGCAAGGTGCATTTTTTTTGCCCATTTCAAAAAGGTCGCGAACCCGGGATGCACCCACACCTACGAACATTTCCACAAAATCTGAGCCTGAGATGCTGTAAAACGCCACGTTCGCTTGACCTGCAACAGCCCTTGCCAGCAATGTTTTGCCCGTTCCAGGCGGGCCCATTAACAACACGCCCTTAGGGATTCTCCCACCCAACCTTTGAAATTTTTTAGGTTCTTGCAGAAACAGGATGACTTCTTGCAAATCCTCTTTTGCCTCTTCGCAACCTGCTACATCTTCGAAGGTTCTCTTTGGGTTACTGTCAGAATGTAGGCGCGCTCTGCTTTTTCCAAAAGATAAAGCTCGGTTGCCCGGTCCTTGCATCTGCCTTGAGATGAATACCATAATACCAATAAGTAATATGATGGGCAGAAGCGTAGTGCCGAATATAGTAACCCACTGCGGGAAGCGCGATTGCGTCTCAATATTCCAACGTATGCCGTGTTCTTCCAAAAGCTCTTCAAGCGGGTAGTTAGAATATATATCCCTGGAGGTTTTAAACTTTTTAAAAAGTTTCGTAATATTCTTCCCGCCCATTTCGACGGAAAGAGTCTGTTCTTCCACAAACTCTCCCTTTATAATTTCCTTGCCGATTTCAACGGTTGTTATCTCTTGGTTTTTTATAAAGGAGATGAACTCGCTCGTTTTCGCTTCATAAGCTTCGATTTTATTCTTATCTTCTAAATATTTATAGATTGCGAAGGCAAGAATGGAAGCTATTATGAACCAAACCAGCATACCTCTGGCATTTTTATTCACGGAAAATTACTCCTCTCCATTGGTTAGATTGCCAATAATCCTATAATCAAGACTAAATATAATATAATTAATTACAAGCTACATCTGCTATTTGTGTATTATTCGCGTTGTTTAGAACTGCGATATACGGCAGGTTGCGATATTTTTCAGCAAAATCCAATCCGTATCCGACGACGAAGTAATTTGGAATCTCAAAACCGACGTATTCAATCACAAGAGGTATCAATCTTCGAGCGGGTTTATCAAGAAAACAACAGACTTTTAAACTGGCTGGCTCTTTTGAAAATAGGTCATTTTTGAGGCATCTCAAGCTGAGTCCCGTATCCACAATATCCTCTACGATAAGCACATCTTTGCCTTTTACATCGCTTTCCAAGTTATAAGTAATCTTAACCTTTCCACAAGATTGCGCACTTCGTCCGTAGCTCGAAAGTCCGACAAAATCGCATTCTGCGGGGATAGTCAGCGTTCTAAAAAGGTCAACGAAGAATATAGCCGCACCCTTCAGGACACAGATGAGCATTAGGTTTTTATCCTTATAATCGGCAGACAACTGGGCACTTAATTCACTAACACGTACTTTGATTTCTTCTTCGGATATTAAAATCTGTTTTATATCGTCCATAGGAAAAAATTATGTGTGTATGAACGTCACTGTTAATTTTCTCTTCGTAGAGGGAGTGATTTTAATTTTATCGTTAGTGCGGTATCCCACAACCCAGAGAATTTCATCGCCGCTCACCAAAATTGGAATGCGGTCGCGTGATGTTCGGGGGATTTTCTCGTCGATAAAAAAATCCTTCAATTTTTTCGTGCCGCGCATACCGAGTGGCTGAAATCTGTCACCATTTTGCCTGTTCCGAATTTGTAAGGGCGGTTGAGCAATCTTATCGAAATCAAACATAGCTTGGAATCTGTTTCGGGGGTTGATTTCGGAATCAAAATTGATATCGCATGCTACCGTTGCCTTCAATTCAGGGAGCCGGGTTCTGCCAGGAACGTTTAGTTCATATTTAAAACATACAGATTCGTTAGCGTAAATCCCCCCCAGGGGGGATTTACAAATTGTAAGTTTGTCGTAAGATTTTGTGATGTCAAGGTTATGCGGCAACGAAAGGGAACGACTTGGTTGGCGGCTTGAAATAAGTGGCAGAATGGATTCGATGTGTTCAAAACCGATGTCGCGAAGGTTGCCAATCACGCTTGCAATGCCATGCCTCAAGAGCCTGCGCTGAAGTGCAACATCCTGTTTTTTTAGTTTGGGAATATCAATGTCTATAAGTCCGTCTTGCCGGT
>CAZRLY010000191.1:0-11935 GCA_964601015.1 uncultured bacterium
AGCCTGCTTTCGCAAGCCCCTTCTGAATCTGTGATTCAGGAGGGGTGGTTGACCTCTTATCTCCATGAGCCTGGTTGGACAAGTATCTCCTGTTTCTCCAGAGCAAACTTGCACCGCGCATATTCCTTGATAGCTTCTTTGTATGTGTCGAAATAACGCTCGTAATAAAGAACAGTATGTGAATCCTCCAGATACATGGATACCCTCACTACCTCTTTTGGATTTCCAACCCACTTATCCTCTCCCACTTTTTCAGGAATCAGGTCAGCAAAATGCGCCATCTTTGCCACCACTTCATCGGCTTCTTTCATGGCATTGATTAACGTATTTATATCATCTACTCTCTTCCTTTGTTTTGATTTTGAATAAGCAATTACTTCTTCTATGGTTTTAAACCCTTTGTCTCTTTTCACTTAATCTTCTCCTCACTAAAAAAAATGTTGATGTGGGAAATCGGAGATATCGTACATTTCGCTAATGTCGCGCCTACCTAACCATTCAGCAAGTCTCGACAACAAGTTGTAATGGAAGAGCGCCAATTGGTACCCGCCATTTCCCACTTTAAAAATTGCGGTTCCTACGCGTCGAAAAAAATCACCATCCAAAACACAAATGGAATCTGGCAAATTGAAACGCGAATAGCGTTCCGATGCTCTTTGCAGACGATTTAGAATAGCCCTCTCACCTATCTCTTTCTGGAACGCAAAGATATGTCCCTGTATATCACCATTAATCATTTTTATCGATGCAATATTTTCCAATGCCTCATCGAAGGCTTTTGATGACAGCCGCGTCTTAACTTCAACTACAGCCGCGGCGGTTTCTTCTCGTACTATGAAAAAGTTTTGCACTTTGAAGATTGCCGCAAAATCGGCGGAATTGTAAATCAAAATATCTAATTGCTTGCTCAATTCAATCTTTGTTTGCAAATCGGCAGTTGGCATCACAAAACCAGAGCCGACGGAAAAAATATTTGGCATGTAATTACGCAGAAAATCACGTAGGATTTCCTCGTTTTGCAGTCCTCTTTCAAGCGCGTGCTGTAAAATAGAGATGGCTTTGAATTGACTGGTTATTTCTTCTGCACGCGCGCCGTAATAGTCTTTCAAGGTTCTCATTGTGGTTCAGAAACCGAGTTTTTTCTGGGAAAAACTCGGTTTCTATGTGTCCTATTCTCCTGTGAAAGCCCGATACAACCCAACATAGAGCGCAAGAACCTTCTCCGAGTCAGGCCCACTGTATGCTGATTCGTTCGAGATGTAACCATTAAAACCTATCTCCTTGAGTTTATCGAACATCCTCCTGTAAAACTCAAAGGTATCTGGGCTCTCAACATTGTGGGTGTGAACCATTGTGATATGTGGCGCAATTCTGTCGTGGAAAACGTCCACTGTCTCCATCGTCACGTTTGGCCAGACGCAGTTGAAAACGAGTCCGACGTTTGATTGATTCGCTATCCTTACCGCTTTCATCGCTGGTTTCGGGGCAGTGAAACTGCCGTGCATCTCTATTGAGACGGTGATGTTGTTAGTTTGGGCATATTTTCCAAGCTCACCCAAACACTCCCCAACGTTTTTTACCACCGTATCCCGAGTCTCGTCGGAGAACCTATCGCCGAGAACCCTGACGTGGTTACATCCGAAGAAGTCCGCCATGTCGATAACTCGTTTCACTCGTTCGACGCTTTGACGTCGTTCATTCTCATCAGGCGAGTGGAAAGTCTGACAACTCGTGAGTGAGGCGAAATCAAGCTCTGCCGATTCCATTTTCTCCTTGACTTCGTCCCATTTCTCACGAGGTGTATCCCACTCAAGTCCGTGTTTCTGGTTGAAATCCATCAGGAACTCAATACCGTGGTGTGCTGTTTTTTTAACAATATCAATCATGTAATCAAGTTCCCAATCCTGTCCTGTTTGGTAAGTGTTAAGTGACCATTTCATAAAATTTTACCTCCGATTTTGGGTTGTTGAGTTTATGCGTTTCAATTATTGTTTCGGTAATCACAAGCGGAGTAGCAAACGGAGTAGCAAGCTTTTAACTTGCGTTTGCGTCGTACTACGCAGGCTCGAAGCCTGCTACTCCGTGAGAAAGGCATTACCGAATTAAGTTGTGAAAAGCAAAAATCTACGTTTATAATTCTGCTTGGAATCATCTTACCGTGGGGGAAACCATTCTTGTAAAGTTTGCTGAAGTTTAGCAAAACTGGGACAGTTCGCCCAATGTTTTAATCCTGCCTGTGTCGCAATTTGCTCATAAAGGCTGGACGAACGAACAATCCGCTTTGCCCTCAACAGAAACTCAAAGGCTTCCTTTGGATAGTTTGTCAGTGTCTCCTCTATTGTGATGTTGGACGATTTCAGTTCAGCAGTGCGCCAATTTTCAAGGAGTTTTTGCCGTTCCGCTTCATTTATCCCCAATACCTTGTCAATCCAAAATGGTTTTTGCCATAACCATGCTTCTAACTCAGGAACGATGATAATTGTAGCGGCGATACCTTCAAACGTATTGCGGTCAAGACTCTCTTGCACCTCCTGTTGGATTTCTTCAGGGGTTTCGTCTTCCCACCCACTCCCCTGATGGTCAAAAAGACAGATAAACCGTTCATACTGGCTCCGCAAGTTCCGCAATACATCCACGCCCGCCTTAATAATGCCTGAAACCCTTTGGGGATGCGCACGGATTTCGTAGGTTATACGTCGAATCCTAAGACTCTTGTATCTCTCCAAGACAGCGGACAAAATCGCCATATCGTCTTTCCCTTCGACAAGCACAAACAAATCCTTCTTTTGCATCACAGTATCCCCGTTGCGAATAGCACTCCCATGTCGGGAACACCACTCCAATTTTGCAAGGCAGGGGTTTCGCTGCCTGTGCGGATGTAAGCCGCGCCTTCTTCAAGTCGAAAACAAAGGAGTTGCTCTGGTTTCGCCAAACTCAACAGCACTGGGGAATGAGTAGCAAGTAATACCTGTGAATCATATACCGAGGAGAGCGATTGAAAGATAATTTCAAGCGCGGTGGGATGAACGCCGTTTTCAGGTTCTTCTATGAGATAGGTATTTTCCTCCTTCTGCAAGTAAGCGATAAGCGTCAAAGCCAGCAGACGGAGCGTCCCATCGGAGAGCAGCCAACTGGGAACTTCGTATCCCCCCTGATAGCGTAACACAAGATAAAGACTCCGGTCTTCCGGGCGTTCCCGAACCAAAATCTCTTTGACATCCGGGAGTGCCTGACGCAGATGAGCAAACCAACGGGCGAAACGCTTCTTTTCCCACTGAACCGATTGAATGACTTTCGGAAGATTTGAACCATCAAGAGCAAACTCAGTGGGCGCAAACGCAGAGCAGGGAAGACGCATCTGACGGCTGTTGAGCTGAATGAATCGGACACCGTCCGTCAACTGGCGTTTTGCCCAGTTTGCAATCGGAAACCGCTCTTCTTCACCTGGCAAGTTGGCAAAAGCTGATTTGGTTGCACCCAGCCGGAGGGTAAAATTCCATTCAGTGGTTTCACTTTTGAAATAGTCATTTCCGCCTGCGGTTTTATTGACAACCGTTCGCCAGCCTGTTGGGGCTCGCAGATGCCGAGGCGGGGTGGATTCACCATTCGACATCGGGACTAATGAAAGCTGAAGGGTTGATTTTTGTCGCGTCAACGGCGCGTCTTTTTTAAGCAACCAGAAAGATTCTGATAGAATGCTTATCGTGTCATCTTCATCTTCCTGCCCTATCGCCATTTGGTAGCGGCATCTATCGTATTCGGGGTGTTCTTCTCTGAGCCTTTCGGGGACAGAAAAAACAACAGCCAGCCCAAACGACTGCCCCTGCCCCTTATGAAGTAGGTCAAAAAAGTTTGATGTCCGTTTCTCAATGGCTTGCAGCAACCCCTCGTTTAAACACTCTGACAAAAACTCAATCACATCAAGGAAGGTGCTTTTGCCAGTAGCATTCGGGCCAATCAACACCTGGAAGTGATTCAAAGGCTGTTGTATCCATGAGAAACACCGAAAATTAGTCGCTTCAATCTGCTGAATCATTTTCAAATTCCCTTTCAGAAACGAGAATCCCTATATTTGTAGGTTGGTCGAAATTCCCGTAGCCTCTGAATAGCGATGCTTTCAGATTCGATATTTGCTGTCGAGAAAGGAAAATCAACCTACTATTGAGGTACTGATTATCTGTTGACAGTTGTATCCGGCGGCGCAAGGTAGATATAATATCCTGAACCGTGTTGGCTCCTATCGTGACAGTATCCGACATCGCCATAAGGCGAATAGCCTCGCACACTTGCAACAGTGGGATTAACGAGTACCATCAAACGCTCTCGTTCCTCATCCAACGTTACGATATTCTCTCGAAAGTCGCCGATGACATCCGCACAGGCAAGATTTCGTCCGTATATCCCCCCCTGTGGAAGACGCCCATCGTCTACCTCCTCAAGCTCACCATGCTCTGTGTCATCCACCTTTTTCAAACGCACAATCCGTTTATCCTCCTTGCGGATGATGAACACTACTTCTGGCCCTGCGTCCCATTGTACGGGTACGAAGTTTTTGCGCTGCCAATCGGTCAGATTTAACCAGTGTGAGCCATCAAGCAGGAAGATTGGGTTATGTTCAACTGTCGTCCGTCGGCTGTCTTCAGCGGTATGTGGCTGAAGTCCTGGGTATTTGGCTGTGTGACGGGCTATCCATCCGTAGTGTGCATGGCGAAAAGGTTCTTTGAAAATAGTCTGCCCATTGCAATCCACGAGGAAAACGCCAGCAACTGGCCCTTCTACTGCATACCAAATCTCAAGTCCGGGACGGTTTGGGGCAATATTTGCGGGCTTGGAAATGTCCGTATGCCCGAACGGTTCGGCCTCCCATTTAATCGTACCGTCGCCGTTGTAGCAGATGCCCCCGGCTATTACCTCCTGCACTCCGTCACAGTCTATATCGGCTACATCAAGATTATGCCCAGCACCTCTTCTTTGAAGATGCCGCCATAAAATATTTCCGTCAGTACCGTCAAAGGCAATGAGCGTTACGTCGCTGTAACACCCGGATTCAAGTACAAGCGCCGCCGGCCGGTCAATGCCGCGCAAGTGCCCCACCGTCATCTTGATGTCTATTTTCTCCGCAGAAAGGGGGACATCCCAGACTACCTCGCCTGTCTCACCGTCCAGTACGGTCAAAGTTTCTTCCTGCCTCGTGGGAGTACGACGCGGGTCAATTCTCGGCGGATTTTCACCGCGGCGCAACACAGCAAGTTCCTCCGCCCATCCCTGATTTCCCCTGCGCACTGCAACTTCCGTCCGTCCGTCGCCGTTCACATCCCAACAAAGAAAGGGAACGCCTCCCGCAACCTCTGGCAAACCGGTCGCGAACTGCCACATCGGCTTGCCGTCGTGCCGATAGGCATACAGTTGAACTTCTTCATCGGCGATTGACGAAACTACATAGTCAATTCTACCGTCATTGTTTAAGTCGCCCAACGCAATTTTGCACCATCCCTTTACAGGTGTCATCAACGGAGCATCTACCGCTAACATGGTAGTCGGCGCGCCCGAATCCACCTTGACGCTTAACGAAGGCGTACCGTCGGACACAACAACACGATATTCGTATTCAGTCGCCTCTGGTGTCTCATCAAGAAAATTGGTGGAACCAACCACGGCTTCAGCGGTGACTCTTTGCCACCCATCACCGTAGCGTCGTTCAACATGAAACGGGGTGTCGTCCCCATCCGAAGACAGCAGCCTCCATGAAAGAAATACCTTGCGTTCCCCACGCGGAAGCGCCACTAAATAACGGTCAAGTTCAGCACTCATGTAAACCTCCTGCTAAGTACAGAGAAAAAACGTGAAGCGGAAAGCGTGGAGCGTGAAAAAACGCTACACGAGAATACGCTCTACGAGAAAAAGATGTCGGCCTCGCCGTCATCTTTACACTCTACGAAATTATTCCTCTGTGCCTCTGTGGTTAAAAGACATAGGCAAAGCCTGCGTCTTTTATGAAGTTTATTGAAATTACCTGAAGAGTTATTCCCTTGGGAAAAGTCGTTTAATAGCATGTCTCACGCCGCCGCAACTTAGCCCAAAATGTTGAGCAATCTCTCTGGTGGACGCGCCATCAGAAATCATAGCTTCGAGCTTTTCAATGCCACCCATACTGCGGTATTTCTTATCAAAGTTAAGACGTCGCGCAGTAAGAACGTTGGAATCCTGAGGGACATATTTCAACCCCAATCTTTTGAGAGCCCGCCAAACTCCACTGCCGTCCTGATAACCAAAATGCCCCGCTATGTCCTGAAGGCTAAGGAGCGGGTTGTGAGCCATTTTCATCAACTGGGCTACACCCCCTTGTTGTTTATATCTTTGGTCAAAGTTTTCCTTGGAAGAGAGTTGGGGTTTTACCCTAAAATCTTGCCGATAAAATTTCAATCGTCGCAACACTTGTCCCACTCGCTTCTCATCAATCCCAAATTGTTCGGCAATCTCTTCATCGGATGCTTGAGCTTCGAGCATCTCTATCAGCTTTGTCAGTCCGCCTTGCAGTTTATAAACTTTATTAAAATTATCACGCCTTTCCTGGAAAGTTAAATATCCGCGTTTCCTATCCAAGCCCAGCCGTTTGAGAAGCTGAACAATGTAAGTGCTACCGCTTGCAAATTCGAAATATTGAGCAATGTCTCCGTAGCTTACAGTATAATCATCCAATAACTGACAAAGTTTGTCTAAGCCTCCTTTGTCTCCGTGCAAATAATCAAACTGCTGTCTTCTCTGTTGAATTATATCCATTGCAGTTTATTTCCTCCTCTGGCCGCCATTTGAAATCTTTCTCCAACGGGAAAATCGGACGCCGGATACGCTGGAAGGGTAACGCTTCCATTCGCAGGCTCGTAAAGCCTGGGCTCAGAGCCATGATAGCGCGCGGCGCGTTATCTCGCAACTGAGGAAAGAGATAGCCCAATTTCACGACGATAATTTTGCGCTTCATCACATCTATTCCCGCCCTCTGGAAACTATCCAGCGTTGTAAAAGCCCGCCGGTCTTTTGTGAGTATAATATCCACACCGGCGACGCGTAGCACAGCCAGCGTTGAACTACTTTCCGCCGATGGGCGTTCTTCCAAGTGAATGACTGTGCCCGTTACTTTTAGCGGTTGTCCGTTGATATTATCCAGTTTTCCTCCAATTTCCATTGTCACATCGGTTCCTACGCCTGCTTTAGCGCATTGTTCAACTGCTTCCGCGTCGGCGATGCCAGCGACGACGGTACTTTGCGCGCCTACCGCCAATAACCGTTGAACAAAATACGGAATATCCCCAGCGCCGCCCGCTGTCACATTATCTCCTGAATCCGAGATAAAAACGGGGCTTTCACAAGCCTCTATAGCCAAGGCGATCGCTTCATCTACAGATGTAGTCTCGACATCGGCTTTGAAAGCCTCCCGCTGTTCCCACACAGCCTTCGCCAAACATGTGGCATGTTGATATGCCAGTGTTTTATCTTGTTCTGCAACAACAATGGCGCTTGTCGAAGTATAAGGCGAATCCGTCCATGCACAACCAATCAACAGGGATGAATCCAAAATTCCCTGGACAGCATCAATCTCCTTTAGCATACGGTATAACGACCGCGCTGGTTCCACTTCCGTGACAGCAAATTCCCCTGGCAACAACAGCGGCGGTTTTATCAACACTGCCACCGGGCGAATATTCTCTTTGAGACATCGAATGAGGAGAGACATCGCTCGCGCTTGTGTTTGTTGTCCATCGCGATGAGGAGCGGTTCGTAGCGCCGTCAAAATATCCGCAACGTTTACGAACGCAGGCGCTATATTCCCATGCAAATCTAAACTGCACGCTATCAACACCTTTGGTCCGACTAAAACTCGAATCGCACCGACCAAATCACTTTCGCCGTCGCCGATATCTTCCACTTCCATCGCTCCGTGTAACCCCAAGTAGATGCCATCCACTGGAAGGGTGCGCGCCAATCGTTGTAGCAGTTCGTCTCTGAGTTGAATATATGTTGTTTTCTTGACCAAACCGTAAGGGGACGCGTGGGCCATGAGCGTGGGTACAAATTCAATCCCCTGCTCCCGATAGGTATTCCAGAATTGCCCTTGTACAATCTCGTCGCCGCGACGGATATGAAAATCCTCCAACCCGGTTCGCAATGTCGAGAACGTATTCGTTTCATGCCCAAGCCCGCCAACAGCAATACGCATGCGCTTTCTCCTTTCCAAGCACACGCTGGTGGCGTATGCTACTTTTTATCATATATTATACTAAATAATTGAGGTAATGTCAAGGGAAATTTTCGACAGACTTTTTTTGCAATATTGAGAAACCGAGTTTTTGGCAAAAACTCGGTTTTTAAGTAACGAAAAAAAGAAGAAAAGTAGAAATTTTTGTTGACCTGAAGGAGAAAAGATGTTAAAATTTGCCGGTACTATCACTAATTGTTTGATAATTCAGGCCATAGGGTAAAAACAAGTCAGAGTGCTATTTTAAAACAATATGTGATAACACAATTACTATGTATATGAAGATACAAAACAAACCACAAATGTTTTCAATCGTTGCATTGGTAAATCTTCTGGCGTTTTTCGCCCTGCTTACTGGATGCGGCAAGGGCACCTATTCGTACTACGAAAGGGCGGAAGAACTGAGCCGGTCTGGACAGTATGAGCAGGCGATAGAAATATACCACCAGGCACTTGCAAAGGACGTAAAGAACGCTACGTTGCTAAATAATCTTGCCGTTTTACACTATCAGCAAAGCGATTTAGCAAGCGCGGCGAAGCGATTTGAAGAGTGTTTGAAACTTGCCCCATCAGACGATACCATCCGGGAAAATTTAGCCAATGTCTACATCGCCCTCGCACAGGATTACGAGAAGAAAGGCGATTATGTAAACGCAAGGAATTCATACGAAAAAACGTTGGTTTATAAACCCAATAACGCACTCATCTACTATGAATTGTGTTTGATTGCTTTGCAGGACGGTCAATTAGAGCAGGCGCGAAACTACCTACTGCGGTTAGAAAAAGTTGCAACTACCCCGCAACTAACGAAGTTAGCCAAAGCTCTGTTTCATCGCTCGCAAGCGTCAGTTTATGAGCGTCGGCAAAACTGGAGGGCGGCGATTGACGAATATCAGGAGGTACTACGAGTCAATCCTGAAGACTTAGCTTCGCACTATCAAATAGCAATGTCTTATGCGCGTCTCGGAGAATACAACCGGGCGATAACCGTTCTAAAGGATTTGTCGTCAGTAGCGCCGGATGGCGTTGAGTTGCAGTATGAAATCGGTTTGCTCTATCGAAAACAGGGGAACACAAAAGAGGCGATTGCCTCACTTGAAAGCGCTCGACAATATGCTGGCGTAAAAAACGAAACCGAAAACGCACTGAAGGATATTTACGTGTCCCTGGCCATTGAACAGGAGCAGAGTGGAAAACTCGACTCCGCTACGAATTTCTACGAAAAGGCTTTGGGCCTCAACCCACGCGACGCATCGCTGCACTACAAACTGGGACATCTACACAAAAAGTTAGGACGTATACAAGATGCTATCGCGTATTTTCAATCCGCCCGAAAACTAAATCCGCAAGATGTAAGGACACTAAACGACTTGGGCGTGATTCATTATCAACACAGACAGCCAAAGCGAACCATTCCAGTGGAAGATAATGTTGCCCCAAAATCGGTCAATGATTTCAAAAAATTTGTGCGAGAAACTGCAACGACGCACAAAGTGGAGTTGTCAATGTTGATGGCGTTAATGAAGGCAGAATCCACTTTTGACCCGAATCAAGTATCTAAGGTTGGCGCTGCTGGGCTGATGCAGTTGATGCCGGAGACAGCGAGGGATATGGGGTTAAAAGTACCGCAATATAGCAACATCAAAAAACCGAATAAAAATCCGTTCGTTGACGAGCGATTTGACCCGACTAAAAGCATTGACGCCGGCGCGCGCTATCTGCGCCTGATGTTTACCATGTTTGACAACCAAATCGACGCCATCGCCGCCTACAACTGGGGGCCGGGAAATGTGCAGAGGAAACTAAAAAAGTGGTGGGACATCCCGGATGCGGAGGAAACACTGGGGTATGTTTACAAGGTGACGCGGCAAAAAGAGAGATATAAACAAGCTCCAAAGTCGTTAGAGGTTGACTTGACCACATTGGCTCAAAACTGTACGCGAACGTTCGCTAAACGCAATGCGCAACGAAAGCAAGTAACAGTCTCGAAGTTATATGTGGAGGACATAATCAAACAGCTTCAGGCGGTGAAGAATGACAGCACCGTGTCCTTAAATCTGGGAAGGATATACGAAGCGGAGGGAAAATATCAGCATGCCGCAGATTGCTACGAGCAAATTCTCGCCAAAAAGCCATATCATTACCTCTCTCTGGGGAACGTCTACCTGATACAACACAAATACGATAATGCCATCAAAGCGTTTGAGCGTGGGCTTGCCGGTTTTAGAGGACACTCGAATGGGAACGCGGGGTTGGGAATAGCACTTTGCGCCACAGGAAAATACAAAGAAGCGATTCCCTATTTGCAACGTGCAGTGCGAGCGGAGGATAGAAACCCCGATTACCATAGTAGCTTAGGAATAGCATACCTTAAAGTAGGAAAAGTAAATAACGCTGAAGTTGCTTTCAAGAAGGCGGTGAGTTTGGACAAACGACACCCTATCGCTAACAATGGGCTGATAGCCACGCTTTTAACCAAACGATTTCCCTTTGTAAATCTGCGCCGGATTCAGTCCAATCTGTTTGTCTCGCCGTTTTTTGGAAAAAAAGTGCGCCATGTAGTAATGCTCCGTCCTGTTCATGGGCGGATTACCTCCCGTTTTGGATGGCGCATTGACCCAATTGGGAAGAAAAAAAGGCAGTTCCACAATGGTATCGACATAGCAGCGCCAATGGGCACGCCCGTTAAAACACCGCTTGATGGCATCGTACTCAAAACCTATTGGGACAGAGCTTCCGGCAGCGTCATAATTCTGAAACACGACGGAGGCTATCGTACCGATTTTCGGCATCTATCGAAAATTTTGGTCAAGGAGGGACAATCCGTCCGTAGAGGGGACATCATCGGCGAGGTAGGCAAAACCGGCTGGCGAACTACGGGTGCGCATCTGCACTTTGGCGTGATGAAGGATGGGAAATATGTTGACCCGTTGAATTTGCTGTCTGAGTAGGTCAAAATTCTTTCGACTTCAGTATTTATGTCGAGAAAGGAAAATTGACTACAAAATCTGATAAACCGTGATGAAAGAGGTGACAAAAGATGGTTGCAATCCTCAAGGGAATATATCGAAATGGTGTGATAGAACCGCTTGAACCTATTGATGTGAAGGAAGGGGAAGCCGTTACCATCGTCGTTGAAGACACCCTGGAATTTTCAGAGGACATGGATGTGCTTTTATCGTTGCATCGTATAGGACTTATAAATTCCTTCCCCGACTTCACAGTGAAAACATTGCCTGAAGTACAACCCATTGTTGTAAAAGGGAAGCCAATTTCGGAGACAATTATTGAGGAAAGAGGTGTTCTATGAGATATTTTTTAGATAGTAGTGCTGTGGTTAAGCGCTATATTGTGGAAACAGGCACTTCTTGGCTTCAAAGTTTGCTGCTATATGTAAATGCGAGACGTATTTTCATATCAAAAATTACTGGTACCGAAGTAATTGCTGCGCTTTCTCGACGCTTAAGAACAGGAGATATTTCTGTTTGCGACTATCATACCGCTGCCGCAAACTTTGAGCAGGATTTTCAGCGCCACTATTCCACGATGGCAGTAACGGATGCGGTAATTATTGAAGCGATGAGGCTTGCTAAACATCATCCGCTTCGCGGGTATGATTCTGTACAACTAGTACATGTGGGTGGAAGTTCTTAACCCTCCAGTAGAACGGGAAGTAAATCC
>CAZRLY010000192.1:0-11866 GCA_964601015.1 uncultured bacterium
TTTTTGATTTAGCCATATAACCCCTTTTATCTTTGATAGAAATTATAGCATAATCTACTGAAATATCAAGCAAAAAAGCGTTATTTTTTTGTGGCATCGAACCACAAAAAAAATTGCGTCGTTTCATCCCCACACTTGAAAGTGAAAAAGTGTAGGCTTTGCCTTCACTTTTAGCTTTCACAACGCAAAATTTTGTAAATTGGCACGGTTCATTACCCCTAAACTCGCCACTCCCCATTTTTAGGGGAAATGGTTGAAAATTTCAGTGGATTTATTTTATCATAAAAATTAATAAGATTCAAGAAAAAAGCCAGTTTCACTGTGCAAGGAGAAACTGGCTTCCTAAATCTTTTGTGCAAAAAAGCGGGCAACGGGACTCGAACCCGCGACTCTCAGCATGGGAAGCTGAAGCTCTACCACTGAGCTATGCCCGCATTGAAAGCACATTATAAATTATATTATAAATCCGCTTTTTTGTCAAGTCTTTTTCGCATTTTTTACAGACAACACAAATGTTGGCAACCGTTAAGTTGACAAAAATTATAACAAATTATCGAATCGCAATTTCAATCAAATTGGACTGAATTTCAGCGTTCCCCCGCCACGAAGAGAGCACCACAAACATTTTGGATTTTACCCCCTCTTTTTCCAGCGTTTTTATCTCCTCCTGCAAGACTGCTATCGCTATCTGCTTCTTGTTTGCGGAAAGACGTGTGCTTTTTTTATACTCGGCGATTTGTTCCTCCACATCCCGAATTTTCGGGGGTTTCTGTATGACGGAATCTGTGTAAATTTGCAATTTTAGGTTGAGTTGCGCCTTGTAGAATCCGGGTTGCGTCATCGGAAAATACTCTAACAGATTGTTGATGGAATACGACTTTTCTGCGCCCTTCTCCAAGAATGCACCCGGTTGACACTCAACCTTCTTTCCATTCTTCTTGATAGGTTTAGCGGCTGGTGCCAAAAAATTCTTTTGGCACTTAACCTCCGTTCCATCCTCCGACTTTACACTCAGCCGGGATACAATCATTTCCGCAGAATACTCTTTCATCAAAAGGTCGAATTTGCCCGCTTTCAAAGTTAGTTTCAACGGGATAGCTTCCCCCTGCGTATAATTTTTTTCAGGAGTTTCGATATTGAGGGTGGCTACCTTGCTTGACTTCGCCTGCTTTTCACTCTTCACAGGTTGTTTCTTTGCCTCAATTACCTCTTTTTTCTCTTCGACTGTCGCTGACGGGGAGGGTTCTGTCCGTTGTTTTCCTCCCAGATGGATACATCCGACTGCTGTTACAATGCAGCAGAGTAATAATAGACTTATGTGCTTAAACCGTAACACAATAATCACCTCTCTAATTTTGTGTTGTAGGGGTTGGGCATTTGGTGTGAATGCCTAACTCTGAAAGTTTATCAGAATGAAATGCTTTTGTCAAAGCAAAATGCATCAGATTTTTTTCTGAAGTAAACCTTTTATCAATGAAACTAAAATCCACGAAACTACGGTTTTTGCGACGTTGTCAAGGTAAGATGCAATTTAGAAAGGAAAAATTTGATGTGCATTTCAAAGTGCATTGTTACTGTGTTCTTCTTGATAGTGGCTGTTTTTACATCGGCTGTTGGGGTAATGGCGACAGAGAATCCGATTAGATTACTTAGCGAGGGCACCGACAGCATCCTGCTGAATTTTGACCTGCCGGAGGTTCGTTTCAAGAAGCAAAAAGCCGATGGGCAAATATTTGATGTTATCTCCCTGCCGAATTCAGCAGTGACGTGTGAACCTGGCAAACCCCAAATTCCCATCTGTGTAACGCTTGTGGGCATCCCAACCACCGACTCGTCCAGAGCGGTTGTAACTCAATCTGAATATGAGATGCTAAATGGATATAGATTATTTCCCGCTCAACCCGCCCGTATTCATTCTGAGAAAGTGGAATTTGTTTTTGACAGAGATTTTTATATACGAAATGCTTTTTATCCGAAAGGGTTGGTAGAAATTGAGCCGTTGGGGTATATCCGTCGGCAGCGGGTGGCTCGCCTCATCATCAGCCCGATTCAGTACAATCCTGCAACAGGACAACTGAGAATATACAGAAGATTGCAAATTAAAGTGGACTTTCCCAAAATCTCTTTCAGCGGCGTTAGTGCTCCTGCCCGTAGCAACGAAGTTAAACCATCAGCGAATTTGCTTGACTCACCGACTTACGAAACACTTTTCGCCCAAAGTTTAGTAAATTACGAGCAAGCTAAGGGACTGCGCAAACCCAGAACACAACGCCAAAAACAATATCGCACATCTGCGTTGGCAAGGACGACTTTAAAGCTGACAATAGAGGAAACCGCCCTGTACCAGTTGACCCAACGCCAGCTTGTCAATATGGGCGTGGATGTCGCTGATATTGCCCCAAAGACTTTTAAATTGTATTCTGAGGGCAGCGAACTTCGCATCTACGTTCATGGCGAAGAGGATGGGCGTTTCGACGAGACGGACTACATAGTATTTTATGGGAAAACTATCAGAAATAAGTTTACAAATTCCAACGTTTACTGGTTGAGTTGGGGAGGAGAACGGGGGTTGAGGGCAGATATCAAAGATGGGAAACCCAAAACGACGGACGCTCAAGTTCCCGTGGCGTTTAAAACCGTAGAACATTTTGAAGAAGATTATACGCATGATGAGCTTGTAATGGTTAAATCTGAACTGGCTGACCACTTTTTCTGGACTACATTCACCGGAGGACACCCTGAGAGTAAACTAAGAAACTTCCAATTTACCCTCCCTAATGTTGCTAAAGGTTTGGAGGCGGAGGCTTTGTTTCGGTTTAAATTTCAGGGTATTAGCTATGAGAGGGATGAATTACACAAGGCATCGGTAATCTTCAGAAGCCAGCGCATCTTAAGAGCGGAATTCAAAGGACAAACTGCCCCCATCGTTACGGGTACTTTCCCTCAAAGGCTTCTGGATACCAAAAACTGGGTGGCGGTAGCTTGCTACGATAAGCCCCACTCCACTGATGGTTTAAACGCTCCGGTTGACCGGTGTGATTTTATGCTCGACTGGTATGAGTTGGAATATTGGCATAATTTTAATTGCGAATATGGACGACGGCTGGAATTCTCGACAGATACTTTCCCTGAATCAATCGGTGCTACGCGGTATGAAATCGAAGGCTTTCGACGCCCTGAAATACATGCCTATCAGATTAACGATGCTGACATCGCAGCAAAGATTGTGGGATGTGATGTCAACAAAGTGGAGAATAATTACACGTTGGTTATGGAGGATGACATTGCATCCCCTTCCCGATACTATGTGGTTCAACCCAGTTATTATGCGAAAGTCAAACAGAGGGCGATAGACTTACCGTCTAATTTGCGAAACCCCGGACACAAAGTAGATTACATCATCATCTCACACAAAGATTTTATCAATGAGGTGGTGCCACTTGCTGAATTTAGGGAAAAACAGGGGTTGGACGTGCTGATAGTTGACGTGGAGGATGTCTATGACGAATTCAGCAACGGGGTTTTCAACCCAATGGCGATAAAGAGTTTTCTGCGTTATGCTTATCAAAACTGGGCTAAAGAGCCAACCTACGTTTTGCTGGTGGGAGATGCACACTACGATTATAAAAATAGCTTCGCCGAATATTACAAGATTAGTTACGGAAGAAAATATAATATTTATCCGATATTCGTGCCGACTTATCACAGTTGGACAACCAAAAGTGGGGAGACTGCGCTGGATGAACAATTTGTAACCGTTTCCGGGGATGATACGCTCCCGGATATGTGCATCGGCAGGCTCCCTGTGCAAACGCCAGAGGAGGCGAGAGATGCGATTGCTAAGATTATATCGTACGAAACCTCTCGCTCAGAGGGGGAGTGGCGTTGTCGCATTATGCAGGTTGCCGACGACGCAGATGATAACGTTGGGGATGATGAATTTGAAAGAAGCAGGGAAGAACTCTTTAACAATTTTATCCCCGTATCTTATGAGACGAGAAAAATATATCTTGATAAAATTGGCAGCCCAAGTTTAACCAGAAAGATGATAGTGGATAACATAAACGAGGGTGCGATATTTCTCGAATACGCTGGACACGGGGGGGTGGGGAACTGGGCTGACCAAAATATATTCAGGAACGATGACATTCAAAACCTGAGTAATGAGGATAAATATCCCTTTGTGATAGCGACGACATGTTATCATGGTTATTTCGATAAACCGCAAGAATTCGGCAAACGCGTACTTGGAGAAGAATTTCTTCTGGCAAAAAACAAAGGCGCTATCGCCGTTTTGAACGCTACCCGATTGACCTATGCAGTAGCGAATTCCAGCTTTGATAGGGATATTTATACGCAACTTTTCAAAATGAAACCTCCCATCTTAGGACTCATCATCCTGAAATCGAAGATAGATTTCATGACGAAAAACATCGAACCGTGGGCACCGGGAGTCGAGCAATATACGCTATTTGCTGACCCGGCGACTATTTTAGCGCTTCCTGAACTTGAAATTGTGACAGAACTGGAAGCAGAATCACTTGGTACGGAAACGCAGTTGGTGATAAAACACAATATTGTCAAGAGCGAAAATCCCCCCTTTCCCCCCTTTGGAAAAGGGGGGCAGGGGGGCTTTAACGCGGACATGAAAGTTTTCGTAACCTATCCCAACAATCTCGATACGTCCCCCGACAATGACGTTGATATTCAAGAACATACCGTTTCGATATGGCAGGGGGAGTTCGGCGACATCAGACTGGATATTCCCCCAAACATAATCGCAGGAGAGGGGAGAATCAGGTTGTTCGCAGAAGCGAATGGGTTGAGCGCTGTAGGCGGTGCTAAATTTTCCATGTACAATCCGGTAATCCTGTCCCTCCAACATGAATTAACCGATACGACACTTCTGGTATTCGCAGAGCTAACGGACAATAAAAACGACATCAGAGAGGTATTCTGCTCATGGATTAATAACAAAGATTTTGGTGAACCTCGCAGAACGGACATGATTCAAACCCCGTCCATTAATGGGGGGGGGACTAAAGGCGATTGGTATGAACTAAAAGAACCACTGCCGTTGCCAAGGGGTGGTTATGCGATAAAATACCAAATAATAGTCGAGGATGGAGAAGGGAACAAGGTTGAGAGCGAATCAGTGTCGGTAGAAGTACCCATTGAACACAATCTGGCCGTCTCACAACACAGTTCTGCTGCTGCCACTCAGATATTCTACGCCTTCTCAAAAGGTATTTGGGCGTTGTCTGCAAAAATCGACAACAACGGTAGTAAGCCAGTGAATAAAAAAATAAGCGTCTACTTCTTCGATGGAAAGCCTGACGAAGACCAAAATACCATCGTCGATGAAAATGCCTCCGTCCTTGGATACGCTAACGTCCTGCCAAAAGATTGGCAGGGGGGAAAGGATGTATTACAAATAGCATACCCCGCGATTACGCTGTCTTCTCCGTTAGCTCCTGGTATACACAATATCTTCGTTTGGATTGACCCGGAGCTCCCGCATTTTGACCACGATGATGATACGATTGGCCAACTATACGAATACATCGAACTTGATAATAAATTCTCCAAACTTTTCCACGTAAACGATTTTATTCTGGGCGACGGTGATGTAAACGCCCAAAGCCTGGATAAAGCGATGAGCATTTTTATCCCCGCGAACGCTGCCGAACCGACGGCGGTTTCGATAAGCCCTGCACAGCTTGCGGATATTCAACAGCCGGATGTCAAACCTGTGTTGGTTTCCCTTGGGAATAACGCTTACAAAATCGAATTCCATTCCGGTGTCAAATCGCTTGCTCAAAATGCCGTCCTGCGGATGAAATTCGACGCTATCAAACTGAGAGAGAATATACAAATTGACCTTGGATTTGCCAAGGCATATACTCAGGAACAGAAAAGATTGTTGGAAGAAACTATGCAGAAAGCAATTGAAAAATTGTCCATCTACTCAGTAAATGAGGGAGTTTTGAAACGCCTGAAATCATCCCTCGCAACGGGGGAATATTCGCCTGAAACGGCTCTTCAGGGAATATATGTTTCGCTGCCTGCATACCAGAATTCCCAAAACCTTACCATCAACGATATTCAAATTGACCCAAATCTTACGCCGCCCGGACAGTGGATAATCCTGTGCTTGAACGACGACGAATATGAAATATATGTCAAAAGAGATGGAGAGAAAGGTTCTGAAAAACTGGAAAGGAAGGGCAAAGTGGGAGAAAGTTATGAGGATGCGCTGATGGGTTTGAAACTGAACATACCGTTGATGTATGACGAACTGGGCAACGGGTTGAAATTTGAGTACGGGGATGTTTTTACCTTTGCAACTTGGGTGAACGCGGCTGGTGATGTGGTAGTTAAAAATATCCGCAATGTCAACGACGGGAACGGCGATGCGCTCATAGAAATACTTGAGGGGGATGTAATAGGGCGTTTGGGCAACTGGTTGATGTTTTTCACAAATTCGGAAACTTATGAACTACGCGATGAACAAAACCAAATCCTCCAGCATACTTACGGTTCGCCAATCATCGGATACGTCAACGAAAGCGTTTCATTTTCTGAACTGGGAATTAGAATTACCGCCAACGCTGGCGACAAACCGTTCCAGTTCGGGGATAAAATCAAATTTCGTACCACCAGCGCGCAGGCAGTCGAATCCCAAATTGACAAACTGGGTACGTTCGCTTTGATGGAGAATAACGATACAACCCCCCCAACTGTAAGTCTCTGGATAAATGGAGAACATCTGGAACACGGGAGTACCATTCCCCCGCGCCCTGAAATCTCCATACTCGTACATGATAAAAACGGACTGGATTTAGATACGCTGAAATTCGAGGTAAGCAAAGACGAAGGCGAGTTTCAAGCGATAGAGGGCAGCCTTGTTTCACCGCAAAGCTCTGAGCCGCCCGGTGATTGCGAACTTAGATACAAACTCTTTTCCATCACTATAAACTACAAACCAGTATTGTTCATCGGCAAGTATGTTTATCGCGTCTCCGTTTTTGACCTGAATCTCAACCCCATCAAAATGGGGGGCGGAGAATACGCGGAGTTCTTTTTCTCTGTATGGGAACAACCTGATGTGATACCACCTGACATTCAGATACAACTTAACGGAGAACCCTTTCTTGACGGCTCAGTGATTGAGAAACAACCCATATTTAATATTAGCATAACCGATGAGGGCGGATTAAATCCAGAGGACACAGTCTTGTTGTTCTCTCGCGCTGGAGATGAGCTCGAACCAGTCAAACGGGGGAGATACAAATTCGATTTTAACCCAAACCATCCTGCGATTGCTAACATTATCTACGCGCCGGATTTGGAAAACGGCGAGTATTTGATACAAGTGGAGGCGATGGATACGAGCAAAAATAAGAGCTACTTAGACGAAAAACCCTTGAGGTTTACCCTTGACGAATCTGTTACAATTAAGGACATCACCAACGCGCCTAATCCATTTGAAAAAAATACTGTCTTTACCTACGTCTTGAGCCAGGAACCCGACGACGTTACAATCAAAATCTATGTACTTTCAGGAAGACTGATAAGAACCATCCAACACGCTTCATCGAACCGCAACTACAATGAACAGTACTGGGATGGACGCGATGAAAACGGCAACCCGCTCGCCAATGGCGTATATTTGTATAAGATTATCGTTAAGGTTGAAGGGAAGAAGATAGAAAAATATAGCAAATTGGTGATACTAAGATAACGCGTCTTTAATTTTATTCATTTTTCTATTGACATTGTAGCAAATCAATGTTATGCTATTAACGAAATCACAATGCTCTATGTAGGTCAAGATTCCCGGAGCGTAGGGGCAACCTTATGTGGTTGCTCTGCGGGGACGAAGCGAGCTCTTCAGATTTCGGAAAATTGACCTACTATGAGGTACTGTCAATTTTCCTTATATATTGAGGAGGCAACCAACTTGAACAGAAATCTATTAGCCACAACAATAATTTTTGTGTTCATCCTTGTTTTGACCGCGACGATTTTCGCAGCGACGACGGGCAAAATTGCGGGTTATGTGAAGGACGAAAAGACCAAACAACCGATAGCAAACGCCAAGATAACCGTCCTTAGAACGAGTCTAAGCACTTCGACCAACAAAGACGGTTACTACGTTTTTACCAACGTTTCGCCCGGCAATTATGGCGTGAAGGTTGAGCGCGACGGCTACCGTACCATTACTAAAACGCATGCTAAAGTGCTGGCTAACTTGACCACAGAGATAAACTTCGATTTGAAAGCGACTCTTGTAAAAATGGACGTTATCACAGTAACTGCGACAAAACCGCTTATTAAAAAGGACGTTACCGAAACTACCCGGCTCGTTGAATCGGAACAGATAACAGCGATGCCACGCGATACCATATTCGGCATCATCGCACTCCAACCAGGTACATCGGTTACAAAAGATGGCGGTGATAACTCGCTACACATCAGAGGCGGGCGTTCTATGGAAATCAAGTATTTGCTGGACGGAATCCCACTGGTTGACCCAATGCTCATGGGACAGGCTGGCAGAGTGAGTGTGAACGCACTTGAGGAGATGGAAATCATCACAGGCGGTTTCAACGCCGAACACGGAAACGCTCAATCAGGTGTCATCAACATTATCACAAAGGAAGGTACGCAACAATTCACAGGCAGATTGGAATATCGCTTTGGCGTGTTCGGCAAACACTATGGCGACGCGTTGTTTGGTTCGTGGTATAATCCGGATATTGACCTGAAAATATATAAAGAAGAATACGGAAAAGAATACGAAGGTGACGCACTGGAGATATTTAGGGGTATCTTTTTAGGACGCCCACGCCCCCATCAAAAGCCTTATCGCGGTCAAGATATTACCGTGGAGGATTTGATGGAACAAGAAGAACCGGTAGAATTTGTAAACATCCTTGACGGCGTCTATGCTGATAGGACGGAAAACCCGTGGTATGAAGTAATTGACGAGGAAACCGGAGAACCAAAGACAGATGTAGATGGCAACGTCATCAAAGAAAAACGCCCCTACAAGGATGCTGATGGTACGCTCATCGACTATGAAGCTAAAACTGTTACGCTGCCGGATGGCTATGTCGTTGACCTGAAACAATACGAAGGTTTATTCAACGACTCGAAGGATTGCGATGTGAGTCCAACCCATATCGGGCAATTGTCTTTAAGCGGCCCCATTTTAAACAACAAATTGACCTTTTCCCTGAATGGTGAACTGCGTCGGTCAGGAGATTATATCCCCAATGATGAACTGACGGGAAAGACATTTCAGGGCAAACTGAAAGGTGAACTCACACCGAATATTAAACTTACAGTGAGCGGGCTTTACGATTACTCAAAGTCAGACAACTACGGCGGTTATGTAGGGTTTGGCAAATATGGCTCCGATTGGCGTTTCAATCCGGAAGCCACGCCCGTTCGCATAGGTGATACCAAACACTGTACCTTGAAACTGTCCCATAATCTCAGTTCAGGCACATTCTACAACGTTAGTTTAGGGGTATTGGACTTCTCTGTCCGTAACAACCAGTTCCGCAACAAAGACGAGGATAACGAGGAAGAAATACTCTGGAATCCCTTCAAAACCTCCAAGGAAAACGTCAAACCCGACAACCCTGAAGAGGGTATCAAGGACGTGAGGACGCCAGCTTACAGCGATACTAATTATGTCGTCGCTGGCGATTTCCATCGCTGGGATAACAGGACAGCCACAATTACTACGCTGCAAGCCGACTTGACAAGCCAAATGACGCCGCATCACCAGATTAAAACCGGTTGCGAATTCGAGATGAAGGATATGGCGCGTTTGACCGTTACAGATTGGGGAGGTACAAACCAGTATGTGGACGTATACGGTACGCCCAAGAAGTTAAGCGACATACTTGGCGTGGAAGAAAACGAGGTTGCCGATTTTATGCCCCAGGTGAAACCAAAATCGTTTGCCCTCTACACTCAGGATAAGATGGAGTTTGAAGGTATGATAGTCAATTTGGGCTTGCGATTTGACTTGTGTGTCCCCGATGCCCAGTATCCAGCAGATAGGTTTGCCCCAATAGAGTTGAACGATGATGGAACCGTCAAACTCAAAAGGGATAACCCAGAGCAAGCAGGAATACCGATAATCAAAGCCCCGGCAGATGCTTCCACAAAATACCAGCTCAGTCCCCGCTTAGGTATCTCGTATCCCATCACCGCACGGGATAAACTGCATTTCACCTATGGGCATTACTTCCAAATCCCAAGGGCTGAAGACTTGTATACAAACCTGAACTACGATATGCGCGGGCAATCCCGATTGATGGGAAATCCTGATTTAGAGCCAGAAAAAACAGTCGCCTATGAAGTTGGCGTCGCACACCAATTTACCAACAACCTCATGGGTGATATAACCTGGTTCTCAAAAGACATAGACAATCTGGTGGACAGCGAACACGTAACCCCCCAAAACGCCGCTAACGATTACAGTTACTTAAAAAACGGTATCTACGGACGTGCGCAGGGGGTTGAAATAACCCTCCAACAACGCCGCACGGAGAAGGGCTGGTTATCCGGCTCTCTGAGCTATACCTACTCTGTCGCTAAAGGTAAGGGTTCCAGCAGGAATTCGGGCTATTTTACCTCTTACTTTAACCAGCCGCCTATCACCGAAAGTTGGCCTCTTGATTGGGACCAAAAGCATGTAGTCACCGCCGCAATTGACCTGAAACTGCCCTATGACTTTGGAATCAACTCCATCGGACAGTTCGGCAGCGGGTTACCTTATACTCCAAACCCCAACGCACCCGTCAAACCAGCCTGGAATTCCAAACGCTATCCGCCGACTTACAACGTTGATGCTATTATCACCAAAAAACTTTATTTTGCCAGTATGACTTATTCGCTCTTCACCGAGATTCGCAACGTGTTCAACACCAAGAATCTCATAGACATAATTGACCCGGTTACTTACGCCCGGTACGGCAAGCCGCTGAATGACAAGAAACACACGGACCCACGGGCTTACGACGCACCAAGACAGGTTATGTTTGGAGTCAGCGTGGATTGGTAGATAAGAATGAGACTTGACAGATTAACTACTGCTCGGTGTAAAAACAGGATATTTTCTCAAGAGCTTGTCTTCCTTTCCCACATTGCGGATGCTTTATCTGAACCACAAGCACAATATTCCTGGCTTGATGTTGCCTGTGGGATAGGAAATGTTCTGCATCATGTCAGAAATATTTTGAAAGAAAGGGCCAATGCGCTCTACTATTTCGGTTTTGATTTGGATTATAATCACGTCCGAGAATGTCAAATCGTTGGCGATAGAATGGGACTTCACGTGGAAGCGCAAACGGGACAATTAGAGCAACTTACTAATGTCTACGGTAGCAGGCGATTTGATATGGTTTCGTTAATCAACGCTCTGCACGAATTGCCGATGAAGCAATTTCCAAGTCTATTCCTGGACATGCTTTATTTGTGCAGCAACGATGGTAGGTTAGCTATTTTTGACATGACGAAGCTATTGGAAATTGAACCGGGTGCCTTGCCTATAAGCGACGAGGAGATGCAACCATTTCTTGACGCGTTCTTTTCGGTACTCGGCGCGGAAAATGTATCTCAACCGGTTTCAAAGTGCCAGTTCTCCACAACGGAAGCATTTTTCTTCAGGCTGCGTAAAAACCTTGTGCCCAATTTTGATAAGCTTTATGAACAGGGAAAAGAGCGAATTGTCACCGAGCTTCTAGAAAAGTGGCGAGAGATACTGATTCACAAATTAGCGACTCTAAATGGTGTGTTCCATAAATCTGTTCCGCTTCTAAGGTGTTTAAAGTCATCAGTTTTT
>CAZRLY010000193.1:0-11832 GCA_964601015.1 uncultured bacterium
ATATCCGAAATCAACGACTGGATACAGCACACAAGATAGCCCGTAAACTTGTAAATGATTATGACTTGATAGCTGTTGAGAACTTGAACACACAAGGAATGATGAAAAATCACCACCTGAGTAAGTCGATTGCGGATGCTGCGTGGAATACTTTCATCACTATCCTGACGTGCAAAGCGGAGGAAGCTGGCCGTCAGGTTGTGAAAGTTGACCCAAAGTATACCAGTCAGATTTGCTCGAAGTGTGGTGAAATTGTCAAAAAAGATTTGAGCGTTCGTGTTCATAAATGCCCTCACTGTGGGCTTGTCCTTGACCGTGATATTAATGCTGCTAAGAATGTCTTAGCGCGGGCGTTGAAATTTGCGCTAAAATCACGCAAATTGTAGCTTAACAAAACTTTAGGGCTCGGATAGAGCCTTCAGGTGTCTCTGTCTTGAATAGGTGTAACCGTTATTCAAGACAAAGGCTAACGTAAACCATCGGGTTAAGCGTTCCCTGAGAAGCCCCCTGATTCATCAGGGGGAGTTGTCACTCCTTTTCGATGACAGTATCGTCATTGAGATGTTCGTGGTAGTATATCCGGCTGCGGAGGTTCCATTCCATCCCTCGCGCTCCTCCATCTTCGCATTTCAGTTCAGAGTGGGGAAGGAGTTCACCCCACGAACCTTCGGGAAATATCAGTATCATAGGGCGAACGCGCTCAAGTCGGTTGTGATGTTTCCACATCTCTTTCCGTTCCGCCATAATCGGCAAACTGGCTATCTCTGCAACTTGATTCGCAAGTTTTCGTAATATACTTTTGTCTTTCTGATTAATAGGCATAAATATAGTCCTCCTGAAGTTGATTGACTATGAATCCGTTGCATAGAACTCTTAGCTCTATTCACTTCACTCTTTACCGTATTGCTTTCTATATCCCCAATTCATCTTTGCATAAAGCAGCAGTTCGAATAAAGACAGACGTCTTTTTCCGAAAAATCTTTTTACAATGGAAGAGGTAGAATAAAAATTCCTCCGAACCCAGTGACTACCTTCCTTTAATTCATCTGCCGACATCATCTTTGGATGATAAATAATATCCCCGTGTCCACTTCCCGTCAACCACCATTCCTTTTTTATCAACCGATTTTCCCCTTTAAGACAATTATATATAGGAGTGCCAGGATAAGGAGATAGCCAATTAAATTGTGCTACATCTAACTTTACATCCATAGCAAATTCTAATGTTCTTTCAAATACTGATTTATCGTCACTGTCTAATCCGAAGATGAAAGCTCCTGAGATTGCTATACCCCGGTCATGTAGTTTTTTTACCACTTCTTTATACTGTTTGGGATTGTTGTGTCCTTTGCGCGCCCTTTTCAAATTTTCTTCTGAAAGAGATTCAAAACCGACAAACACTCCTTTACAACCGCTTTTAGCCATTAATTTCAGAAGTTCTAAATCTTTAACTACTGTTGTGGAAGCTTGACCAATCCAAAGTTTTTTGTATGGAATCAACGCGCTAAATAGTTCTTTGGCATATTTCGGATTGCCCACTATATTATCATCGTAAAAGAAAAGATATTTATGTTTTAAAGTGGCTATTTCTGCTATGACATCTTTTACGGGGCGGAAGCGATATTGACGCCCAAAAATAACGGTTACCGCGCAAAAATTGCAAGCGAAAGGGCAACCTCGAGAAGTCTGTATTCCATCAATTGGCAGATAATGCTTTGCGTTAAATAAATCGCGGCGAGGTATTGGTAAGCTTTTCAGACTGCAATAGCCATCATTACGGTAAAATTCCTTCAACTTGCCTCGGGAAAAATCAGCAAGCATTTCGCCCCATAATCCTTCAGCTTCGCCAATGCAAACAGAATCGGCATATTTGGTAGCTTCGTGAGGGATTAAAGTTGGATGTGTTCCTCCCAAAACCACCTTTACACCTCTTTTGCGATATTCTGCGGCAATTTCGTAAGTTCGAGCAACTACCGTACTGGTAGAAGATATGCCCACTAAATCAACCTGCTCATCAAAGTCGATTTGTTCCATAGCCTCATCCACAAGACTGATTTCAATCCCTGGTGGAGTGAGCGCGGCTAACATTGCCAGGTTCAATGGGAGTAATTTAAATTCTTGCCCAATCATACATGGTTCTTGCTTAATTCTATTATGTTCTCTCGCACGAGGCATGATTAATTTTATTTTCATTATATCCCCTATGAGTAGATAAAACGTTGAAGGGTTACACGCTATCTACCTGTGAGGTTAGATTTTATCTATTTTGGTAGGGGTTAAAATCTCCTTCCAAAATCGGTCAATTTAGTCAATTTAGTCAATTTTTAAATCGTCCATACTGGTGTACTAATTCAATTACCCTTTCGTATCGTGGAAAGCTCACGTTGTCGGGCACCGAATGGTCAGAATGGTAGATATAGCCTCCACCTTCTTTGGCTGCCAAAATTTTACTGCTGATTTCCTCTTCCAACTCTTCATCCGTGCCCCAAGCCATCACGCGCACATCAATCCCACCCATTAGAGCAACTTTGTCACCGAACTGCTTTTTCAGTTGTATCACGTCCATTCCAGCTTTTACCTCTAACGGTTGCAGGCAATCCCACCCCGCTGTTTCGATTAAGTCAGGCACTACCTCATTAAAATTGCCACAGGAATGCAAGATGGTAAAGATTCCGTTTTCATGGCAAATGTCGCAGACGAGTTTGTGCGCTGGCATTACTAATTCCCGATATATTTTCGGCGAAAACATCAGCGCGTTGCGATAGCCTAAGTCGTCGCTGCACCAATATCCGTCGAATTGAAGCCCTTCATCCAACGTCATTTTCAGCATATCCGCCGTAAGGCGGGCACCTGTGTCGATTATATCTTTGACCCATTTTGGGTCAATAATCATTTCCTCCAGTAATTGGTCAGGACGTATTTTGCCAGTCGAAGCTTGGTAGCCTGCGCCACCGGAATAACAAAAAAATTTCCCTTGCTCCCGCGCTCTTTTTTGCGCCTGCGCCATTGTATCCCAGTTGATACGGCTCCGGTCAGCTTGAAGTCGATGTTTGTGTTGTTCCCAGTCATCCCGGGTTTTGATAGTATAGTCGATGAGCATCGGCGTTGATGTGCGTCCCTTCCAATTTTTTAAGGTACGCCCGTTGGCGTCCTTATGGATTCTGTATTCATCTGTCTCCTCCAGAACAACCGCTGGAAAGCGCATTGATAAGTCTGCGCCAATGCGTACAAATTCGTAATTGAAATAATCCGCGGGCGAGGTGTTCTGCGGCAATCCCTCTTTGCGCCACCGCGCAACGGTAGTCCCCCACGGACTGTCTTGAATTGCTACTCTGTCTGCTGTTTCATGTCGAAGCGCGCATGCAACGCGCTCACGTGAAGTCATTTCTGATGTCATTGAAGTCCCCCTATTTTATGTGATGTATTTTAACATAGATATAGCAACCTGTCAAATTTTATGAAAGATTTTTCCTTTTGTCAAGTCATTTTCTTGTTGACATGGAGGGGAAGGTAGTGTTAAAGTTTATACCGAGTAATTTATTTGTGGATTATTGACAAAGACTTGCCAACTGAAGTTTTCAGCGAAGAATGAGGTAAGAAAAAGCGTTTCTGAATTCAAATAGGGGGTTCGTGTGAAGAGGGCAAGCCGCACACTCCCCTTCTATGAGAAGGTGATAAGCATGAGTGAGACGGCCATTAACATTCATCCGCAGTTTTCAACTGACGCCGAAAGCAAGCCAAAAGCGGTGATACTTTCGACGGTTGCCTACATCACGCTGCTGGTGCGGGCGAACATGACTACCCCTTCGCTCTGGCCGCCAGGGATGGAGGAGGGCGCGATTGCGCTTCGGCGCGTACGGGAAATCGAAGCCGAGTGCATTGCGAAGCGAGGCGAGTTCGACTGGGAGAAACTGCCAGAGGCTGTGCGGGATGAGTATGACAGCTTGTGTGCCTTGCTTGACCGTTTGCAGGATACCGGTGAGCGGACTGGGCTGCGCTACCTGCTGTAGCAGGAAAGTGAGGGGATAGCGTGAGTTACGCGGTCACTCTTTCATCTCGCGCTGTACGAGCCCGACGCCGCTTGCCACCGGACGCAAGGCGTCGGGTGGATGCTGCCTTGCTGGCACTGGAGAATGCACCTCGCCCACCCGGCAGTCTCAAAATGACAGGCAGCGATGAATGGCGTATCCGCGTAGGCGTGTATCGCATTCGCTATATCATTGATGATGCCGGTCAAACAGTGACTGTGATGCACATCCGTCATCGCCGCGATGTTTACAGAGGCTAACACGCGTTTTACAGCTATCAATAGATGAAGTAGCTCTTTATAACAATGCGCTGTCGGAGTCCGAAATTAACCAACTAATGGACGGCGGCGTTACGCCTGTTGAGAGAAAAGGCAAACTGACAACCTGTTGGGGAAGTCTCAAGGCAGTTTATTAGTCCCATGTTTAAGTAAAGACGCCTGCTTGAGCGCGGAGGTTCCCGAGTGTTCTCGCGGGCGTCTCCCACCCGCTAATTGGTATCACACTTCAATTCATTTCTCGCTTTCTCCCTTTTAATCAAGTTTTGCACTTGAGGAGTTCGCACCCGAGACGGCGGATGTCCGTCGGCATTTGAGGATACCTACTCCTCGGTTAAGGTTTGGGTGCTAAAGTCGTATCAATCACCCGCTTCGTCAGCGGCCCAACAGAGCAGAATCCAACCGCTTCGTTGATTTGCGCGGGATTGGAAAACCCAATCAACGCTGTCGAAACATTGGGTTCGCTCAACACGAATCTTACGGCTGCTTCTTTGAGGCGCATCTCAGGTGGGAGGACTTTTTCGAGATGTGCAGCCTTTTCCATATCGCGTTCGTAGATGGACAGAGGAAAAACCCGGGCTGTCAGCGTATACTTGCTCGGAGGCAAACCGGCAAGGGCACCGCCTGCTAAAACCCTGATGGCAATTACGCCCATCCTCTGGTTTAAACATTCCGAAATAATGTTCCCGTAGTCAATGCCGTCGAACCCTTTGGGCATTGGCTTACCTGCGCTTGGATTCAAGAGGTTGTAACATACCTGGATAGTCTCGAATGCTCCCGAACGAATTACTTCCACGAGTGCTGAAGTATCCCCGAGTCCTGTCAATCCCAGATGCCGAACCAATCCATCGGATTTTAGTTCTTCAAACGCCTCCAGTACCCCGCCGGCCCCCAAAACGTCTCGCGGGGTTACTGAGGTAAATTGGTCGCCTCTGTTTTGGGTGATGGAGTTGTGGAGTTAGATAAGCGTTACCTGTTCCCGTTGAAGTCGCTTTAGGCTGCCCACGACGGAATTTTTTACATTTTCTCCGATATTATCCAGTTGGTCGGACACTAATCTGACTTTTGTTGCCAGATGTATGTTTGACGACGCGCCCAGTTCTTTGAGCGTGACTCCGAGGTTTTTCTCCGATTCTCCGTTACCATAGGTGGCTGCCGTATCGAACCAGTTGATACCCGCCTCAATAGCTTGACGAACGGCTTGACGCTGGATTGCCGCCTGGTTCCCGTCCGTCATAAGCGCCGGCACAGGCCCAGCGCCAAAGGAAATAGCAGATACCCTGATGCCGGTATTGCCAAGTACTCGGTATTCCATAGAATTTGCGCCAAGGGGACACCCTGAAAAGCCGATTCGCCGCTTCACCCCTTCGGGATGAAGAAAAAGATTAAATCAAAGATTTAAATCTCCCCAAAAGAAGAGGCTACGGGCGTTCAGCGATTCATCTGGGTGGGGAGAAGTGAAGGCGAAGCCTACACTTCATGGCGCTCCTTTCATTTTGTATTTGACAAGGTGGTGATGTTTAATGTACAATTAGACAATTGTGATATGCGCCTACAAATACCGTTTATATCCGAGTAAGAAACAAACCCAAGCAATAGACAAGATGATTAATCGTCATCGTTGGCTTTACAACGAAGCCCTTGCTCAACGAAAAGAGACATGGGAGCAAGAAAAAAAGTCAGTGAGTTACGTCACTCAAGCCAAATGGCTAACACAACACCGCACTTGGCAAAGTCGATTGCTGATGCTGCATGGAATACCTTCATCACTATCCTGACATGCAAAGCGGAGGAAGCTGGCCGTCAGGTTGTGAAGGTTGACCCAAAGTATACCAGTCAGACTTGCTCTAACTGCGGTGAAATTGTCAAAAAAGACCTTTCTGTTCGTGTTCATGAGTGTTCTCATTGTGGACTTATTCTTGACCGTGATGTTATGCCGCTAAGAATATCTTAGCACGGGCGTTGGATGCCGCTTAACAAACCTTGCGGCTTGGACGGAGCCTTCAGGGGCTAACGTAAACTGTTGGGTTATGCGTTCCCTGAGAAGCCCCCTGATTTATCAGGGGGAGTCGTCACAGTGACTTCCTTTCCGATAATTTGTATCTTAAAATTTTAACATCTCTTCCCCTTCAGGTCAACAAAAATTTTTGACTTCCTTTGATTTTACTTTTCCTTGTTGTTGACATGGAACAGAAAATATGTTAAATTTGATTGAAAATTATTTGGAGGTTAAAAATGAACAAAATTCGAGTAGCATTTATTGGCTGTGGCGGAATGTCGTCGCAGTTGCAACAGTGCATTCCCTTGATTCCAGAATTCGAGTTTGTCGCTACGTGCGATTTAATCGAAGAACGCGCAAAAGTAAACGCTCGTAAATTTGGCGCGCTACGTTATTACACAGATTACGATGTCATGTTAAAGACAGAGGAACTGGACGCTGTAGCTGTAGTGGGACGCCCTGAAGACAAGCTTCATCGGGACATCGGTATCGAATGCCTTCATCGGGGCTACCACATTTACACGGAGAAGCCCCCGGCGACAACGGTAGAAGGGGCAAAGATGCTTGTCGATGCTTCAAAAGAATCCGGCAAAACAGGCATGGTGGGGACGATGTGGAGACACGCGCCCGCACATCGTATGACGAAGCAACTCATGGAGGAAGAGAGCTTTGGCAAACCGTGCCAGTATCATACACGCTACCTTGCGCCATCCCCTCGCATTACCTCTGTTGCCCCGCCCTTCGCCTGGCCGTTCATGCTTGACCAGGCGATTCACCCGACAGACTGCATGCGATTTTTTATGGGACAGGTTAGCCAAGTATTCGCGTTTGGCGAAACGGATGAATCGGGTACGCTCTCAATATCTGTAAATCTGCGTTATGAGAGCGGCGCGGTTGGTACGATGGTACTGGGAATTGGACCAATACTGGAGGCAATGGTGTTTGTGAAAGGTACAAATAACCAAGCGATTCAGGTGTTCGAGACACGGAAGCTACGTCGATATCGCGTACCGACATGGACTGGGACAGGTGGAGGCTATGCGGATACGCCAACGGATGAGTGGGACTTAAATACAGCGTTTCATGGCATAGGACGCCCCGGTTATCTGGAAGAGATGCGACATTGGGCGCAGTCGCTGTTAGCTGGCAAACAACCGGAGGCAAGCCATGAGGACGCTTACCAAAATATGCGTGTGTTAAAGGCCATCAGTGATAGCGTGGATACGGGCGAAGTTGTAAAGATTGAGTGAAAAGCATTGATGTGACAGCGACTTCGCGGATATGGCTGTAGCGGATAGCTTAGAGCGTGTGTGAGAAGTGTTTTGTTGGGTTTCGTGCCTCAACCCAACCTACTTTTCACACACCCTCTAACAGTTTGCGTTACAGCGCCGAACAAATTTAACAACGCGTGGGGAATTTCTATAACGCGTGATTATTCGTCCGTTACCTCAATGACAAATCTGCGTTCTGTCGCGTCGCCCTTGTCGTTGGTCACTCGCAAAATAACCTCATGTTGTCCCACAGCGTCGGGTGTTGGCGTACCTGTGAGTTCACCTGTGGCAGCGTTTATTTTCAGCCAGCCGGGGGCTTTGGTGAGAGCGAACGTCAGATTTTACCTGTTCCAGAAAGCGGCGTTGTATCCACCCTTGCACTTCAAATCTCCAATAGAAGCGATAGCAAGCACGCGGTGTTTGAACGGTTTTCCACATTGTGCTTTTGTCGGCATCCTGTTATAGATAAACGGTCGCGGGAACCAGCTTTAGAATTACCACTCTAATCTGTGTTCTTCGTCGTCATTCAGTTGCCAGTATCTGACACCAGTTTTACTGACTCGCGCTACCTTACCCATACGTGCTGCCTTAGTTTTGAACTCGGGCAATTGCAGAAGCCGCCGAAGCAAATGGGGCAATTGGTTCTGTTCCAAAGGCACCAAAACAAAGTATACTAAACAGTAACGCTTGTCACAATGGCGTTTATCGTAAAAGTTAGAGTCGATAGTAACAAAGGTTGGGCGTTTGAGTTCCCATAAGATTTGTAAAACCCTATCGTCTTTAATCACTTCAAAGGGACGGAAAGATTCTATCTTACGTGCAGTAATCCACTTTTTTAGGGGAAGGAGAACTTCCGTTCTTCCCAATTGTTCATCCACGATGATTTGGCTCATGCTGCTTCCTTATAACGTTCTACTAAAGCGGCTGTTGCAAGACGCATTGCTTCTTCTACCGCCTTTCTGGTAAGCCTTGGCCACTCCGCTAAAACCCAGTCTATGGTACGTCCAGTAGACAGAAAAAGTAACACCGTTTCTACGGGAATCCGTGTCCCTTTAAATGTCAACTGTCCATGACAAACTGAAAGGTCAATTACTAAGTGTTCTCCAATTTCCTGTCGTTTCATACGATACTCCCCCTTTTCTTCAGCTCAAAGTTTAGCATATTTTCCCATTAAAATCAAGGCAGAAATAACGCGTGCAGAAATTCCCCAACGGTACTAAAATTTTGTCATGGGGAATTTGTGTAACGCGTGATTATTCGTCCGTTACCTCAATGACGAACCTGCGTTCTGTCGCGTCGCCCTTGTCGTTAGTCACGCGTAGGTTGACCTGATGTTGTCCGGCTGCGTCGGGCGTTGGCGTACCTACGAGTTCACCTGTGGCAACGTTTATTTTCAGCCAGCCGGGGGCTTTGGTGAGAGCGAACGTCAGATTTTCCCTGTCCCAGAAAGCAGCGTTGTATCCACCCTTGCACTTTAAATCCCCGATAGAAGCAACAGCAAGCACACGATATCCGAAAGGTTTACCACACTGGGCTTTCGTCGGCATCTTGCCGTAGATAAACGGGCGCGGGAATTCAGCGTAGTCAGACGGCCCGCTGCTGATGCCATATTCATCCACAGCGACTACCCGATAGAACGCTTTGTTTGCGTTGGGAACTACTCCCTTTCGCTTCGTTGCAGGCAATGTGGCATCCGGCCCGACGATGACCAAACTCCGCTCCTTCGCCGTAGTCATGAGGTTTGCTGGTGTCCTGACGCGATTGCGGCCCGGTATTTCGTCAGCCTTTGCGTTATATTCGTCCATGTTTGCGCAGAAGCCTCGTCCCATCACCACAAAATACTCGGTGTCGCTGGCGGTGAATCCCTTTTCGTCGCTGCCGTATATTTTGAAAACTACGGGTGGACGCCCCTTAGGATTGGCATCCCAACTCAAGACAACCGTGTTCGTAGCTTGGTCAACAGTAGTTTTGACGTTAAGCGGCACACCGGGTGCTGAACACCGGAACGAGGATACTTCGCTCCACGCCCCCCAAACGCCGTTAGCGTCTTTCGCCCGCACACGCCAATAGTAGTCGGTATCCGGATTCAGCAGCCCCACATAGGGGACAGTCCATTCCGTTTTGCCGTGCGACGGAGTGTTTGAAATCAACTTGTCGAAGTTCGGCGAAAGGGGCCAGCGCATGTCCCGGTGATTGGACAACTGGAAGTGATAGTCAACGATTTGAGTGCCACCCTTGGCAATTGGCGCATCCCAGCGGAATGTAATTTGCGTACCTTCCACCATAGCCCCGTTCGTGGGAGCAATGGGGTGTGGTTTAACGGGGGGATGCCAGGCGTTCCGCTCAACCCAGGAATGGGTAATGCGTACTTGTCGTTGTTCTTCTGTCTCATCTACATACTTCACCTGATTTTGACCCAATTCCAACTCAGGCAGTCCGAGGAGTGACATCTGAACATCCGTCTCAAATTTGATGCTCTCAATTCCAACATCAACGTTCTGCCCACTCGCTTTCATTGAGACTTGCAGGAAGTAAACATACTGTGGCGAACCTCGGGGAGAGAGCTTATCATCGAAGGCAACTTCCTGCTCGAAAGTACCCGTTTTGTCCGCCGTCCAGATAGTCTGCCATTCTTCGCCGTCCCTTGACAGCTTGATTTTGAGTTCGTCATCGGGGGTGGCGCAGTGGAATCGGGCACATATCTTACCTCCCACAATGACGTAAGCGCTTGCGATTTTCCAGGTAACTTGGGCTGTTTCGCCTGCCTGATTTGGATGGAGCGCCGGGCGCATGCCGTCGTCTGAGACAGAAGCGATATTGCTTTCGGAGGTGACGCCTCTACGGTAAAGTGGTTTGCTCAAATCAGGAACGTAGCGCATCCTGCCGTTGCGCATGTTGTCGTAAGCCTGCTCGCCCCAATGCGTCAACAAATCCCCTTCTCCGTCCTTGCGCCCCCTGCCTTCTGGTGGCTCAATACCCGCCGTATACTGTTTGCCGATGTGGTTCCAACACCATTCTATGGATTCTCCCGGACGCAACGTATATGCCATAGTATGCTTGGTATGTCCACCGTGTTCGCCCTTGCGTTCTCCCTCATAGCCGTACAACGAGGCAGAAAATTCGTCAGTTTCCGGTCTTTCAGGCGAGCTAATGCTGTAAGTATGGGTACGTTTCATCAAATCGTGGTAGCGTACTACTTCCGCTTCGGAAGCGATGGTATCGTTGTCACGGCGCAAGCAGATGACGTGTTCATCGCCGTCCAGCAGATGGTATTCCCCGTCATAGAAAGCCTCTGCGACGCAGTGACCGACGGGGTATCCGCGTCGTGTTTTCAAGCCCGCAGCCTTCCATAAGTCAGAGATTACCTGCGCATCGTTGCCGCACAAAGTATAGCCGTAGATGTTGTAGACTTTCACCGCGTCGTTGCATTCCCCGTCCCATGTACAGGCATGAAACCGGTGAGTACGCTGGAATTCCCAGATTGTACGCGCCTTATCGCGTTCGGTAGTATATCCTGCGGTTGCTTCGTCGGCGATGTCCTTCAACGTCCGCCAATTGCGTTTTCCGTTGACTGTAATCCAGGGGTTCACAACATCCGTTTCCCCGATGTTCTCAAGGCGCAGGAACCGGTTTGACTGCCAGCCCTGGTGGTATGCACTATAGCTGACAGGCATCCGAGTCATGGCACCATCTACCGAACCGCCCATCGTCACCTCATACGCGCAGGGGTTAGAGGTAACAACTATCTCATAATTCTTTTCGTTATCCCCCGCAATCGAATCCCACGGCTCCTTTGCCGGCCCCTCCCGCGCACCGAAAACGAGAGTTGGAAGCGTCCCCAAAATTAATGTTGCCAGAAATAACATCCCAAAGATGTCTAAGATTGCATCTGCGAACATATTCATTACCTCACTTGTTAAACCAAGTTTTTTTGGACAAACTTGGTTTCTATGTATGCAATAATCATTTTATTTTATCGGCGGCTCTGCGGCTTGTTCGTGAATTTAAGTATATCAGGATAGTTAGAGAAGTTCAATGAAAAACACTACTTGTACAAGTAAGTTTTTAAAAGGATTTTAAAAAATACAAAGTTTATTATTCAAAAATACTAAAATATTGCTATTTTGGCAATACTTTGATATAATATTGACAACTATGCGTTATAATAAATTGGCTACGGAATATGCCAAAAATTATGAAAGGGGTTTAAGTAAGTTCTAAAAAAGGGATTACACTTTTATCTGCGTGGAGCATGGAAC
>CAZRLY010000194.1:0-11815 GCA_964601015.1 uncultured bacterium
CCAAGTAACGAGTAACTCTTGAAAAGTGAACAAGATTAAGTAGAACTTACTTAAGCATCCCCAACAATGTTCCGCAAGTTATCCCCATTTGTTCTCCACCAGTTGTAGAGAATAGAAAGGTCAGTTCCGATGTTGAAATGACGTACCCCAAGGTCAAGATAGTATTTGGCTTGCTCAGGGCTGCCAATTTCGGCTCGCGCTGGTACGTTCATTCTAAGCGCTGTTTCAAAAACCTTGCGCTCAACATCTTTGACCTTTTCTCGTTTACCTGCTAAACCACTGCTCATTGAGTAATCCGCAGGCCCCCATTGTATCATGTCAACTCCCTCCACCGACAGAATCTCCTCCAACTGTTCAACGGCTGACTGCTTCTCAATCATAATCACGATAACAACATCTCGAAGCGCCTGAATATACTCAGGTGAGCCACCGTAACCCATATAGGCAAAACGGCGCGCTCCAACACCGTGTATCCCCCCATCTTCGGGGGTGTCGGGACGGACAATGCGCACACACTGGCGCACATCGTCAACTGACCGGCAATCAGCGAACAATACGCTCTGAAAACCTGCACCAATGCCACGTTGCGCAAGGAAACTACGAGGCTCTTGGTCTATTTTAATCATCGCCGACATATTGTACAACTCAGCAGTTCGGCAGAAGTTATCAAGTGAATACAGGTCAAAAGGTGCATACTCAGCCAAAAACTCCACGTAGTCAAACATGCCTGTATGTCCGATGGACTCCACAATGGATGGCCAGGTGTTATGAACACGAGTACCAATTGATATTTGTCCTTTGTTTAATAATTCTCTAAGCTTATTAGCTCTCATGATATTTACCTCCTGAATGTTGAGAGTTCTACATCAAAACATTTAAATAAATTTTATCCCATCTTCAGCTTCAAGTCAATAGAAAAAATGACATTTTTGAGGGAATTTCTGTATACGCGAGATTAGCTTGCATTTAGTGGTAACTTTTGGTATTATTTTCATAATGTTTTTAGTATGAGGAGGAACTTAAAATTGTCATTACCCAAAATGGTAAGAGTGCGGCAAAAATTTGACGCGCGGGCCGTTTCCGACATATCCGGCGCGGTCATTACAGAACTTGATAAATTGGATTTGCCAGCGTTGATATATCCAAAAGATACGGTAGCGATTACGGCAGGCAGCCGGGGGATTGCAAATATCGCTCTCGTCGTAAAGTCGATAGTGAGTGAGTTGAAAAAAATCGGAGCGAAGCCCTTTGTTGTACCTGCGATGGGCAGTCACGGAGGGGCTACTGCGGAAGGGCAGAGGGAAGTTATCCGCCACTATGGTATCACAGAGGAAACGGTTGGCGCACCCGTCAAATCTTCGATGGACGTGTTGCAGATAGGGGAAACAGAAGACGGCTTGCCTGTTTTAGTGAGCAAGGATGCTTACGAAGCTAACCACATTGTGGTACTAAACAGAATCAAATCCCACACTGACTTCAGCGGTTCCATTGAAAGCGGGTTGACGAAGATGCTCGCAATCGGTTTGGGGAAGCGGGAAGGCGCAAACTTATACCACAGGGCATTCTTTAAAACCAGTTTTTACCACGTCATTACCACAGTAGCGCGCGCAGTCTTGTCTACTGGAAAGGTAGCATTTGGAGTTGGTTTGGTGGAAAATGCCTATGGACAGACGGCTCAGATAACAGCAATGCGCGCTCCCGCCCTTGAATCGACAGAGGAAAAGCTGTTGGTTGAAGCTAAGAGATTAGCCGGGCGTTTGCCCTTCGATGAACTTGACCTTTTGATTGTGGACGAAATGGGCAAGAATATCAGCGGCACCGGAATGGACACCAAAATAATCGGACGTTTGATGCAGGACTTTGAACCAGAACCAGAAAAGCCTGCTATCTTGCGTATTTTCGTGCGTGATTTGACAGAAGAGAGCAACGGCAACGCCTGTGGTATCGGGATTGCGGATTTCACAACAACCCGATTGGTAAACAAAATCAATAGGAAAGCTACCTACATGAACAGCATCACTGCGCTCGGCCCACAGAAGTCCCGTATCCCGTTTTATTACGACACGGACAGAGAAGCAATCGAAAACGCACTGGAAACCGTCGGCTTGACAAAACCCAAAGATTGTCGCGTCGCCAGGATAAAAAGTACCCTACAGTTGAACGAAGTAGACATCTCCTCTTCGCTTTTAGAAAAGGTAGAATCCCGTCCTGATTTAGAAATTATCGGGGAACTTTCAGAGATGGAGTTTGATGAAGATGGAAACCTGAAACCTTTGGCTCCGTAGAATACCTGCGAAACCAGAGATTTTGCACAAGAATTGGAGGTATCATCATGGGAACGATGGACAAAAAAATGTTGTTATTATCAGCCGCAGGCGCGTTAGTGTTAATGTTGCTAATTGCCGGGCTAACCGCTTACATGATAAAATTTAACAGGATGAAGCAAGATTGGACTACCGAAAATACGAAGCGAAAGGGACTTGATATACAGGTGGGCAATCTTGAAAAGAAACTGTTAGCGACAAAACAGGAGCTTTCTGCGAAAACAAATGAGGCTAATATACTACAGGAGGCATTAGATTCTACCCAAAGTACATTAAATTCTACCGCATCGGAAGCGTCGGCTCTCAAAAATAGGTTTGCCGAAATTGAGGAGGAGAAGAAGCGGAAGGAGAGTGAGTTTGCAGAACTTCAGGCGAGCTTGCAGCATGAAATCGAAGCGCGGGAAATCACCATTACTCAGTTGAAGGGTAAACTTACCGTCAACCTTGTGGACAAGATACTCTTCGATTCGGGAAGGGCTTACCTGAAACGCGATGGCAAGAAGGTGCTGGACAAAATCGTTGTACTGTTGTTGAACAAATACCCGGATAGACAAATCCGTGTTGAAGGACATACGGATAACTTACCTATCGGCGTTGCGTTGCAAAAACAATTTCCCACAAATTGGGAACTTTCTGCCGCAAGGGCGCTTAGTGCCGTCCGTTATCTGCAAGAAAAAAACAAAGTTGCCCCACAACGTCTGGCAGCCGTTGCTTTCGGTCAATATCACCCGATTGATGACAGAAGGACACCTGAAGCCAGAGCGCGAAATAGGAGAATAGAAATCGTTCTTCTGCCGCCTGAACCCGAAATCAGAACGGAAGTGCCGAGCGGCTTGTAGTAGAGCGTTTTCTCGTAGAGCGTGTTCTCTTCGTTTTTTCACGCTTCCCGCTCTACATCCTTTCCCTTGTCGCAGATAGACATTTGGATAAGGTCAAAAGTTTTCGCATTCTCTTTTAACTTTCCGGTGTTTTGTCCGTCTAATTTTTACGTTTTTTTTTATCTCAGGCTCAAGCATTGAAGTCGAAATCCGCGAGTCTGAAAAGATTTGATTAACAGAAAGGGGGTTGGGGGAGAAATCTCCCTTTCAACCGCAGATGGTAAGAAATATTAAAATAGCTTCATTCTTCACAATCATCTTAACAATTATCTTAGCAAGCACATCGAACTTAGGATATGCAAAAGACGTTTACAGCTTATTTGGCAAGCTGTTCTTATCGGGGCGCGTGGAATACGACTTTACCGATACCCGAGATTTCCTTGTAGACGAGGAAGTGCAAAGCGTAGAACAGGACGAGTGGGATTTTTACAGGCTTTTCCGAAAAGGGTTCCACAGCGTGCTTATCATTGAGGAAACGGCAGGCAACATCAAGAACATCTTGAGCCTCGGTGATGTTCCCACAACCTTTACTTCCTATACCTTTGAGCAAATAGACTTAGAGGGAATTCGTTGGGACGTACGCTCAGAACGAACTGATATCATATTCCTTATGGTACCCGGTCCGCTGAATCCGATTATCGGGCAGGAGGAGATAATAAGTTCTGGCATCGGTTTGCGGCAGGTTACGAAATTCGGCAATTCCAAATTGGGTGCGTCCTGGTATTTTCGCGATACGCCCGTCCTTGGCGTTGATGCCGAGACGAATTTTGCCAACTACGGGATAAAAACAGAATTCGCCTCCACTCCTAAACGGGCGTTGCAAAGGGACATAGAATCTCGCCTTGAAGCGACGTCGGCAGTGTTCAAATCCTTCCGAACCATCGGCGACATGATTATACAAGCGGAAGCCTTTCGTATCGGTTCGCGGTATGATGCGTCAAAGTCAGTCATAGACAATGATGACCAAGATAGATATACGGATAACACTTTGGCGGACTCACCGTCGTACATCATCCCAGGCGACTTAGACAAGAACGACAATGGGATTTTCGACTACAAAGACGACATTTTGCTCTTTGATGTCGATGAGGATTTTCTCGATGAAAGGGATGATAATAACAACGGCGTACGCGATGAGGAGGAAAACGACAAGGAGCCAAACTATGAATTCGATGTGGGACTTCGCGGTGTACGTGCATTGCTGGAATATAAAACCTCCCGGCGCGGCGTCTCCACCGATATAGATGTCGGCCTTCAATACGCAAAAGACTTAGCGAGAGAGGAAAACACTGCGACAAAGGCGTTTGGCAATATCATCCATAAACGCAATTTGCCGAAAATTGGCTCAATTGCCATCGAAAATGAATTGAAATTCGTCAAGGATAAAATCCCCGACGATACCTGGTTTTATGCCGGTATGCTGACAATGGGAGACACAGATTTATACCGTCAACAAGATGAGGTCAAAAAGTTGGAAGAGGAAGGGCTTATCAGTTTCTTTTACATTGAAGAAAAGGGATTTGAGGTGGAAGAACAGCGCGCTGACGAACTGATGATGCAAAATGATTTAATTAATACCGCCAAGGTTACATTTGAGTACACCGGCAAAAAAAAGATGGTTACCACTTTGCGCGCCAAACTGATGTTCGATTTGGATTTTGATGAGAATAACAAGCACTACGAAGCGGGAATATTCAAAACTAATTACCGCATCCGCCCATCAAAATCGCTCGAAATCATTCCTATGTACAAATATACCATGCGGAATGGTTTTAAGATGGCAGAGGAACGCATCAAAGACGAAGTCATAGAAATAGAAACGGAGGAGGGCAAAGAGGAACACCATATTCGCCTGCGAGATGTCAGTCCAATTGACCTGCGTGACCAAACTCACGCTTTCATCCTTAAAACAATATACCAGTTCACCAAAACGATAAAAATTACAGGGGGCATACAACTCCTGTTATTTAACGATATGAGGGATGATGAGAGAGATTTTATCCGGCAGGCAGTGTTGGGGGAATTGGAAAAAAACTTCGTGGCTTATGAAAAAGATCTTTTTTTGCACATCGGTGCCCGCTATATCGACCAAAGAGCAAGAGGGACAGCAAATGACCAAAATTATATGCAAACATTTGTGCGAGTTTTTACCAAGTTTTAAAAAAGTAAAAAGTAATGAGTAAAAATAAAGAGGACTTATTACTTATTACTCATTACAGAATTTGCACTGTGAAAGCACCCGCTTTCAAGCGTGGTGATGAAACGGTGCTTAATTTTTTGTGGTTCGATGCCACAAAAAATTAAATATTTTCTTGACAACTAACATGTTGGTATTGTATAATTTAAAACATGAGGCAACATAGAAAGAACTCGCATTTATATAAATGGTATGTGTCAATACCTAAAGAACTTCATGAATGGTTCAGAGACACAGCTAAAGCAGAAGGTAAAAGCCAAGGTTTGCTCTTAACTGAAATATTAGAACTGTTCAGGAAACTAAAAAATGTCTAGAAAAACAACTCCATCATTCATTCTCGAACTCGCCTTAGAAACATCACCACACGACGAAGCTTTCCTTTTCGCAAGATTTGAAGCCGCTCGTCAACTCTACAATGCTTGTCTCGATGAAGCAAAACGACGACTTGAATTGTTGCGCCAAAGTAAAGAATTCCAACACGCTAAAAGATACCCCAAAACTGTCAACGGCAAACCAAACAAAGGTCGAACTGAAGCTTTTAAAGCACTCAACGCTAAGTTTGGTTTCCGTGAATACGACATTCATCTTTACGCAACCAAAATTAGAAGTTCTTGGATAGGCAATCACCTTGATAGTACGACTACTCAGAAAATAGCTACCAGAGCATTCAAAGCTGTTCAGCGTGTTGCTTATGGCCAAGCCAAAAGAGTCAGGTTCAAAAGCAAAAACCAACTCAAATCAGTTGAAGGCAAAACTAATACAACAGGAATCCGATATAACGAGAATACAGGTCATGTTCTCTGGACAGGGCTTAAACTTAAATGTGTCATTGATGTCAATGATGAAGTCGTAATTCATGGCTTATCGCATCGTGTTAAATACTGTAGAATCATCAAGCGAATATTCAATGGAAAGACACGATTCTTTGTCCAGCTTGTTCTTGAAGGTAAGCCACTTATCAAAGACAAAAATCAACCTAATAGCAATATCATAGGACTTGATATTGGACCGTCAACAATCGCTTATGTGTCTGCTGATACTGCCGTTATTGAGCGTTTCTGTGATGAACTAAAGAATAAACAGAAAGAAATCCGACGACTTCAACGTAAATTAGACCGGCAACGCAGAGCGAACAATCCACAAAACTACAATCCTGACGGAACAATCAAGCCCGGCAAAAAGACTTGGCATGAATCCACACGGTATAAGAAAACCAAACGGAAACTTGCTGAACTCCAACGTAAACTCGCAACCCAACGCAAAACATTGCATGGAAAGAAAGCCAACCGCATCTTAAAGCAAGGAAAGTATGTCAAAACTGAAAAACTCAGCTACTCTTCCTTCCAAAAGAACTACGGGCGTTCTGTAAGAGACAGAGCGCCGGGTATGTTCATGGAGATACTCCGTCGCAAAGCCGAAAACGCTGGCGGCTCTGTAGTAGAGTTCTCAACCAAAACGACCAAACTTTCCCAATATTGCCATAAGTGCGGTAAGTACACCAAAAAGCCCCTTTCACAGCGAGTTCATACTTGCTGTAATTTAAACATTCAACGAGACATCTATTCTGCTTTCTTAGCAGGCAGTGTCGTTGAAAATACAGGTGAACCCGCTAAGATGAACCAACCGGTCGGTTCATCTGGGTTCACCTTGGACACGGCCGACGTGCTTGAACGTTGGCGGAGTATGGAAGCTATTCTCCAGCGGGCGGTGTCCCGATTTAACCAAGTTGCGAATGGAAGGCATCTGCCTTCCAGCGTAGCCGAAGTCGCCGAGACTTCGGGAAGGCTATCTCCGGATTCTGGTGAATTCGGCTACGACAGAGCGGCTCGCCTGCGAAGTTCTGATGCCCAACACTCAAAAGGTGATGGGATACTTGATACTAAGGACCGGGATGTTGTAGCGGGACAACTCCGGTTGTTTTAACACATACGGCTCATTTGTCGTATATTATACAGCCCATTTGCTGTGTTAAAAAGCGAGAGCCCGGTAGAGGTATCAAGCCTAAGAACCTGCCGCATTCATGCGTGCAGAGCTTCAGCTTCCACCTTTTCTATCGCCTTACGCAGCAATTCAGCATTTTTACGGGAACCCTCGGCACTTCGCACACCCATCGTCATGAGCCGAGGAATTAGTTCTTCAGCTCTGGGACATAATCCCTCCTTATACTCAAAATCGCCTTTATAATACTGGCATTTTGTCGGACAACCCTTGTTGCCGTAAGCCATCGGCACCTGGAATATCTTGTATAGATAAGCGGGACGTTGCGTGAAGCCGAATCCTACGCTACAACCGACGTCTCTTGTAGCTTGTTTGAAATCGTCGTATTCGATACCGTATTTGTCGCCGTAGAAAGCCGCCGCGTAGTGATAAGCGGAAATTTCGTTGTATGGGGCTTTGTAGCGCATTTTAATCCATTTGCAATCCTCCAACGCCTCGTCGTAGAATTTCGTATTGGCGTTGTAAGATGCGATGTAAGATTCCACTCGCTCCAATTGTACTATCCCCACAGCGGCTACCATCGCCGTCATTCGATAGTTCCACGCCAACTCCGGCGGGCTTTCGCCGAATATGCGCATTGTTCTCAGCCTGTTGGCAAGATGTTCGTCATCGGTGATTGCCATGCCGCCATCGCCAGTTGGCAGGTGTTTTCCAGAGCAGAAACTGAACACGCCGATGTGTCCCCATGTGCCAGCGTATTTGCCCTTGTGTTTGACGCACATGGCATGCGCGCAATCTTCTATTAAGACGACGTTGTGTTCGTCCGCGACCTTCCGCAACTCCTCCAATTCCGCGGGATACCCCCACAGATTAGTGCAAACAATCGCCTTTGTGCGTTCGGTGATGCGTTCTTTTGCCGAATTCGGGTCAATCAGGTAGGTAGCCGGGTCAACGTCGGCAAAAACAGGATAGCCGTTGTTGTAGAACGTCGCTACCGCCCCAAACTGGACAATCGGGTCGCAAATTACCTCGTCGCCTACGCCTACGCCAGCAGCGAATATACTGGCGTGCAAAAGCGACATCGCCGAGTTCATTGAGACAGCGTACTTGGAACCCATCTTCTCGGCAAACTTCTGCTCAAAGTCAGCGGTGAATGATTCTCCACCGTTAAGAGCACCGCTGTCTAATACACGTCTGAGACTTACCAAGTCTTTCTCATCGTAGGTTACCATCGAATCTCCTCCTTAAACATAAATACCCACAGGGCTTACCTCGCCAATGTCACATTAGGATTTGATATTCCATTCAACTTGACCTACAGTTGATTTATTCTGGCTTTCCAGTCCTACACGGAAATATGACATTGGCAAATTACTTACTAATAATTTTCATGGAAATAGTTTAGCAGAGATTTGACTACTGGTCAATAAAAAACTTGAACTTTTTATCTAAATTTGCTATAATACAAATAAAGATGCAGAAAAAGGGGGTTTGGGGCTGAAAGGCAAAGTTTCTCCTTTGGCTGTCCCTAAGAGAGAGATGGGTAAAAAAGACTATTGCTCAAAAGAGTTTGAAACAATGGTTGTGATGGGCGAAAGCACTGTCGCCGGGGGTTCCTGGTTGGCTCGCACAGAAGATAGGTGGGCGGATATACTGGCGCGTCTGATTAATCAGTGTCAGGAGAATCCGGTAAAGTATTACAACAAGGGCATCGGCGCGAATGTGATTACCCCGCGCAGTCCGGGCTACGAAGCTTCCGCTAATCCCAGTGCTTTAGAACGCTACAAAGAAGATGTGATTGGTGTACATCCTGACCAGTTTACTCTGTGTTACGGGCTTAACGACATGCGCGCGGGGATGGATGTGGAGGATTTCCGTGAGGATATGCAGACGGTTATTGGCGACATTAAAGAAGCGTGCGCACCGGTGATTGTGCTGACGACGGTATACCACATGACAGCGTTTCGCAGCTATGCGCCCTTTGATAAAGGCAGCGTCAACAGGACTCGTATATACAACGAGGCTATCCGCCAGCTTGCTTGCGATAATGATTGTTTGTTGGCGGATGTGTGGGAAGGCGAAGGGCTGGCAGATTGGCTGATTCATCCCGACGGCGTACATGCCAATGTGGTAGGGAATCTCATCATCGCTCATCGTGTCTTTGAGATACTTGCGCAAAATTGCAGCGGGTTGACATCCGGTGCGTTCGCGCGAGACGCCAATACCGACTGGACAAAGGGAACCACCAGCGCACGAGCGGAAGCGGGTGACCAATTTATCCGCAGTTGGGAATAATTGCGTTCTGGAGTGCGAAAATTAAATTTTCGCATGTTAGCGTCTCAACAAACGCACCTGCTGCCTTCCGAAAGGAGTGACAAAAATGACAAGGCGATTATTAGGACTGGCGCGCATTCTGGGCATATTCACCATGTTCATCCTTTCCAGCGCAACAGTCCTTGCAAATTTTCCCGATGCTAAATGGAAAAGGGCAAAACCAGAAGACGTGGGAATGTCCACAAGCAAACTAAAAATTGTAACTAACTTCATCAAAGAGAACGGTGGCGGCAGCGGATTGGTAATCCGTCATGGGCGAATCGTATGCCAATGGGGTTCGATTGACAAAATGTATGGCATTGCATCCTGCACAAAATCGTTTACAAGCACGGTGTTGGGGCTTGCAATTGAGGATGGAAAATGCAGTCTGGACGACTACGCTTACAAATATTTGCCGAAACTGAATAGGGGCAAAAACGCCAAAATAAAGCTATTCCATCTCGCAACCATGACTTCCGAATACGGACGGAGAGGAGAACCAGCAACCGCCTGGTATTACAACGATTCCGCTGTGGTTGTGCTGGCTCGTGCCGTTACTATCGCCTATCAGCAATCAATGAAGAAAGTGTTAAAAGAGCGAATCACCGATGTCATCGGTGCTAAGAATTGGGACTGGTGGGCTTGGGGGCGAGAAAATGGTATCCCGGTCAACGGCGGTGGCGGAGGGATAAAAATATCCGCCAGCGATTTTGCTCGATACGGCTATTTGTTCTTGCACAACGGTAATTGGAACGGAAAACAACTTATCTCCCAAAAATGGGTACAGCAAGCGACCAAATCGTCCCAAAATCTGAACAGGAAATACGGCATGCTCTGGTGGGTGAATACGGATGGTTTCTGGAAGGGCGTACCAAAAGATACCTACTGCGCCCTTGGCGCGCAATCACAATATATCCTGTGGGTTTGCCCAAGTTTGGATATGGTAGCAGTTCAACTGGGTGGAAGAAGGCTTGGGGATAAGCAAAAACTCCCCGTCTTTCTCAAGTTAATCGTGGATGCTGTTACAGAACATCCCCGCCGCAAAAAACATTAATACTGAGTTAGGCTTGTTGTTTCTCATTACTTGACGGGACGCATGCTGGATTAGTGGGCATTGGGGCATTGGAGCGTTGGAGTTTTTCCCCAGTGCCCCAATTTAACATGAATTTATGAAATCTCGTTGTAGAGTGTTAGAAAGGAAAAAGAATGGAAGAATGGAGACGTTTGGTTAAGGAAACCATTACCAAACCAGAAGAACTCGCAAAAGTCTTAGACATAGACGTTGAAGAGGTAAAACGCGTACACAACAGATTCCCACTGCGCGTCAATCCGTATTATTTGAGTTTGATTCAGGAGAAAGGAGATGCGATTTGGAAGCAAACTATCCCAGATGCTCAAGAGCTTGTCAGCACAGGCGAAATTGACCCGTTAGCGGAGGAGGAAGACAGCCCCGTACCCAGCATAACTCATCGTTATCCTGACAGAGTGTTATTTTATGTGAGTCACATCTGTCCGACTTACTGCCGGTTTTGTACTCGCAAGCGAAAAGTGGCTGACCCAAAATCAATCCCCAGGGATGCAATTGAACGCGGACTTGAGTATATCCGACAGCATCCGGAAGTACGAGACGTGATAGTTTCTGGCGGCGACCCGGTTATGATGGCAGATAGCAAACTTAAGTACATCCTCAAGCATCTCAGAGCAATTCAACACGTTGAAATTATCCGCATTGGAAGTCGCGCCCCGGTCACATTACCGCAACGCATCACAGAAGAACTCTGCGACATGCTGAAACAATACCATCCGCTCTACCTCAACACCCACTTCAACCACCCGTGTGAAATCACGCCAGAGTCGAAAAAGGCTTGTGAGATGTTAGCCGACGCGGGAATTCCGCTCGGCAATCAGACGGTGTTACTCAAGGGCGTCAACGACAAATCAGAAGTGATGAAGGAATTGGTGCAAAAGCTTCTCGCCATCCGCGTCAAGCCGTATTACATCTATCAAGCGGATTTGGTTATGGGAACTGACCATTTTAGAACGTCCGTGCAAGCGGGTTTGGATATCATCGAAGCCCTACGCGGACATACTTCAGGTTTAGCCGTTCCGCATTACGTGATAGATGCACCCGGAGGGGGCGGGAAAATAGCGGTTATCCCAAATCC
>CAZRLY010000195.1:0-7515 GCA_964601015.1 uncultured bacterium
TCTAAGGAATCCCCGTTCAGGTAATAAAATGTCGGAAACGTTATTGGAAACAAAAACCCTGGTTGTGGAACTTAAAGAATTAAGGGAGACGATAATCAGCCTTACCCGCTGATGCTTTAGAAAACGATACTGATGATTGAGGTAATCGTTGGTTTCAACAAGGGTTTCGATTAGAAAGGAATTTTTTATGAAGGACGTTTTTTCGCCTAAAGAGGTAGCCAGAATTTTAAAAGTAGCGCCGACTACAATCTACGCCGAACTCCATTGCGGAAAATTGAAACATTCACGTGTTGGCAGGCGATTTTTGATTACAAAGTCGGATCTGGAAGGTTATGTCGGTTCTGCCGATAGACTCGCTGAGATGATTCCTGATGAACTGAAAACTGAGAGTCAAACTTGGCTATCAGCAGATTTGACTGAAGAACTCCCGCTATACGACTGGGGAGATAACGGAATTCCTGAAGTCAAGCCTGTGGACTATGCCCCGGAGATCGGTTTTGTCGTTGTAGAGGCTGAATCATGAGAGTACGTCCGATTAAAATTGGAGACATACTTTTGGTGGAACTGCCGCAGCACCGCCCGCCCGGACACGAACAACAAGGATTACGCCCTGCAATCGTTGTTGGACTGCCAAACAAATTAGGTGTGCCACGCTATCCGACAGTCTTGGTTGTGCCGTTGACTACGCAAATCGGAAACTGGGCAACAAAAAGCCTTGACCTTTATCCGCAGGTACCTGCCGGCACTGCGGGGTTAGCCCGCCAATCCGTTGTCTTGCTCGACCACCTTCGAGCAATCGATCTGAGGCGAATTCGTGGATTTATTGGCAGTCTCAAAGCACAAGTATTTAACCCGATTCGCAAAAATCTACTGCGGATGCTTTAGAGAGGACGCGAAGCGGAAGGGAGCGCGAAGATTATGAAAATATCCTGAGAGAAAAGGGATTTATTAACAAATAGACATCCAATGTAAGGAGTTAAATTAGAAATGATGAAAGCAGTCTTTACACTTGTTCCATCAGAATCAAGAAGATTGTTAGCCAAGGCAACGGTTGAATTGGAAGAAGTAAAAATCGCCAAGGAAAAAGCATACATCATCCTTTGTGGCGGAGTTACAAACGGTTTCGTCGCTCAAGAGCTTTTGGGCTTGGACACCGAACCGCAGAAATGTACCGCTGGCATCAGTTGCAAAAGGGTGCTTTGCGTAACGCCGGAAGAGGAACGTGGCCCGGTGCCGCTCATCACTTACAAAGGCGAAATCGTTGACAAAACCATCCAGGAAGCCTTTGAGGATTTTCACAAAGAAACGGTTGTCATCAAAGGCGGCAACGCAATTGACTTAGAGGGAAATGTCGGCGTCATCACATCCGGATTTGACGGGGGAACAGTAGCCGCCACCATTGGCACCGTGACTTCCACCGGACTACAATACATCTTTCCAATAGGTTTGGAAAAACTCATCCCATCGGTCAAAGAGGCTGCCATGTATACAGGTTCCAAAACCTACGATTATTCGATGGGGGCGAATTTCGGGATGTATTGCATCACAAAGGGCAAACTCATCACTGAAATCGAAGCCTTTGAGATTTTGGCGGGCGTTGAAGCAAAACAGGTGGCAGCAGGAGGCGTGGGCGGTTCCGAGGGTGCTGTAGTGCTCGTAGTATTGGGCGAGGACAAAAACGTCAAAAAAGCAACTTCCATCGTCGAATCCATCAAGGGCGAACCGCCTGTAGAAGGACTACCCGGGGTCTGCGAAACTTGCCCGTATGATTGCGTGTTCCAGGGAATGAAGAAAGACGAATTGCCGGATTATCTGAAATAACCCAATTCTTTTAACGCGCTAAAGATACTAAGGCATTTCCAAGAAAATAATCCCTCCAATTGCTCCCGTCGTGTGTCGTGGATTTGCGCTTGGTGTGGATTGCTAAATCCACACCCGACGAACGCAAAAGGAAAAAACAAGAAGGGGCAAAGGGGATAGCCGATGTTCGGGGGTTTAACTCAGTGATGTCCGGTTAGGATTTTGCACTATGGATTAGCAGGCTTTTTAGGAGCAATAGGACGCAAGCTAAGTAACTTTGACCAAACATTTAGTTCATCATTTAATAGAATTAGCCTGCGTAATTTGTACCTTTCCCAAAGCTTGCTACTCCGTTTTCCATTCTTCTTGATTACTTACGACAGATGCAATTTTTTAACCGGACGTTACTGGGTTTAACTCCCGAACAAACACTTTCTCCCCATCTCAGTGGAAATTTTTCAAATATTGTTGCCGATAGCAAACATCAAGTTTAACGTATGGATTTTGATAGGCATTGGGTTCGCAGTTGGTACTCTCGGCGGATTTTTCGGAATAGGAGGTGGGTGGATTATCGCGCCCGCTCTGAATATATTCGGTTTCCCCGTGCCGCTTGCAATTGGAACCGGGCTGGCGAATGTGAGTGGGCAAAGTATAATCGCCACCCTCAGACACCGCAAGATGGGGAACGTTGATTGTGTACTTGGTGTCACCACCGGTATTTCTATGATATCAGGTGTTGAGTTAGGGGCCAGGATAGTGATGTGGTTAGAATCCATTGGATTGGCCGGACCGGTTATCCGTTGCCTATACATTGTGCTCCTTGCCAGCCTTGGTGCCTATATGTTATACGATTATATCAACATTAAACTGCGTGACGTGGAAACAAAGGACACCTTAAAAAGCCCATCCGTAGCAAGGGAAAAACGGTTGCTAACCAAGTGTTTGAATATTTCCCCTGTGATATATTTGAAAACTTGCCAGACAAAGATGTCCCTCTGGGTAATAGTGGGTATAGGGTTGTTAATAGGTGTCATCTCTGGAATTACGGGAGCCGGAGGCGGATTTGCGCTTGTACCGGCGTTTCTGTATTTGTTTGGTGCGCCCACTGTTACTGCTATCGGTACCAGCCTCTTATGTGTTACTATTTCTGGAATATATGGTACTTTTACTTATTGGCTGAAGGGAAGAGTAGAGCTAATAGCGGCTATCTGGATGCTTTTAGGTGCTGCCATAGGCGTTCAACTTGGCGCTTCAGCTACAAAATATGTCAAGGGAAACGGAATCAGAGGACTCTACTCTTTGATGTTGCTACTCGCTGCTTCCGGTGTATTTATGAAACAGTTAGGATTTTCTACCATTGCTTCATTCGCTGTCCTTGGCGGTGCCCTATTAATATGTTTCATCATAATCATCCGCATGATTGGCGGATTAGCCGCACGTACATAAGTGAGCCATCTCCGACAAAAAATATATCCGCTTTTGCCGGAGCCGTTCGGATAAGCGAGCGGACATAATTGGGGCTTATGTCGCCCTCCTTGCAATCCTTGATGATTCCGTCCTTCCCCTCGACAACCTCATCTACTACGGCAGAGTTGGGAAGCGACAGCACAACCCTGCGTGCTTTTGACGAAAACCCAACTAATCCCAATTCTATCAATCCTACCATCTTTCATCACCCTTTATAAGTAACTGAGCGAAAGTTTTTCTCACTTTCAAAAACAGAAGAATAGCCACAGGTACTGCCGTGTGTTCCTGTGGCTAATAAAAAGTTGGTAAAACGTTTGAATACTTATACCTGGCATGTCTACATCTGGTTTTTTGGGACGCTTAATGTAAAAAAGGTTGATAATCGGATGGATTTTCTGTTATACTACTGGCGATTACGAACATCCTAAAAGGAGCAACAACACATTGTGGCGAAACTAAAACCACTTTTACTCTTTGATACGGATACCGCTGATGACGAAGCTATCTTAGCGGAGATTATGGGTAAATCCGTTGACATATCAGATTATGTGTATTCCTTTGAGCAGGGCGGCAAAACAGTCGAAGGTTTGAGCATCATCGGCGTCAATGAAGCTGCAAACCGCATGGGCAATATCAAGGTAGAAAACATACTGTTCGATGAACGCCCGCACTCCTGGCTTGCATTCGCCAAAACAGTAAACACATCTACTAAGCAAGTATACTACGGAGCTTTTGAACAACCCAAGCGTCTTAGAAGCGGAAAAATTGACCCCTTTGCCTTCACCAAAGCGATACATAAAGCTCAAAGAAACGCCATAAGGGGACATTTGCCTCCTTGGTTGGTCAAAGAGATGACAAACGCTTATCGAATACAAAAGGGAATGGAACCTCTTCCACCTGACAAGGAAGATGATGAGGAAACAGAACCTAAACAACACAAAATTACCAACGCCCAGAAATCCGCCTTCGCACAGGCTAACCGTCTCAACAAAAGATTGCTCAAAGCGGGAATAACGCAAGACGATTTTTGGGCTGCTATTAAGAAGCGATTCAAAGTGGAATCTCGAAATGACATCACAGAAGCAACATGGACACTGCTCGCTGCTGAATTGAGCGCGGCTGATAAAGACAGAAATCTTTTTTCAGAGTTTGTCAAACAGATTAAAAAAGATTATGTAGATGATGATTTTTCTTCCAAACTCGGTTAGGATAACTAAGAATATCTTTAACAACTTTCCGATTACAAAGAAAGGATAAAGGCAAGGAGTGTGGATAAAAAGTGATACGGCGTATACAAATCAAGGACTACAAATCGTTGAAAAATGTAGAAATGGAACTTCAACCTTTGACTGTTATCATGGGGCCGAACGCCGCAGGTAAAAGTAATCTATTCGATGCGTTGCGGCTATCGACGGGAACTGTCAGAGCTACCGAGAAAAACGAGACGAAATTAAAAAAGTCGCCCAACAAACAGATTACTCCGGTGCTCTGGTTTGCGCAGTGCCGAACCCGCATATCGAACGCTGGTACTTGCTCGACAAAAAGGGCTTTTGTCAAGCTGTAGAAATAGATGTTTACCCAGAAGTGCCTACTTACAAGTGTGAAAAAGAACGCTACAAAAAAGCCATGAAAGAAGCATTCGCCAAAGCAGGATTTGTTCCGCCTCTCGGTGGTGTCGAGTATGGCAAGGATATCGCTTTAGAAATTGACTTTTACACTGCGCAGAAAGCAGACGCTACCTTTAAACATCTTCTCAACGAGTTACAAAGCACCCTGCGCTCCTTTCACCCGGTAAATGCAGAGTAATCCGTGTTTAATCTGTGGCTCATATATTATATGCGACGATTTATCAGCAGATACTAATTCAATCACCCAGTCCATGAAAACAACTGAAATTGCCATCATAGGTGCCGGTCCAGCGGGTTTGGCAGCAGCGATAGAAGCGGTCAAAGCAGATGCTAAAGTCACTTTGATAGATGAAAATTCCAAACCCGGCGGACAACTTTTCAAACAGATTCATAAATTTTTTGGCTCTCAGAAACACGGTGCGGGGATACGCGGCATCCGGATAGGAAGAGATTTGTGTGCAGAAGCAGAGAGATTCGGCGTTGAACTTCTGCTAAATACCACCGCCTACGGATTGTTTCCGGAGAGGGTACTCGGTTTGACGAACGGCGATAGTTCAGAAGAATTGAAGGCGGAAAGGATTATCATCGCTACCGGCGCAACCGAAAATGCCTTAGCTTTCCCCGGCTGGACGCTACCCGGCATAATGACAGCGGGCGCGGCGCAAACGATGATTAATATCCATCGGGTATTACCGGGCAAGCGCATACTGATGGTGGGTGCCGGCAATGTGGGGTTGATAGTGTCATATCAACTGATGCAGGCAGGAGCCGCCGTCGTAGCAGTTGTTGAAGCAGCGCCGAAAATCGGAGGTTATCAGGTTCATGCCTCAAAACTGGAACGCGCTGGCGTTAAAATTTTGACCTCTCATACGGTGAAAGAAGCCAAAGGCGCGGATTGCGTTGAATCCGCTGTCATCGCAAAACTAAATGAGAGATGGCAGCGAATTGATGGAACCGAGATGGAACTCAACGTTGACACCATCTGTTTAGCTGTTGGTTTGACACCGCTTGCTGAGTTAGCGTGGATGGCTGGTTGCGAATTTCGGTACGCAAGGGACTTTCGCGCACATGTGCCTATCCTTGACGAAAACATGCAAACGACTCAATTGGGCATTTACATCGCTGGCGATGTAGCAGGCATCGAAGAAGCCAGCACCGCTATGGAAGAGGGACGTATCGCTGGCGTGGCTGCGGCAGAAAGTCTGGGGTATATCGAGTCGGGTAGGGCGCAAGAATTGAAAGATTTTTATAGAAGCGGATTGGTTGAGTTAAGAATAAACTCGAAGCCTGCCCGCCGCAAAAGGGTAGCGGACGAAAGCAAACATCTCGCCCACCAGAAGCCGATAGCTTTAATCGAATGTTTCCAGAATATCCCGTGCAACCCCTGTGAAACCTCGTGTACGCAGAACGCCATCACCGTAGGAAAACCTATCACCAACCTGCCCGTCCTAAATCCCGGCAAGTGCATCGGCTGCGGAATCTGCGTAGCAGCCTGTCCGGGTTTGGCGATATTCTTGCTTGACATGACATTTTTAGAAGATGATGCTTTAGTTACCATTCCTTACGAATGTCTCCCCCTGCCGAAAAAAGGCGATGAAGTGCGCGCAGTGAACGAAACGGGCGAGATGCTATGTAAAGCCAGAGTATACAGAGTGCATAACCACGAAAGATTCGATAAGACAGCGCTTGTGTCTATCGTTGTGCCGAAACGGTTCGCTTGTGAGGTTAGAGGAATATAAGGTTTGCATATTCGCTATTTTGACAACAATTTTCCGTTCTGTCTTGATATTATCGGGAGAATATGTTAAAATTATAAAAGCGCGCAAAAAACTCTCCAATTCGGAAGTACGGGTATCGAACGGTATATAAAACTACAAAGGACGGTGAAGTATTATGGTGCGCCGAATCGAACGACAGAAATTATCCGCTGTAGAGGCTGAAAATCTGAAGCAGGCAATTTACGCAGGAGAAGCGGATAATTCAGAGTCCAACTGTAGCGCGTGCGGATATCTCACTGACGATTGGACTTGCATGCATCCGGAAACGACGGAAGTAGAGGTTTTAAAGGTACAATTTGAAGGTACCATTTGTGAACATTTTGTCCTGGAGATTGACGGCGAGATAGCGCCCCTGTCCGACGAGGCCTTCGCAAAAACCTGGGACAATGACGAAGATGCTGTATATGACAACTGGAGGGAGATTTATGGCGTATGTGAAAGGTGATGTGGTGCTCGTCCCATTTCCATTCAGAGACAGCGCAACAACGAGGGTTCGTCCTGCCGTGGTTCTTAGTGATGAAGCTTATAATCAACACGGAGATGTGATTGTTGCAGCGGTTACCACTCACGCCCCTCGCTTCCCAAGTGACTATCAATTAGTTGATTGGAAAGCCGCCAATCTGGTCGCGCCCTCGGTGGTGCGGATGCAACTGGCAACGATTTCTGAGGCTCGAATTGTGTATTGTCCAGGTAGACTTAGTTCAATTGACCTTCAGGCCGTTGAAGCCCACTTAAAACAAGTGTTGAGTTTATAGCTGTAGTAAGGCACTATGCGAATATCCCTTTTACGACGTTCCACTCCGTTTCGTGCCAGACAACAAACTTACTGAAAAGGGAGTTAT
>CAZRLY010000195.1:7615-11718 GCA_964601015.1 uncultured bacterium
CAAATTAAAAAAGCAGAATTTGTCTGTTCGTAGCGATGTTGACCTTTGGGACCCAGTTCAAAGTTACATGCGCGAGATAGCACATACCCCCCTGCTTGACAGGGAACAGGAGACTGCGTTATTTAAGCAATTTGAACGGTGTGGGCATCTCGTTGAAAAAACTCAAACGATTCTGCATGAGAAAACTAACCTGCCATCAATAAAACGCGAGCTGGTTGCTAAAGTTGCCGCTGAAAGTAAACAACAATTGCAGGAAATACGCGATAAATTGGTCGAATGCAATTTGCGTTTGGTGGTTAGCATTGCTCAAAAGTACCGACATTGTGGTTTGCCGTTTTCTGATTTAATTCAAGAGGGTAATATCGGACTCCTAAAAGCTGTTGGGAAATTTGATTACCGTAGAAACTGCAAATTCGGCACCTACGCTACATGGTGGATTCAACAATCTATAACCCGCTCCATAACTGACCAATGTAGAACTATCCGACTTCCCGCTTACGTTGTCGAGGAGTTGCACAGACTTAAGAGAATCTTTCGAGAACGCGGTGAAGAAGATGCGCTAACCTTTGAAAAGTTAGCAGGTGAAACCAGATTGCCCAAAGATATTTTGAAAGTTGCTCTCAGACACGCCAAAGGCACTATTTCCCTTGAAACTCCGCTCAATCAAGATGGCAATGAATGTTTAGCTAACCTAATTAAAGATGAATCTGTGCAGCCGGACACCCGGGTAATAATTGACATTGTGAAGGAAGAAATACAGCAGGTACTAAATACCTTGCGACCGCGTGAAGCACAGGTACTCAGGTTGCGGTATGGAATCGGGGATGATGAACCTCGTACTTTAGCTGAAATCGGCAAGGAACTTAACATTAGCCGCGAGAGAGCCAGACAAATCGTAGAAGAAGCGTTGAACAAATTGCGACATCCGAATAAAATCCAACGTCTCAAGGACATTTTGGATACATGTTAAACATAGATGTGTTATCACATATTGTAAGGAGGAATGAATGAAAGACATCATTGAAATTCGCTGGCATGCCCGAGGGGGACAAGGTGCTAAGACTGCGGCGGTTTTTTTAGCGGAAGCCGCCGTGGAAGCGGGCAAATTCAGTCAAGGTTTTCCCGAATATGGCCCCGAGCGCATGGGCGCGCCGATACGGGCGTTTAACCGCATCGGCGACAGACAAATACGGGTAAGTTGTTCAGTAGCTGAACCCGATGTTGTTGTGGTGCTGGACTCGACATTGCTCGAAAGCGAAAACGTCGCTGATGGCGCTAAAGAGGATAGTGTTTTTATCGTGAATACCCAATCGTCGCCAGAAGAAATTCGGGAGAGGTTAAATCTCTCTAACGGAAATGTTTATACAGTGGACGCCACGCAAATCGCTCTGGACACGATAGGGCGACCAATTCCTAACACGCCCATGATAGGCGCGCTTGTCAAGGTTATGGAAATTGTGTCACCCGAAATGCTTTACGCTGAAATTCAAAAGAAGTTTTCTGGGAAGTTTACTCAGAAGGTTATTGACGGTAATATCAAAGCGGCAAAACGCGCTTATGACGATGTGAAAGGATAAAAGATGAAAGAGGAATTAGGTTGGAGAGACATCCCCATCGGAGGGAGAGTTTTAAAGGCTGGAAATGCAGAGGAATACGAAACAGGCTCATGGCGGACTTTCAAGCCTGTTAGAGATGAAGAGAAGTGCCGCCATTGTTTGTTGTGCTGGATATACTGCCCAGACGCTGCTGTTTTAGTAGAAGATGGTAAAGTGGTGGATTTTGACTACAAACACTGTAAAGGCTGCGGCATCTGTGCCAGAGAATGCCCACCGAAAATTCAAGCGATTGAAATGGTTCAAGAAATTGGGTAATTGGTAGTTTGCAATCGTTTCAAGAAAAGGAGAATTATACACAAATGAAAGTCGCACTAACAGGCAATGATGCAGCCGCAACGGCAATGAAACATATAAATCCCGATGTTGTAGCCGCTTATCCTATCACACCGCAGACTGAACTGATGCACAAATTTGCTGAATTAGTGGCGGATGGAGAAGTAGATACTGAGTTTGTGCTGGTGGAATCGGAACACAGCGCGATGAGTGCCGTAATTGGCTCTGCCGCGGCTGGTGCGCGCTCAATGACCGCGACGAGCGCGAATGGGTTAGCGTTGATGTGGGAGATGTTGTATATTGCCGCTTCTACTCGGTTGCCTATAGCCATGCCAGTGGTCAATCGAGCCTTGAGCGGGCCTATTAATATCCACGCTGACCACTCGGATACGATGGGCGCACGAGATTCAGGCTGGATTCAGTTGTATTCGGAAAACCCTCAAGAAGCTTACGACAACGTAATACAAGCTGTCAAAATAGGGGAAAACAAGGATGTGTTTCTGCCTGTGATGGTTTGCTTTGATGGATTCATCACAAGTCACACAACGCAGTTGCTGGAGATTTTTTCCCGCGACGAAGTGCAAGATTTTATAGGTAAATACGAACCCGCATTCTCCTTGCTGGATTTGGAACATCCACAAACCGTCGGGCCGTTAGCCCTGCCAAACTACTATTTTGAACACAAACGCCAGCAAGTCGATGCGATGGAGAATGCTAAATCTGTCATTTTAGATGTTGCGAAAGGGTATGCTGAGATGTCCGGGCGAGAATATGGTTATTTCGACGCCTATCGGTTGGACGACGCCGAAGTTGCAATTGTCGTACTCAACTCAACAGCGGGGACAGCCAAGGAAGTTGCTGACGAGTTGCGAGATGAGGGGATAAAGGCGGGGGTTCTGAAACTTCGATGTTTTCGTCCGTTCCCTCACGAAGAACTCGTAGAAGCCTTAGAGAACGTAGCAACAATCGCTGTTATGGACAGAGCCCACTCGTATGGCGCTTTCGGCGGACCGGTTTTCAATGAAACTCGCTCCGCATTCTATCGAAACGGCAAATCACCGCGGATAGTAAACTACATCTATGGACTTGGCGGACGCGATGTCAGCATGAAAAATATTCGCTCGGTTTACGAAGATTTGCTTGAGATTGCGAACACCGATAAAGTGGAACAGATGGTAAACTTCCTTGGTGTACGCGAGTGAAAGAAGCATCTTCTGATAATATTGACCTTTTTCACCGGTTAACATCTATGTTCTCTTGAATATATGAGTAGAACAATAGAATTTTATCGAACAGAAAACGGCAAGTGTCCAGTCGAAGAATTTCTTGATTTGTTGAACGACAAAGAAGCACAGAAAGTTCTTTGGGTTTTGAGACTCATTGAAAGGTTGGATAGGGTACCGTCTAAATACTTCAAGAAACTTGTCAATACTGACGAAATATGGGAATGCAGAGTATCTACCCATACCGGAACGTATCGATTCTTTTCTTTCTTCTTTAAGGGGAATAGGCTTATTGTCACTCATGGATATTCAAAGAAGACCCAAAAGACGGACAAAAGAGAAATTAGGAGAGCGGAAAAATACAGGCAAGAATTCCTTAACCGCCATAGGGAGGGAAGAAAATGAGTGATGTGGAAAAATACATTGCCCGAAGGAAAAAAACTGAGCCTCAATTCGCCGAAGGTTTTGAGGAAGGATATAGAGACTTTGAGATTGGCGTTCTACTGCGTCAAGCTCGTGAAGACGCGGGACTAACACAGGAACAACTAGCTGAAATAATTCAAACGAAGAAGACTGCTATCTCTCGTTTAGAAAATCACGCAGAGGATATTAAACTATCGACATTACAGAAGGTAGCCAAAGCGTTGGGCAAGAGGTTAGAAATAAACTTGGCATAATTCTTATTGACGCAGAGGATTTTTGGGTGCAAGTGAGCGTTTTTGCTCTATCAAAGGGAAAGGGATGATAAACAAAGACAGGGGGAATATTGAGGCTCTCTTTGCTAAGGATTCGAGATGAAAAAGACCGAAACGGAAAACGGGATAAAACCTGTGGTTTGGGTGGGTTCATCACACGAGGATTTGAAAGTATTTCCCCCAGATGTCCAAGATGAAATATGGCAGATTATACCCTCAGTTCAGGAAACGTCTTTAAGGATTTGGGGCTTCCGAATCCTGATGAAAGATTAGCAAAAGCGAAACTGGCATATAAG
>CAZRLY010000196.1:0-11667 GCA_964601015.1 uncultured bacterium
GCCCCCCCCCCGCCGGCGCCCCATTGACGTATGCCCGGGAGCGCAAAATATGCGCTCCCGTTTGAATATTGACTATTGTTTAGCCTTACAATCTTCAACATTCAATTTCCTTGGCTTGTCCCCCCAACATAAAGATGAACCTGAAATTGCCTGACCGCTCTATCTGGCACATTTGGCCTTCGTTTACGGATGTGATTATCTCAATGCTGCTGATATTCATATTCTTCATATTCGCACAGTTTCTGGTGAACTCACAGGTGGTTGATGTGATAAAGATGCGTGAAAGACAGAAAGAAATGGAAAAGGCCTTTTTCAATAGTCAAGATGAAGAACTTTCACAAGCAATGCAAGAAAAAGAAATTACCATTGAGACGAGGGGAAATATCCAGCGATTTCGCTTCAGCGACCGAATTCTTTTCGAGACAGGAATGGCTGACTTGAAAGAACCTGGAAAAAAGACACTTGAGAAAGTGGGCGGGATATTTTTAGACAACAGATATTATCTCGATGACAAGAGGCGCAAGCGGTCAAGATACAAAGGGATTCACATTGAGGGACACGCGGATATCCGGCCTATTTCAACCCCCCAATACCCATCAAACTGGGAACTCTCCACCGCACGCGCCATTGCTGTACTTAAATTCTTCCTGGAACAATTTGGCGATTTAGAACCTGAGTTGCTATCCGCAGCAGGCTACGGAGAACACCACCCCGTGCAAGGACATGAGGAGGAGTTCGACATACACAGACGAATTGAGCTCGTTTTGGAATATAACGTAGGCGAAGAATAGCCTGAGTTTACGCGCAAGCAACTCTTCTGTCTCGCCTTCTCCTTTTCTAACCCACTCTATACTGCTCCACGGCATCCATATCAACTTCCACACCAAGCCCTGGCTTTGAAGGTATTTTTACGCAGCCTTCCTCTACCACTATCGGTTCAGTCAGAAGGTAGTTTTCCAGCAGAAAATAAAGTGAAACGTGTCCAAGCGAGGCGTTTCTGATAGCAGACGCTATTTGAATCATAAACATAGCCGAGATGCCCGTATAATCTCCCATCTGAATCCAGAATTCAAGCCCTCCAGCGTCGGCTACCGTCGCAGTTTCTATTATCCCCGCCGCCCCACCGCTTACCACAAAATAGTCACACATACCCGTATTAATGGCTTTCAAAACACCAGGCGTACCTGCGTGGATAGCCAGCCGGTAGGGGAGCCGTTGTTTCAGAAACAAGTAACCTTCGATATTGTCCTGTGCAATCGGCGATTCAAGACATTTGACCTGAGGGTATACTTCGAGTTTCCTGCCGATGTCTATCGCCCTATCGGTAGTTCCAAACGTAGCATTAGCGTCAATGGCGATATGGTAATCTTCCGGGATAACCTCTGATACAACACCAATTTGCTCTAAGATATCCGTGTGAGCGCGGCGTTTGATTTTGTGAGCGCGGAAACCGTTCTCAACTGCGATTTTAGCTTCCTGCTGAAGGACTTCAGGCGGAAAACAGTGCGACCAATACGCTATTTTTACATTTTCCCTTTGCATTGGTCCAAACAACTGCGCCATCGGCAAACCAACCGCTTTTCCCATTATGTCGTAAAAGGCAATTTGAAGCGCCCTTGTACCATCGTTCAGGATGAACTCGAAAGGGTTTTTTCCAAGATAACTTTGCATGCCACCATCTGAAATATCGCCACCTTCACCTAACCCGACAATGCCGGAATCGGTGTGTACCTGATAGATGCACGTTTCCACCTGGGGCGGACTGGAACTTCGCCACTCCGCTAAATATTTTTCATAGTTGTCCCGGTATTCGTCGTCGGTTGCTCGGTTGGCAAGATTCCAACAACGCTGAAGGTGTCCTCTAACTCTCTCGTGATAGGGGATTACCACAGGGATTTTTTCGATATTTGTAATTTTCATAACTTCTACCTTTCCTATACTTTCGCTGATTGTTGGCAGCGGAGTGAAAAAATTGGTTTCGCACTCCGCTACAGGCGTGGAGTCAATCTTCAATAGTCAATCCACTCACTCAACGTTTACCGCATTTCCGGTCTGTGATGATTCATAGATAGCATCGAATATCTTCTGCACTTCGAGTACCTGTTCGGCTGGCACGGGCGATGGTAAGCCTTCGCGGATGGCGTTATGGAACGATTGGAACTCACCCGGTAAGCCTGTAATAATCTCCGGCTTGTAATCTATCATCTCGCCGTCCTTATCCGTGAATATTCTCGGTTCCAATGTTGCGCCGGCTTTATCGCCGATAAAGAAAGTCGGCCCGATGCCCTGTATATGCGACGCCCAGGCTGTTTCAAGCGTAACCGTTAAATCGTTTTCAAATTTAATAACGCCCATTGCAAAATCTTCCACGTCAAATATTTTTGGGTTCCATTTGCCCCAGGGGTTGGGCACATCATCGCGGTGTCCAAATTTAGTGGCAATTGAACCGAATACCTTGACAGGCTTAGGGTTGCCGAGAATCCATAGGAAAACGTCAAGAATGTGTACGCCGATGTCAATGAGCGGGCCGCCACCTGAGATTTTCTTCGTTATGAACGTCGGGGCGGCTGGAACCCCGCGTCGCCGAAAGGCCTCTGCGCGTCCGTAGTAAATATCGCCAAAAACCCCGTCTTCCACTAATTTTCTTAACGTGCGGTTGCCTGCGCCAAAACGCGATTGCAAGCCAATCTGCAACACTTTACCAGATTTCTTTGCCGCCTCTACCATCGCCTGTCCATCCTTAGCGTTGCCAGCCAACGGCTTCTCGCAGATAACGTGCTTTCCTGCTTCCAATGCCGCAATGGTGGGACTGGCGTGAAAATTGTTCGGGGTGCAAACGCTAACAGCGTCCAACTCATCCATCGCGGCCACATCATGATAATCCACAAAATAGTGCGGAATATCGTGTCTCTCTGCAAAATTTTTGGCACGTTCTTCGATAATATCGCAAGCAGCAATAACTTCCACGCCTTCCACACCGCGATGTCCGGGAAGATGTTTGCCGCCTGCAATTCCACCTGTGCCAATAATACCTACTTTGATTGTTTCCATATTTTTCTCCTTTGTATTCTGATTTGTAGTCTTTATCTGCGAAAATCCGCCAAATCCGCGTCATCCGCGTTCTATTTTAATGTATCAATATTTGCTGGAAACAGCATAATTATAACAAAATTTATCATTTTAGTAAATGATAAAAGTTTTTACTTGAAAATATTGCGCGATAGTTTTAAAATTATCCGAAACGGAGATGCTTTTTCAAACAAAACTATGGAACCGAATATTCCATAGGACGAAGGAGAAAAAATGTCGAACCGCAAGAAGATAGCTGCTATTGTTACGACTTATTATCCGCGTTCGCATGCGGACGTAATTGTCACGAAGTTTATGAAGGGTTTTCCCACGGATGATGGTTTGATAGAGCCGCGGGTGGAATTGGCTTCCATCTATCTTGACCAAATTCATGAGAACGATATTGGTCAGAAACTGGCTGCTGAACATAATGTGCCAATTTACCAGAGTATCAGGAAAGCGTTGACGCTCGGAGGCAATGAGTTAGCTGTGGATGGTGTTCTGTTGATTGGCGAGCACGGCGATTATCCACATAACGAGAAAGGACAGCAAATGTACCCCCGTCGATATTTCTTTGAGCAAATATACGGGGTATTTGCGTCATCTGGAAGAGTTGCGCCTGTGTTTTGCGATAAACACCTCTCCTATAACTGGGCTGACGCTAAATGGATGTACGACAGGGCGCAAGAGTTGTCGGTACCGTTTATGGCAGGTTCGTCTCTGCCGACTTGCTGGAGGCAACCGTTTCTGGAATATGCTCTGGATACGCAGCTAAAAGAGGCTATCGGAATCGGATACGGGGGAATTGAGTCTTACGGCTTCCATGCCCTCGAAACTTTGCAGTGTATGGTGGAACGCCGCAAAGGTGGCGAAGTTGGCGTGGCATCTGTACAGTGTTTGGAGGGTGAGGACGTTTGGAAAGCCGCCGACGCTGGAATCTGGTCGCGGAAGAATGCAGAAGCCGCCTGTGCCCCTATAGAAAAAAGGCCTGCTGGTAGGATGGAGGAACACTGTAGGAACCCTGCGGCATTTTTGATAGAATATCGGGACGGTTTTGAAACAGTTGTGCTGATGCTTAACGGATACGTCAACGGTTTCGCGTTTGCCGGGCGCGTGGGGGGTGAGATACAGGGGACTGCCTTCAACCTTCAAGATGGTGAACCTTTTGCACACTTCAGCTATTTGAGTTTGAATATCGAGGAGATGTTTATAACAGGTATTCCTCAATATCCCGCAGAGCGTACCCTGTTGACCACAGGCATCATAGACGCGGCGATGAATTCAAAATACCAAGGGTATAAACGCATTCCTACACCCTATTTGGACGTTACCTACCGCTCTTACGAAAAGGCACCCATCAGACCGGTTGAACCACGTCCCCAGGTGGCGTTACAATTGAATATTGAAGATTGATTCTACGCTCATAGCTTTGCTTCAGAGCGAAAAAGTGACTAAACCAGAATGTAGCGGGCAGACACATGGGCCTGCCCCTACATTCTTACAAAAAGCTGACGAGAAGGTGCCCGTTCGCATGGGGTGTCTCGTTTTCTCGTTTTCGCTTTTTCTCACCGCAATCAGAGTTTCAAGTCAGAAGGGGACATATTCTTCTTAAAATCACCGAAACCAAAGAAATTGGGATTGTATTCGCTCACATAATCAACTTTACTCTTCTCAGGAATCTGATTTTCCATCCCCATGCACCAGTAACAGGCATTAACGAGCAGACGACGTAGCCCTTCACTCTCTAAATCCACTGAAGCACCCATCGTAGTGCAGAACACACGCGACGTTTTGCCCTGCTCACCAGTGTAGGACTTAATCCAACCCAACGGCATTGTGGGCGTATCAGGTTTTGGTTCATCCGTCGGTTCCATCCCGATAAGTACCTGACCGAAGACCAACACCTTAGCGTCACCCGTCAATTCTGTGACGCTGTAAACATCCGTCGGCCCCCAAATGTCTTCGACTCCTTTCAGAATGGGATGTGCCTTTATTTCTTCGTTGATTACCCCGCGAGTGCTTTCTTTACCGTGGTGGCCGTAATGGTTTATCCATGTTTCTCCCAAAACCTGCCGGCCGTAGCCACCGTCAAACTCCTCGCTCCTGAAACTATATTTGGCATAGGGACTGTTTTTATTCTTGCTGTAATTAAAGGCGTGCGTTGCAGTCCTCAACCCCATGACCGGTTTACCCGCGTTAGTGTAATCAATGATGTATTTCATCTGTTCATCGGGCAGTTCACGGAAGCGTGTGAAAAGCACCATCATGTCCGCAGTTTCAAGATGGTGAAGTCCAGGAATATTCGTCTGGTTCACCGGGTCAATTGTCCCTGTTTTTGGGTCAATTGCAAAAAGCGTCGTACATTTGAATCCGTGATGTACGGCCAGAATCTGTGCCAGCATTGGCAAGGATTCTTCAGACCGGTACTCCTCGTCTCCGCTAACGAAAACAATGTGTTTACCTTTGCCAGGTTCTTCGTTGCCTTCATAGACAACCCAGGGTTCTTCGTTTCTTTCTTTTGTCTTTTCCATGTCAATCTCCTTCCATTTGACTTAACGCCGTTGACTTTAATTTTGGCATTCCTACTGTTAGTTTTCGATAATTAGTATCCGCTGAAAAAATAGGCAATCTGGGCGAAAACCCTTTTTGGCAATGCTACAAGAGAGAAAATCAACAGATACTATTTAGTTCAATTTTTGCACCCTCATGCAGTGGGTCAATTTCAATCACCTGCTGGAACATCTCCTTCGCTTTGTCCGTTTCGCCGAGGGCTTTGTATGTTAAGCCAGCCAGATAGCGAGCCGGTGCGTTTTCTAAATGCGGCGGCTTTCCGACGCCGAGATTTGGCGGATATTCCAGAGCGGCTAAAAAATCTTCCAGCGCATGCTGGTATTCTCCCTTGTCGTAGTGGATGTTTCCGCGTCCTATGTGTGCATCGGAATAGAGTTTGTGCATCGCCCTTGCACCCTCCCAGGGGTTGAACCTGTGTTCGCCGAGTAGCGTTATCGCTTCGTCGTACTTCTCCAACTCAACGTAAAGGGTGGCCAATTTGGCGGCTATATCGCTACGTGCTTTGACCGGTTCCGGGGCATTTTGGAACATAGCCAGACGTTTCTGTCTATCAGAAGCGTAAAGCTCATTCAAGTCAATATATAGCCGATAATCGCTTTTGTCGCAAGCTATTGCCAACTCGTATTCTTTGATGGTACGGGGGATGTCGTTCTTCCGGTAGGCGAAACCGAGATTCCTGTGGGCTACGGAGAAATCTGGTTCGATGGAAACCGATTTTTCCCACTCCTCAATGGCTTCCTCGTATCTGCCCTTTGAATACAGCAGGTTCCCTAAATAATACCGCGCTCTGGCATCCGACGGGTCAATTTTCAGCGCGCAACGGAGTATTTGTACGGTTTCGAGACGGTGTGGGAACATATATTTCACAGTCCCCTCTTTGCCCCTTCGATAATTTTTCAGCGATTTATTTTGGTCGCCAACCTGCTCTAAATAGTATCCCAAATGGTAATAAACCAGCGGGTAGGTGTTGTCCTCGTCGCAATTCTGTTCAACGTATTTTGACAGGATGGTTATGCTCTCATCGTATAAACCCGCGTTTCCGTAATCCGTCGCCACTTCAAGGTAAGACTGCGCTTCATTTCTCAGTGTTCTCTTCAGGTTCTGCCACTCATCATCGGACTCAGCGATAAAACACAACTCGGTCAAAGCCAAGAAATCGGTGGGGCAGATGTCCAGCGCGCTTTTCAACAAATTCTTAGCCTCATTGAGTTTTCCTAACTTTCTCTGCGCGATGGCGCACATATCAATCGCCTTGACATCCAACGGATTTGCCGCAACGGATTTGCTGAAAAACTGCGCTGCATCTTCAAAACTCCCTTCGCCCATAGCAACCTCGCCGAGAAAGTAATTTCCCAAAGCTGCGTAGTCGCCGTCTATTAGCTTTGAAAATTCCGCTTTTGCCTCACTGAGTTGTCCTTGCATTTTGAAGGTCAAACCCAGATAGTAATGTGCTTCGTGGCTATCTGAGGCGATGTTGAGAGCCGATTGTAGGTGTTCCTGCGCCATGCCAAACTCGCCGCTTTTCAAATATAATACGCCAATGGCACAATGCGCCGGCACGAATTTTGGGTCAATTTGAATGGCTTCCTCGTATAACCTTTTCGCTTCGGCGATGTCAATGCGTTTTTCTGCGTTGAGCCCCGTTCTACACAGCCTTTCAGCTTCAGACATCTCCTCCTCCGGCTCGCTTTCCACCATCTTAATCGGTTGTCCTTTTGAATAGGAGATGACTTCCTCTCCGCTTTCCGAAAGTAACGTCAGAGTTACGTCGTCTTTATCGCTCATCTGCGCGGGCGCGCAAACGGTTGTTGAGAAGGGGTTGTCCGGGCTGATGTTTGCCTTTTGCTTGTAGATGGTTTCCCCTCCGACTTTGAGCAGTATCTCACCTGAAATTTCGCTTGTGGTGTTGAACGCAAACTTGATGTCCGTCGGCGCGTCGTCGGGGACGAACTCCAAATTTAACGCGGCGTCTTTATTCGCCCATCTGAAATTACCCATCTTTTTCACAGGCAGCCAGTATTCTTTCCACGTATCTACAGTATGCGGAGACAGGATTCCGTGGATGCTTTGAGTGGCAAATCTGCCGCTTTGAATCTCACAATAAGGGCCGTCGTCGTCGGTTAATCTTTCGGTCCAAACGGCACCATCTCCCGTCGTACCCCAGGTAAAAAACTTTTTGCCCCACGCCTCTTCGCCATTTGCTACGTGCACGACTCCCGCATCATCGTCGTGTTCATAACAGCCGAAAAAATCTTCCCGCGTATTTAGAGCGAAAAGGTCAACCGCTCGTGGATGATTGACATACCAACTCAAGTCAAGCCCCTCATGAATCGGAAAATTGACAACCCTGTTGCCGGTAGTCGCCTTTGTCATGGGGTAGATAAACTGCATCCGCTCGGTGGCAGGCACAGCGGAGTTAGCCCAAAAATAGTAACGATTTGGTAACGGAGTGCGATTGTAGAGAAAAACAGTCGTTTCGATGTGTGATGTGTTTGGATGCAACGTAATCGAAACCGCCCACTTCATACGAAAGATTCTCTCAAGATTGCTCACAATGACGCTGGCACTTCCGTCTGCGTTCTCCCGGATGACGTAATCAACGGGCATGAAGGTGCTGATGGTATGCCCATGCGGAAAATTAAATTCTATCCCACCAGAAATCCACGCCCCGCGCAAAGCTATCAGCCCCGGCTTTACCACGTTGTTCCTGTAAAACATCTCGTTGCCGGTGCTTTTGTCCTGCGCTGAATACAACTTCCCACCGATTTCAGGCAAAACTATCACACGCAAATAGCGATTTTCTAAATAGACGGCGTTGTAGGCCTTGTCTGCGTGCTCGCCACCCAAATCGTCTTGCATGGCATACGGATAAATTGACCCATTGCCTGTCCGCTGAAACGGGGGATTTTGGTCTTCTGGTCCAATTTGATATGTGGGGATGATAAGTTCTTTTTCGTAAACTTGTACGGAGTTCATAATTTTCCCTCCATCGGGTCAATATAGATTTCAATATCGTCGCTCCATATCGACTTAGAGCGTCTGGTTTTCTTTTTTTCTTGTTTATCCTTTGCCATTTGAAAATCACCCCGGCGATATTATAACATATCTGTCGTTCGTTTGCAAACGTTGGTAGTAAAATTTTAGGCATGAACAACTTGCGTCGCAAAGGGCGCAAGGAGTTTCAAGGAAAGGGTTTTGAATGGCGGGAGAGGGTGGGAGTCGAACCCACCTCCGACGTTGACGCCAGAAGCTGGATTTGAAGTCCAGTAGAGCCACCGGACCCTATCCTCTCCCGTTATTGAAGCAGGAAGGTGTTTTGAAAAACGAATTTGGTGTGGTATCAGCTTTTCCGCAAATAGCGGTAATTACCATCTCTGTACGTGATGCCCTGACTGTCACAGTATTCCAGAAAGGGCACGGCGTACTTCCTGCTGGTGTTGGCTAATTCTCGAAATTCAGCGGTTGCGATTTTGCCCCTTTGACGGATAGCATCAGTGAGAAGTTTAATATTCTTCTGCAAAGTTTGCGAATGAAAAAAGATTCCTTCTGGTACCCGAACCAACGTACCTAATTTGACCAGGGCGTAAAAAGTATCCTCCACTTCCTTAGGCGGATAATGTTGTAATCTTTCAATTAATTCATCCTTGTTCGGCGTGGATAAATCGCCTGAGAGGAAGATTTGTTCAATCTCCTCCTTTATCTCCTCCTCTTGATGGGAAAAACTTATCTCATGCTCGGACAATCGCAACAGATTTCCGTCCTTTACAATCTCTCCCTCTTTTATCAGTTTATCGACAATTTTTTCAAAAGCCGTTTCGTCTACCGTCTCTTCCAGCTCAATTTGCACCTGAGAAACGTTCTGTCCTACTACCAGTGGGTTTTCAGCATGAAATTGGCGAAGTTTTTCAAGCAGGATTGCTTCGCCCTCTGCAATGCGTCCTGACGAAGAGAATAGTTTTTCCGTTCCTTGCCAGCGTATAATCTCACCCTCTCGTTGCAGATGTTTTAACAACCTCTCCAGTTTAGTGTCAGAATAAGGCAAATAGTATCGCAACAAACTTTCTTCAAAACAAAGGTTTCCGCTCTGTTCAAGGAGCAGGCGGATAACTTCTACTTCATCAAGTTTTGGGTGGGAAAGTCGGGGTTTTCCGAGTGTAACGAGGAAAAGGGCGACATCCACATTTTCCCAGCGTTCCAAAATCTGCTCTGTTTCCTCCGTAAATCGCTTGTGTTTTGGTGCAAATGGGTTCAGCACCGTTCCTCCGCCGATGGTATGTTGCGCGGAAAAATCTCGTATGATGAATTTGTCCCCTCGAAATGTCAGCACGGGCGTTTCCAACCTCAATTGAATTCGTCCACTGTCACCGGGCAAAAGGACTTCATTGGTCAAAAGGATAGTCCTGCAAAACACCTCCGTCGTACCCACGTAAAACCTCACTCGCGTCCAGTGTTCGAGCATTCTCGGAAAGGACGACAAAACATTTATCGACACGTCTATGTTGTCCACCGTGCGCGAGATATTTTCGGGACAGACGACATGCCCGCGTTCGATGTCCTCTTTGCGTACACCGGATAGATTCAGGGCGGTACGCTGTCCTGAGAACGCCTGCTCGACAGGTTCATTATGTACCTGTACGCCGCGAATTCGAGCTTCCACCCCCTTCGGCCAGATGCGCACCCGTTGTTCTTTATTGAGTGTGCCGCCTATCATAGTTCCGGTCACAACTGCTCCAAACCCAGACATCACAAAAACCCTGTCAATGTACAACCTCGGGATTCCATCTGAAATGCGCTGAGAAGCTAAGGCATCCACTTTTTCTACTATCGTGCGTTTTAATTCATCTATCCCCTCGCCCGTAACGGCTGAAACGCACACAACCGGAGAACCTTCCAACGTCGTGCCTTCTACCATCTCTTCAGCCATCGCTACGGCGTCTTCCCTCTGTTCGGGCGTTGCTATGTCTATCTTCGTTACTACTAAGATACCGGCAGGGATGTCCAATAAATTGAGGATGTCGAGATGCTCGAATGTCTGCTCTTCAACGCCCTCCGTGGCGTCAATAACGAGCAAGACTACATCCAGTCCATAAGCGCCGGATAGCATCGTCCTGATGAATTTTTCGTGTCCGGGCACATCTACAATCCCCGCTTGCGAACCGTCGGGCAGGGCAAAGTACGCAAATCCCAACTCAATCGACAGCCCGCGGCGTTTCTCTTCTTCGAGCCTATCTGTCTCTATCCCAGTCAACGCCTTGATTAACGCCGTCTTTCCGTGGTCAACATGGCCGGCTGTTCCAATTATTATGTTTCGCATTGCTTCAATCCTCTTCCCTTCTATCTGGATATTTTCTTATTCGCGGGACGCTTAATCTCTACATCCTCAATGGTTTCAAATTCGTCCCAGTAATCAGCACTGGAGTGAGAATCGAAAAATTCTGCGAACTCTTCATCGGTTTCAAAGTCAGGTAATTTTTTCGCCACTGTATCATCTCCTTTCACGTTGGTGGTATCATCGTTTGTTCGCATGGAGGACCGCTTGACAGTTCCATATTAGAATACAACAATTACTACTTAGAGTGTTCATCTCACTTTTGTCATGCACCATTTCCTACTTAGCTGTAACCCACCGTCCTTTCGGACGGCAAGCCCGTAGTCGAGACTCACACTAACGGAATAGCGTGGTGAGAATTGAACTCACATTATACTATCGTTCCTCCAGAGCGCACCCATATCTTTTTCCCCATCTATCACACCATTCACTCAACGCAGTAATCATACTTTTAAATCCTTTCCACGTCTTGTTGTATTTGAAAAATGTAACACCTTCCCACGAATTGTTACATTTTTACTGCTGTTTTACTGCGGTAAATTCTTGAATTCCAGAAAAAAATAATCATTTTTAGGAATTCGTGGAGTAGTGTACTGCGGATATATTAACATACCTCACGATTCAGGTCAACAGAAGATACCTAACTAAGTGGTTTGTTCCTGAAATACCTTCCACTTTCTGGAAGGTAAATTACTTCA
>CAZRLY010000197.1:0-11586 GCA_964601015.1 uncultured bacterium
TTCACTTTTTCCGCCCTTAGGGATGAAGTATCAAAAGCCTAAAGTCCCACTACGATTGGAAAAATAGATAAAGTATGGTTTTATGGTCAATATTTAGCATAAGCCCAACTTCATGTGGCGTTAATAGTTTTACAAACTCTCTTTTCCCCATCTTACCTTTGAGTTGTCACAAAAATTTCCGTTAGGTAAAAAGGATAAATTAAAACAACAATTTTGTCAAGAGAAAAATAAAGATTTTTTTGATTTTTCTCATCGTATAGGGATACGAGCTAGGGGTATGGATTGTAAACACGCGAAAAACAACGATAACATATAATGTGACCAGATTGTCTTATAACAAATGCTGAATTCTAAGTGCTAAATGCTGAATATTTAGGGTAATTCAATGCCTCTGTGATAGCAGATAATTTTATTGGAATGTGGTTTTTCTCATTCAAACCGTCAAAAACGGACCGGCGGTGGTCAAGATTACGGGAACGATGGATATATTAGGCAACGTCATGCTTCCCGATGAATCGCACAACTTCGTGGTTGATACGCAGCCACCGTCGGAATTTAATTTAGTCGAACCCGCTGATGGGACGTGGCTTTCCAGCAAACATCCGATTTTCCAGTGGGAAGCAACCGATGACGCGGGAACAGGCGTAGCAGAATACCATCTCATCGTGGCATGCGATTCACCAATCCGAAGCGGAAGCGCGCTGATATGAATATCCTTTCCAAATTTTCGGCTGGCAACTTCAACACCGTTGAGCAATATTCTCATCACACCATTTTTGCTATCGATAATTCCAGCGACATGATACCAGGTGTGGAAGCTCAATCTTTTCTCTTAGAGGGCGGAATTAATCTCAGTTGCTATCTTGACGAAAAACTCCGCTTCACTATCCACAGTCATTGCCTGCATATTGAGAATGACTGGGACGAACTGTTCTCCCAATCGCCCGTTGTTTATCTGGAACAGGATGGAAGTTTTACCGCTCCTGCGTTCTCCAGCAAAAACTATGGTAAAACCTGTTTCACCTGTTCCGAGTTTAGCCCGGATGAATCTGAAGTCATCTTCCCTTCCGAAGAACATATACTTGGAGCGGATGGGATTGCCGACGATGTAGGGATTGGAGATGGGTTCAAAGGTTTGCTTCCTTTGTCGTGTGAGCAGGAGGGCGTAGATGCCTGTGGGAATGAGGAATGCCGCCAATGATGAAACCGGCGCGGGTGTAGAAGGGCGGCGGTAGAATCACCAGCCAATCCATCCTTTGCAGTGAGGTTAACGAACTCCCTCCCATCGTAGCGGAAGAGACCACCACCCCACTTCGCTACGGGATACTGTGGGAGCGTAATGGTACATGTTGTCCCCTTTTCTAATTCGCTTGAAACATCAATGCGCCCTTTATCTATCCGTGGATATCAGCAATCTGCCATTCCGCCTCATCAAGCCTGCAAAACGCCTAAATTGACGACTATCTTTGCTATTCTCTCTGATGCCTCTGGCCAAAATGCTCGGAGAGTGAAGGGGTAGTTCGACCACGAAACCGTAATTTGCTTAAAATACGCGGCGTGGTCAAAGCTCACTTGTACTGTTCAAGATTCCCCTGAAACTTCACTCCCAGGACCGTCTCGGTTCGCTCAACATTGCAGGTATTCCGGGCCTCGGGCGTACCGACAACGTGAAGGATATCGTGGTCGATGGTCGACTCAATGCTGAGGCGACAGGCTTCGGCCAGGTCGTGTCGACAAACCCAGCCGTTTCTGTACTTCCCCTTCAGTTCCTCTCGATGTCGTCCGATGCCCAGACGACTGTCAACGATGTAATCCGGCCGGAGCACGATAGTTTTCATGCCGGAGGCGTCATGGAACTGGCGACACATCTCTTCCTGTAGCCGTTTGCAGATGCCGTACAGGTCAACTTCAATGCTCCTGGTCTCCGCTGAGAAGAAAATGCCTTTCGGATGAACCGTCATGCACGAACCGACATGAACAACTCTTTCAATGCCCCGCTGCCGTGCCGATTCGAGTACGTTCCATAGTCCCTTCAGGTTGACGAGAAATGCTTTCTGGTCATGTTCGACGGGAACGGTGGAAGGACTGGGGAAGTGAACGGTCAAATGAATAATGGCATCCATGCCTTCGGTTGCCTGGTGTACCACATCGAAATCTACGATGTCCCCGTAATGCACATCTTCGCCCTGCCATTCACCGTCGATATCGTTCCACTGTTCCCATCCTTCCGGTGAGTAGACGGCGGCCCGGATTTCATGCCGCCCTTCGAGGTTTGCAAGCACGGCACGGCCGGTCCATCCTTCAGCACCAAAGATAACAACTTTCATTCTGAGCCCTCCTTTGTTTGGGTGCAGGTTCTGATTTAGTGATAACCCTCGGATTGTTCTTGGTTCCCCTGCTGAAATTTTCAACTCGGAATTAGACATATTTATCACCTTACTTACTTTTTCAGATGCATCCGTTGTAATATACCACAAATGGTTATCCTGGTCAAGTTACCAAAAGACGCAGGCTTTGCCTCGTCCACATGGCTCTCTAATCCAGATGCGACGCTCGAAGAACTGGCGCAAACGGCAACGGCTATTGGTGTCGAAATTACACCAGAAGCAGTGTTTCAACGATTTACTCCTAATGCGTCACAGTTTCTCAAGCGAGTGTTAGACAGTTCCATCAAGCAAGTGATAAGTGCCAACCCCGTTGCGATCGAATATGCATCACTGGTACAGAGCCATCTACATGGAGGCGCTGACGTCTTGAGGCTTTAGCCTCTTAATGTTTGGTATTGCATTGTTACCTCCTGATAATTCTCGTTTTGCTTAAGTATTCACCATAACTTGACAATGTTAAACTACTGTAAAGAACCTCTTAACTTGACTTTGTGTTCATTGTCAAGATAAACATATTAGTTTGACGGCAATGGCCTAACTACGAAGTTCTCCTCTCGCTTTTCCAAGCATAATTTTAGCTTATTTTCAGTGGGTTTGATTAAAAAAGATTGAAAACGAGAAAACGGGAAAACGAGACAGCCAAAAAGTGTAGGCTTTGCCTGCACTTTTTTCCTCCCCTTAGTATTCTCCTTAAAGAAGGGGGTCTCCGTGGCTAGGGTTCAATCCCCAAATAAGAAAGAGGGGGTTTGGGGGGCTTGTCTCCCCCAACACAAAGATGAAAAATTTTGGGCATTTTTTTCTTCTGCTGACGCATTTTCCTCTTGAAAGTCGTTTTTTTGTGTGTTATCTTATATCCCATAAGGGTCATTATGGCAAGAATCGCAACATAGTCAGAAAGGATTCAGCTTATGCTAGTACATGTGGGCGTAAGTTCTTAACCTCCCTTTGTTTGAGTGGATATGTGGACGATAAAGAGCGCTGGGGCATTGGGGAGATGGGGCAAAAGCTCCAATGTTCTCTTTTGCTCCAACGCTCCAACGCTCCAATGCTCTCTTTTACTCGCCTACTCCCCTAAATCGAGAGATGGGTCAAAAATTTGCGCGCACGTGTACTAGTACACGTGGGCGGAAATCATTGACCCTATTATTTGGCTAACGGATTAATTGCTAACGGATTGAAAAAAAAAAGGGGTTTTTTATCCGTTAGCCCAAAATCCGTTAGCTAAAAGTATGGAAGGGGGGTCAAGAACTTACGCCCCGCTGTACTAGCTACCTGGCGATTGGATGGCTTTGTCTCGCTTGACGCGGGAACTGAAGGTGGAGTTGTGGAGACAGCACCGCTGAACATACCGGCCAGTCAACTGGAAATCAACGCAGACGCCACCTCCGGCAGCGTGTGCATGGAAATACTTACGACAGACGGACAGGTGCAGGAGGGTTTTTCGGCAGACGCGTGTCAGACCATGAAAGGTGACAGCGTGCGCCATACTGTCAAATGGGCGGAAAAGACTCTTGCTCAAGCGCGGCAACCTTTGCGCCTGCGATTTCTGATAGAGAATGCGAATCTCTATGCTTTTCGCCTGAAGCCTTTGTGAACTGGATAATGAAAATAAGAAGTTCAGGAGCGACAGAGACAGAAGACAGAATACTATGGAAGAGCAACCACATTTTGCGATGTTCCGAATTCAGAGTTGGGTCAAATCCCCCCCCAAAAAAGCATTATTAGCTTGATGTGTAACCTTAGATGTGTCGAATAATGAAAGGAGCTTGAGATGAAGAACAATAACGCCCGCAAAGCTGAAGCAGGTACGGTTACTTCGCATTCCCAAGGGCTGCATGGGTATATCGGCTACAGTGCGACGCGGCCGCCAGCCCAGTCCGAGTACAGCGCAGGGATGGGTTTTTATTCCGCTGTTTGGCCGCTGATTGACAAGCCGATTGCCCACTTTCAAATTGGTCTGGCCGGTGCTTGGATTACGCCAGACAACTCGGACAACAAGGATAAGCCGCTTGCACCGGTGGGTACGCTGGCCAGGGACAACTGGCCTGAACGTGGGCCAACTTGGGGCAGCGTCTTCCAGACGGTGGAGGGTGGGCTGGGCTATTGGGCGCGCAACCGATTTCGATATGGCCCGCCGAAATTCAGCATGAATGCCACGCCGCAATGCTACGACTATGAGGTTGGCTCACCCGGTTGGTCATTTTTCTATGACACTGAAGCTCTGCCGGACAATCGACTGGGCATCGCCCAATTGAGCAACCGACTCCTGATTCCACCCGATGCACTGCCCTTCGAAGGCAATCCCAATGGTAAATTCTTGGGATATACCTACATGGCTTTGCCCTTTACCGCCCACACCACTGAAGCCCCGCCCACCGGCGACCAAAGTTGGACTTGTTTTCTGAGTGCGGCCAATTTCAAAGGCCCGATGGCCTATTACATCCCCGAGACCTGGAGCAAGCTCGGTAAGCTGTTCAATTATCCTTTTATCTATGGACGCGGACTCGACGCTCGTCCCGGAAACATGGGCGGTGGTGCCATGGAAATCAACACTGTGCCGCGTTTCGACAGCAAAGACGCTCAAGGTGTCGTTTATTCAAAGATACCGCAGTTGCAGTTCCCGGTAGACGAGCAAGGAAGAACCCTCCTGGTACAGGACGTGACTTACTATTCAAAGGCGGCGCTGTATGATGCCTTCAAAGCCTGGCGAGACGGTGGCTCCGCTTGCTCCGGACGTTTTGACGAGAAGGGTACTTGGGGATCGACGTTGACGACGAGTACAACGCGTTATGACCAAGCTGGCGAGGAAATGACCGGTGTTGAGCGCGTCTTCGACACCAAGGTATTCGAGGGCAATGTGTGGGGATTGGAGTGGTACGACAGCGAGATTAGCTCCAAAGGTTTCTTTCCGCAGTATTTCAAGCATGTGGGTGATAAATGCGTGGCAGTAGCTGCTGCGGACGTTCCTGCGGAGACGGGACTCCTGACGCAGGAGTTCAAATTAGCTGGACGTGGTGAACCCTTTACCTCACCTGACGCGGGCGCTTGGAGCCGTCCCGGCCCGAAACTCGGCCCGTTCACGGTTACACTTGCTGACGGTTCTTTGGTCACCTACTCTTGGTACCGATTTATCGACCAGCCATCCTTTCAACAATACGATTGGAGCGAGACCAAGAAGGAGAAACTACAGTCCTTTGTGGAACGGCTCCATGCTAACTGGCCAATCGACAGAGATTACATGGCACCGCCCAGCAGTGGGGAGTTAGCAACCCTTGATACAGCCCTGCTCGTGACACCACCCAAGGGGCTGGAGGTTGGTTATGTGCCAATCGTAACCAGGCAGGAAGATGCTCCAAGTGGAAGCTAAAGCGGGCGAAACAAATTTCGACCCGCCTGATTCAAAGAATCAGACGGGGTAAAGTAGCGAGGGGTCAAACCCTACGCAAAAAGAAAGGGGGAACTTGGGGGGAAATTTGTATTGCCCGCTAATAAGGTGTTGCGGGCAATACAGAGAAAGGAACTTGTCCCCCCAAAATAGAGATGAAGAAAGTTGGATTTGTCGGGCTTGGCGATATGGGCATAGGAATGGCGAAAAATCTCCTGAAAAATGGGTTTGAGCTGACAGGATATGATTTAAGGGAAGAGCGACTGGAAATGTTATCCCGATTGGGAGGGAAACCGGCCGCAAGTAGCCGGGAGGTTGCGGAAAGTTCGGAAGCTGTCTTCGTGATGGTACTCAACGGAGATCAGGTGAAAGAGGTAATTCTCGGCGAACAGGGGTTACTGGAGGGACTGAAACCAAACTCCACAGTAATAGTCTCAGCGACTATAAAACCGTCGGAAGTAAGGGAAGTAGAAAAGCCGGTGGTAGAGAAAGGGCACAACCTTATTGATACCCCCGTGCGCTATTAATCAACATATTGGAGATTTTGGTGAAACATGATGGGGGCATGATATTTTTTTCGGGAAAATTGGCGTTTAGGGGGCTTGTTGCTGCCTAGATTCCGTCAGAACAAGCGGTTGAGCCACCGACTTGACGCAACATTTGTCACGCTTCACCGGTGATTAGTACACAAATCCAGGCGAGTGGTCGTGGTAACAACTTCGATTATCTGTCTAACAACAAAAGTGACTGAAGTCGTCACTAAGAACTCCTCAATTCATCATTGACAGAACACTACCTACTTTCAACCAGCAGCAGTCAACTAATTTAGAATAAAACGAATTTTTCCCTGTCACGAAAAGAGTTCAATAGACTTTCCGTTCATTTTATCATTCTATCAGCAAAATGTGAAATGGCGCATTTCTCCAACCCACAAGGCTACTTTGAATAGGCAGTTGACACAGTATCTCTCCGATTATTGGACAAAGCTACCCTAAAATCTCCGTCCGTTGTATTGCTCCCCTGTCTGTGGAGAGTAGAAGTAGATGCCTGACGATAACTGTCGGATGGAAAGGGATTCGTAGGTTGTTTACCTATAGATGATTCAGTCCTGATGCTTGACAGCAAAAACTACTCGCCTGATTATTTCACCCAGAAGTTCTGGCAGCCCCAAAAGTTTGAAAAATCCGAGAAATATCCATCAATCAACCAAAAAACCATAACTTTTTCCTTGACAACATCCCTTGATGCTTGTTACGATGTAATTAACACATGTTAATGCCCCATGCAGAGCAATTCCAAAAGGAGGACGAAACATGAACCTGATGGAAAACTTTCCAGACAAAATCGAAGCATTCATTTCCGCTATACCACGGGATTTGCACCCATTTTTGAGGACATTTATCGACTTGATAAATCAGCAATGGCCCATCGCCGAGCAGTATTGGTTGGACGAAGAAGGATGGGTTGGGTACAGGCATCCTCGGACGCAGATATACGACGAAACCACTCGAACCCGGATTCCCACGGGTGATTTCGAGAGGGCCCAAGCCGTTATCACCGGTCTGAAATCCCAATTTGGCGACAAAGAGAGCCAACAGTTTGCGTTGTGTTTATATTGCGATGCTGATGTCCAACAAGCTTTTTCTGATAACAAGGAGATATTAGGTAGCGTGAGATATCAGGCGAGTGAACATAGTAGTTGGGCAACATACTTTCCCGTATTCGATGTGATTCGCGCTAGAATCCGCTATGTGATTTATGATGTATGGTTTAGAGAAACTGTCCCAACGAGTAACTTCGACACACTGATGGCGATTCTGGACAAGCATCGACAAATCCAGGCGCGAAAATGGCCGGAGAGGATGCCGCGTTATGACCACTCTCCCGATGCAAGCTTGATTTCGGAATCCAACAGAGATTCTCTGCATTTGCTTAACAGAATGCGCAGTGAGCAAGCAACAACAGTTCTGAGGGAGCGTTTCCTGAAAAATGAACTTTTTATCAATCCAACTGGTGGCAGGCTTTCCCATTTGAGCGACCTGCTCCCCGGACTCGTTGAGAAGGATGCCTTGAGTTATCAGGAGTTCAAGGCGATTGTCCTTAAGCAGGGGCTGAAACGTAGCGGTTTGCAGTTGTTACGGGACGTTTCTCAGGCTTCCTTTTGGAATGTGCCTCTGATACTACAGAATTACCTCTGCCGCTTGAGCGAGAAACTCTTGCAAGATTTTAATGATGAAAATTTTCTCCTTTGCCAATTCGGTTATTTTTACGGGGTAGAGCCATTGCTTAAGATTCTGGAACATATCGAATCCAACAAAATCAGGTCGATTTCCAAAAAGGAAGCTGCAACAAATTGGAGTATCAGCGCTATCGAGAGCAGGAAAGGGATTCTCCGATACATTCTGTCTTATCGGCTAAAGAAAGAGGCTCCCGAAGGGGTTGAATTTAAGCGGATACCTCATGACGATGTGATTGGCGCATTGAAAGGGTTTTCCGAACAGACGCTACTCGTTGGGTTGAGTCATTCTTTTGAATGGCATCAGGAAATCTGTCAGACGCTCGGTTGGACGAAGTTGGAGGAGTTGATTTACTATCTCCACGAACTGACAGGATTCAATACAGGGCAGTGGCGTTCGGGCATCCGCCCATCGTCTGATGAAGAGAGCGGGGTGGTTGATAGAGACAAAATAAAGGGTATTTACGATGGGCTCGGCGAGGAACGTTACAAAAAGGTGATGCGTTTGCTAAAATCGCAAAACGTCGGGCTAAACGAATCCATCTTTATCATCGAAGCGACGTTGGGAAGGAATAGAGAGGAAGTCGAGAAACGGTTTGCCAAACGGAGTCAAATAGCGGTAAAGGCACTCGGCGCGTTGCCCGGCGAAGATATCCTCGAGCGCTACATTGCGCTACGCCAATTTGCGAAAGAAGCCAACCGTTACAAAGCCCAACGCAAAAGCCACGAACGCGCTGCCGGCGCTGTTGGGCTTAAAAATCTGCTGGCTGTATCCGAATATAATGACTTGACCGCGCTGGAATGGGCGATGGAAGCAAAGATGCGTGAAGGGCGTGAAGCGGAGATTGAGACGCACATTATGGCCGGCGAGTACGAAGCGCGACTGGAGTTTGAGGGAGGCAAAGCCGAATTGAAATATTCTCGCGGCGACAAACAACTAAAGAACGCTCCGGCGGCTTTGAAAAAGAACGAAGCGTTCGTCAAACTCAAGGAATACCACGCGGAACTGAAAGACCAATATGTGCGATTTCGAGAGACATTGGAGAACATGATGGTTTATGCGACATGGCTTACTCAGGCGGAATTGGAGTCGCTAATCCAGAACCCTGTATCCAAAGGGCTGCTCGAACGGCTTTTGTTAGCGGGAGAATCCAGCGCTATCGGGTTGCTCTCCGCCGATGGAAACTCGCTCATCAATTGCTCCGGCGGAACGCTACCATTACCTCAAAAATGGGCTGTTGCCCATTCATTCGACCTTTACCAAGCCGACACTCTCAGTGCCTGGCAAAAATATCTGTTCGCCCAACAGATTACGCAGCCGTTCAAACAGGTATTCCGGGAACTCTATATCATCACCCCCGCCGAACGTGAGACAGCGACGTTCAGTAACAGGTACGCTGGGTGTCCCGTCGATTCAAGAAAAGCAGGCGCGCTACTGGGCAATCGCGCTTGGAAGTGCCCCGGAGAAGACGAGAATGAAGCAAGAAAGGAATTTTCCCAAGCGGGTTTGGTCGCGTGCATTGGCCTCTCAGGACATTATCAATATCTAACGGACACTGACGTGCTGACGGTGGGTGAAGTCAGTTGGCGCGGCATCCCATTGGAGGATGTACCTCCGCGACTATTCTCCGAGGTAATGCGAGACGGAGATTTATTGGTTAGTGTCGCTGGAACCAGCGATGACGCGTTCGCCTCTCCAAGTACCATCGGAACGCGAAAGCAGATTCTCGGCAACCTCATTGTTCTTCTCGGCCTAAAAAACGTCACAATTGGCGAGGAGAACTTTCTCCATATCGAAGGCAAACTGGCAAACTATCGACTTCATCTGGCAAGCGCGAACATCCATATCGAGCCGGGCAGTTATCTTTGTGTTGTGCCAGATTGGAAGAAGAAGTCGAGCAGACAGAAGTTGTTCTTACCCTTTGAGGATGAGGATATGAAATTCATGGAGGTTGTGAGTAAGATGTTGCTTTTAGCATCAGATGATAAGATTAAGGATAGTTCGATTCTTAACCAGATTCGACGGAGAATATGACAACGAATATAGAGGATTAAACGAATACTATTCGGTAAATCTTTGAATTGATCGTGCCCCAAAACCGAGTTTCTCGGAGAAACTCGGTTTCTCTTCATAACGGAAAGGAGGATGACATGAAAAACATCGAATGCGAAATCAAACTGGCTTCAGTTGGCACACTCACAAGAGGTGTGGAAAACTACAGAATTACACTGTCCAAACGCAAGATTTCTATATCCGAATTCATCGCCGAAAAAGTATACCAAGAAGTGAGCGCGTACAATAGCCGGGCTCGCGCAAACTATGGAAGGGAGTATCTCAGGAACGAGGAAATTGAACCGATGCAAGACGTCGGCAAAATAGGCTTAGGTTCCAAACGTAGACGGCAGGTTGACCCAGAGGAAGAATACCAGAAAGCGTTGCAAGCGTTTGAGCAGAATGTCTTTTTGATTCTCGTGGACGGCCGACAGCGCAAGTTGGATGATATCATCACCGTGACGCCACAGACAAATATTACGTTTATCCGGCTTGTGCCGTTGGTGGGCGGGTGATGAGCTACATCGTCTTTAGAGGGTGTGTGAAAAGTCATGTAATGTACCGTCGTACCTCCGTCTTGACATAGGAAGGTATCTGGACGGACAGAGAAAGTCCGCTACAGACGGCTTCCGGCGTAGCGTCGTCCCTCCGTCTCGACACTTCTCACACACACTCTTAGACATTAGCTCAGTGTCTTCTAAATTGTGGCAAATTGGCTTCTGCGATAACATTTCCAGGGAGAGTTACCCTGTGTGGGTAATTATTGAGCTATGAGGAAACGGGCGCTCGCTAACCGCAAAACTCGTATTAGTGACGAAAACAAAACCGGCCAAACCGATGCAGTTAGCGCAGTCGAAAGCCCTTTGGATAGCGGCCGCGCAAATCAACGGGGAAATCCGACAGCTCAAACCTTCCCTGCTTTCGCCAACCGTCGGCGAAGCTATCCCGTATGCCGTCACAGAAATCAAGGGCATTCATGTCACCGACACGCCCATCCGCTGTCTGCTTAAACCGCATCCCGATGGTGGATATATCCTTTTGACAGTCAATTTGGACGATGCTGTCCTGTTCACGACGTTCGAGTTTTCTGGCGGCCTCGAATTGGTCGTCCCTCTGTTTGAGAACCGGGACCCATTCGAACTGAAACCGCAGAAATGGTCGCTCAGTATGGTGTGTAAAAAGTCCATAGACAAGAAATTTAGGCAACCAGTCATTCGGGTGTTGGGGTGAGTGAAGAAGGTGTTGGAGTGATGGGGTGACGGGGTAATGGGGTAAAAAACTTTGGCTCTCATAAGTTTTTCCCCAAACCCCCAATACCCCCAAACCCCATTACCTTCACAAACGCTTTTTTTCAATATCTGGATGCACAAAAATGTCCAATATGTTGATTAATGGTGCAGACCCTTTTGTAACGTTGTCCAAATGGGCTACTTCATAATAAGCATTCTACGGGTAGCCTTAAAGTCGCCAAGTTGTAAGGTGTAGAAATACAAACCTGATGCTACTTTCTGACCTGAGTTATCCT
>CAZRLY010000198.1:0-11521 GCA_964601015.1 uncultured bacterium
GTTCCATGCTCCACGCAGATAAAAGTGTAATCCCTTTTTTAGAACTTACTTAATGGATTTTGATTTAATTTGAGGTGTGAACATACCATGACATTTCAAGAAATCATTTTAGCGTTAGAAAAATTTTGGTCAGACTACGGCTGTATCATTCAACAACCTTTGGATATCGAGGTAGGCGCGGGCACGTTCAATCCTGCTACTGCACTGCGAGCTTTGGGCCCAGAACCGTGGCAGGTAGCTTACGTTGAGCCATCGCGTCGACCGACTGATGGGCGATACGGCGATAATCCGTACCGTTTAGGCGCATACTATCAATATCAGGTTATTTTGAAACCTGCTCCCGATGACATACAAGAACTCTACCTTGATAGCTTGAAGGTTTTGGAAATTGACCCGAAAAAAAATGACTTGAGGTTCGTAGAAGATGACTGGGAATCGCCCACATTAGGCGCATCCGGCTTGGGTTGGGAAGTCTGGTGGAACGGTGCGGAAATCACCCAGTTCACATACTTTCAGCAGATGGGCAGCCTCGAACTCACGCCAATCTCGGTTGAGTTGACTTATGGGCTTGAACGAATTGCCATGTATTTGCAGGATGTAAACAGCATATTCGACATCAAATGGAACGACAAACTGGTTTACGGCGATGTTCATCACATCAGCGAGGTAGAATATTCCAAATACCATTTCGGCGTATCTACCGTTGAGATGTTGTTTTCGCTGTTCGACACCTACGAGCGTGAAGCGTCAGTATGTTTGGACAACGGTTTGGTGTTGCCTGGGTTGGATTATATACTCAAATGCTCGCATACTTTCAACATGCTTGACGCACGCGGCGTTATCAGCGTCACAGAGCGAGTGAGCTACATCGAACGGGTTCGCAACATGGCGCGGCGATGTGCGCGCGCTTACGTCAAACAACGCGAGGAGATGGGTTTCCCGATGATGAACCTCTGGACGACAGGAGCACAACAATCAGCGAAGCGTATTGTTGCAGAAGGAGGAGCACAACAATCAGCGAAGCGTATTGTTGCGGAAAGCGACTTTCTCTTAGAAATCGGAACGGAGGAGATTCCCGCTTCGTATATCTTGCCCGCCCTAGAGCAATTGGAAAAACGAGCATCTGAACTACTGAAGGAGAACAAAATACCATTCAAAGAAATTCGCTCTCTTGGTACGCCGCGCCGGCTGACGTTAGCTATTGAGGGGATAGCAACGATGCAAACTGACCAAAGCGTCGAAGTTATCGGCCCGCCGAAGAGCGTCGCCTACGACAAAGACGGCAACCCAACCAGAGCCGCGCAGGGGTTTGCACGCGGTCAAGGCGTTTCGGTTGATGATTTGGATACTGTAGAAACTGACAGAGGCGAATATGTCTGCGTCAGGAAGATAGAAAAAGGACGTGCTACCATCGAATTGCTACAGGAACACTTGCCAACGCTCATCACATCACTCAACTTCCCAAAGACGATGCGCTGGAGCAATCTCCGTTTCGCTCGCCCAATAAGATGGATTGTAGCGTTGCTCGGCGACGAAGTAGTCGATTTTGCGTTGGATATGCTCGTTTCCGGCAGGCAGACAATCGCACACCGCTCCCTAAGTTCTGGCGCAATTGAACTGGTGGACGCTGATTTACAGGACTATATTCAGAAATTGCGTGATGCGTACGTTTGGGTTTCTCACGAAGAACGACGCAATGAGATTCAGAAGCAGGTAACACAGTTCATGCTGGATAACGATTGCGCGCCCATCATCGACGAAGAAATCTTAGACACGGTAACCTTTTTAGTGGAATATCCGCAGGCGATTATGGGCAGTTTCAACGAATCACACCTATCACTGCCGAGCGAAGTCTTGACAACCTCCATGAAATCACACCAGCGGTATTTTCCCTGCTGGAAAAACGAGTCGGAACTGCTTGCGAAATTCATCACAATATCCAACGGCACCGACGGAAATTTCGACGGCGTAAGACATGGCAATGAACGCGTACTCGGAGCAAGGTTGGACGACGCCGAGTTCTTTTATCAGGAAGACCAAATATCACGATTAGCGGAGAAGGTAGATAAACTCAAAAATGTAGTATTCCAGGTAAAACTTGGCAACCTCTACGAAAAATCCTGTCGAGTCAAAGAATTGGCAATCCTTTTGTGTGAACAACTCGGCTTCGACGAAAATGCGACCAAAAAGGCTGCCAGAGCGGCTTACCTTTGCAAAGCGGATTTGACAACGCAACTGGTGATAGAATTCCCGTCATTGCAGGGAACTATGGGCAAATACTACGCGGCAAACTCAAGCGAATATGAAGAGGTAGCAACCGCCATTGAGGAACACTACCAGCCACTCGCCGCCGATGCCCAACTGCCCAAAACGGACATCGGCGCAATCGTTTCAATCGCCGACAAACTGGATACCATCGCAGGCTACTTCGGAATCGGAGAAGTCCCCACAGGTGCAGGTGACCAATTTTCTTTGCGTCGCCAGGCTATTGGAATCGCAAGAATCAGCCACGATAAAAACTTTCACATCCCACTGGACATAACAGTCGAAAAGGCAGTCCAACTGTACGGGGATAAAATCTCCGCTGAAACCAAATCGCTGGTGTTGGATTTTTTCAAAACGAGAATTGGTGTTCTTCTCAGGGAAAGCGGCTACTCTTACGATGTCGCCGATGCTGTGTTGTCCGCCGACGCTACGGATATTGTAGATGCGCTGGAACGTGCCGAACTCCTGACAGAATTCAGAAAACGCGACGATTTTGATACCATCTACCCCGCCTTTTACAGGACTATCAGGATTATACCAGAGAGAAGCGATACACAGGTAAATGAAGGGCTGCTCATTGAAAAATCTGAAAAACAACTCTATAGTGAAATTTGCGAACTTGAACCTGCCCTGACGAAATTGGCAGGAGCAAAAAAATATCCCGATATTTTGGACAAACTCACCTCCCTGCAACCGGCAATCGACAATTTCTTTAACGAGGTGCTCGTCATGGCGAAGGAAAAGGAGTTGCGTGAAAACCGGCTGGCGTTATTGAACAAACTCGCCGATTGGCTCTATTTGATAGCTGATTTTACGAAATTGGTGATAGCTGGTAGTTAACGGAAGCAGGAAACAACGAGGAGAAGCGAGCGAGGGATTTATCCGATTTGATAATTTCTGAACATGAGGAGCAGTTATAATGCCAGTATATTTTGGAGCCAGTAGCGCTTCATTTAGAGGAGATCAGAAATGGAAGAGAAAAAACTGATACCCGCGATAGATAACAGTTTGCTTGAACCTATTGGTGCCGTAACGGTGAATTTTGCAATGTTGGAAGAAAGTTTATCATTCGGTATATGGATCTTTTTGTTTGGAAATAACGCGCAAGAACAACGAACAGGGCAAATTGTAACTGCCGAATTGTCATTTAGAAGGAAAGTCGATCTATTCTGTTGCTTATTTAGGCATCGTTTTCCAGATAAAGATGATACAGAACTAAGCAAACTGCGTGTCAAACTTATGGATGTGGAAGCGAAAAGGAACCGCTTGGTGCATTCATTTTGGGCAGCATCAGATGAAAAAGGTAAAAGTACAAGAATGAAAACCACTGCAAAACATAAAGGAATTAGGTTTCAATTTGAGAAAATGGGTAAAGAAGAAATCAAGTCAATTGCAGATATAATTGCAGAAGTTGCCTATGAAACTCAAATGTTTTACTTAAATTTAATGAACAGTCCACGTTTCTGAAAACGGTGGCAGAATTGGAATGAAATAGTTATGAAGATACGCCAACTTTAGATTGTTTGCTAAAGTTGTTCAGTTAGCCATTTTTAGGAGATGATAACAATGCTAAAATTCTCAGCCCAATACTTCTGTGCGTGTCTGTTACTATTCACGCTCATTTCGCTTCCAGCGGCAGCCGACACCCAATTTGCCGTCAGTCACTTTCCCATCGAAGAGGACGCTTCAGATTACATCTTGATTACCGACGCTGCTGGAGTAGCGCCAACCATTACAGTGGACTTTTACGACAGTGCTGGGACGCATAAAAATAGCACACGTAAGATTTTGCGTTCCCACGGGAGCATAGACATCAATGTGAGGGATTACCTGAATGAAACGGGACTCATCATCTTGACCAGCGATTCTGACGGGGTAGTTAGTAGATATTGGCACATTTCCAAAAAGGGCAAAACATCCCCCTGCAACGTATGGGCGACTCCGCTTCAACCACTAACGAAATACCGCCAATTTTGCATCCCCTACGATTTCACCGAAGCATCTTCAAGCTACATTGTCGTCTCCGACGTATCATCAGAGTGTGAGATTTCCGGTGCTATTATTGAGCTTTGCTTGTATTCTCAAAGCGGCGAGTTGATTGCCGAACTCAGAAGGGAAATTAGCAAACAAGAAACGGTCAACTTAAAATTGAACGAATACCTTGACGAGAATAAAATAGATGTTATAGCCAGCGAATCCAGGGTGGAAATATTAGCAAGCAACGGGAATGATTCAAAAGCAGACGCCAATCAAGCCCAAGCTCGTTCTGTAATATTTCCACCGTTGCTATCCCCAGACTCATCGCTCATAAAGTACCGAAAGACAGGCAAAGCAGTCCTAAAAGTTATCGAAGGCAACGTCATTTGCCAATACGCTCAATTTCACCCTGATATCGGAGTAGTGGACGGGCTCTGTCCCTTTCAGTTAAACGCCGTTCCAGTTGATTGTATTTTGGACGATATAGTGGAAAAACGAGCGGGCAATTTTCTTTATCTTAACTTCTGGCGGGACAGAGCCGCTGGCGGGACAGAGCCGCGCCGCTACGCCAATGCAGAGGAAGAACTCATAATTACGGACGCTTATGGCTACGGGCCGGTTGTACAGATAGATTTCTTGAGCAATTCAGGCAACCTTCTCGCTCAAGCCAAAAAGCTGTTGCCGCAACATGGAACCATTTTGCTTAACCTTTTGGATTATGTAAAGCCAACAAACGTTTGCTTGAGCAACGGGATATTAAAAATTCAGAGTCACATCCCAGTCGCCGTCAACTACAAAAATCCCCCTCGTCTCCTTCCTGCAACTGGCCAGACAGCGGAAAATCTCACCGTAAGTTGGCACTCACCTTCCGATAACTTGCAAATCCATCTTCTTGCCACTAATACCGGAAGTGAAATTGTTAAAGCTCAAGCAAAGTTTTATCGTGAGGATGGAACAGTAGGAGCACCTAAAGAACTGCACCTGAAACCCAACATTGTATCAGCATGGCAAATTAAAGAGCATTTTAAGCGAGGGCAGTTGGGAAGTATCGAACTTCACAGCCATTCAACGAGATTAGTCGTTTTGTGCGTGGGCGTTGACGCAAATACAAAACAGGTACTCATGGCAATCCAAGCGCAAGAAATCAGATAATTTTTAGTATCTGCATCTTGCATGAAGGCGGAAAATATGCTATAATCAAAGCCGAAATGCTGATTTCGATTTTGATAAAAGCCTCGAATTTTTAATGTCGAGAAAGAAAAATTGACCTACAATGTGGGCCCTTAAATATACCAGGAGGAAACGATGAAATATCCGTACAAAATCTTGTTAATGTTATTTGCTTTAACCTTGATTATAGGTTGTGGGCAGAAAGAGAACAAAAATCTTGTAAATGCCAGGGACTTGATTGCAAAGTCAAAATACCAGGCAGCGAAAGAGGAAATTCAGTTTGCCGTTGATGCTGAACCAGACAACGCAGAGGCACGATGTACTTCTGAGATTCTGGCGGTGATGGACAAAAAGAACGCAGGCGATTGGCGAACAGCGTTGGGAAAGGTACTTGAATACATCGCCCCCCTCAATGCTGAAATAACGGACTTGGAGAGCCGGGAGACGGAACTGGATGATGACGAATTGGAACACTTAGAAACCTTAATCCGTCAAAGGAATAATAGCACCGGCCTTCTCGTTAAAACGATAAATGAAGCAGAGAAAAACGGCGAAGCGTGGGTACAAAATATTACAACGAATTCTACCCCGCTTTTCGTCAAGGCGATGTTGGAAGCGGGTAGTAGTTATGACGCAAACACCAGGCAAATTGCCTCTGAGAAAATTTTGACGTTGGGTGAAAAAGCGGTTGACGTGCTAATAGCCGAACTGCAAAATGATTCTCCGTCCATCCGAAGACAGTCCGTGTTGTATTTAGGGAAGCTGAAGGCGACAAGGGCTATTGCACCATTAACCATATTGCTCGCCAACAAGGATGAAAATTTTGAAATTTTGTACAGTGTGCCTATTGCGTTAAGGATGATAGGTAGTGAGCAGATTATCGCCCCTTTAAAACTCGTCCTGGAAACTAACATAGCACAGGCGCGCATGCATGCGGCAGCGATGTTGGGTAGATTAAAGGCAGAGGCAGCGGTTCCTGAGTTGATAAAACTACTGGCAGACGATAACGCTTACGTGAATGCAGTCACCATCAGCGCGCTAACGAATATCGGCCGGCCTGCGGTGGATGATTTAATCCAGGTTTTAGAGGAAAAGGCTACCAATGTTATCCCTGATAAAGATGAAACGGTTCAGAAGGGTGCCAGCCAGAATATTAAAGGAGATGGTTTTGATTATATAGTTAATGTATACATCGACGAGGATAGATTAGAAGCGCGGCGTAACAGCGTACAATCCTCCGCCATCACAATTCTAAGCAATATTTTGGCAAAAGGCGACATAAAATCTGACGATGCTATCAATCGCCTGATAAATTTGCTGGATGACGATGACTTACGGGCGAGTGCTGTCACCGCTTTGACAAATATAGGGGGCGCTGTAGTCGAACCGCTAAGTGAAGCGCTCGCAAATGGCAATGCGCTAAATAACATAAGCATCCACGCTGCTTCGATACTCGGCAACATAAACGACTTGCGCGCTGTTGAGGCTCTCATTTCAGCACTAAATAGTGATAAAAGCAAAGAGGTTCGGGCAAATGCCGCAGGAGCACTTGGAAAGATGAAAGAACGAAGTGCCGTAAAGTCCTTGACAAAGGCGTTAAGTGCCGATGAAAAAACTCGAATAAACGCTATCACAGCTTTGGGTAAGATAAATGTAAATGATGCTGAGGCTGTTGCAAAATTAATCAGAATTGCTTCAGATAAAAACGAACGGGAAACGGTGCGCAACGCCGCTATTACTACTTTGGGTACAATCAAGCCCCAGGAGGCAGTTGACCTGATGATAAAGGTTATGCTCTCCGAAGATGAGACCGATTTGGTAAGACAAAAGGCTACATGGGCGTTGGGCGAAATCCATGTAGCGGCGGACTCTGTCCCGCCAAAAGCCGTTCCGCCAATGCTGTGGGTATTATCAACTTTGCGAGACGACATCAAGGGATTTAAACGCCACATCAAAGGCAAATATCATACTACCACAAAGTTGAACGAAGAGATTGAGAGGTTAAATGTCGATTGGCATCCAAACTACCAACAATGGACGGACGTTAAGCCCATTCCGAGTTTGGTTAGAAGCGAGGTTGCCATTTCACTGGGGAAAATCAAGGGAGAAGAGGTACTAAAACCCCTGATAAAATCGCTCAAGGACGATAAGCGAGCAGCGGTGCGCAAAAGTGCTGCTTATGCTCTGGGAGAAATTAAGGGCGACGAAGTTATCAGCCCCTTGATAGACGCCCTCAAAAATGATGATGTAGGCATCGTCCGAAACGAAGCTGCCGTTGCCCTCGGAAAAATCAAAGGCGAAAAAGTCGTTGCACCGCTGCTATACGCATTGAGAAAGGACAAATACGAAACTACCAGAAAGAGCGCGGCAATAGGACTCAGGGAGGTAAAATTTGAATCAGCAGCCGAAGGGTTGGTGGATATACTCAAGAGCCAACCCCACAAAAGCGATGAAAACAAGGAAACTGAAACCGTCATAACTGAGGTAGTTACCGCACTGATAAAAGACGGTGCTATCGCTACCAAACCCCTTATCTCCGCGCTAAAATCCAAAGGAAAAGAATACATTCATGTCCGAAGACAAGCCGCCCATGCCATAGGCACTATCGCAACTGCATCCGCCGTAGATGAGATGATAGCAGCGCTTCAGGACGAAAGCGTTATCGTGAGGGAACGCGCTGCCGCATTGTTAGGCGGACTTAAACAGAGGAAAGCAGTAGAACCGCTCATCAAGATGCTCAACGATGAGCAAGAATGGAAATCGGTCAGGGCAAGGGCAGCAGATTCGCTGGGAACACTCCGGGATGAAAAAGCCGTAGAACCTTTGTTGGCTATGCTGGATAATGAGAACCTGGAGATACGCAACAGTGCTGTAGTCGCTCTGGGTAAAATCAAAGATGCGCGCGCTGTCGAACCGTTAGTGCGGATAGTAGACAACCTGCTGGAGGACGCATCCATCAGAAACAGCGCTATCGCCGCTTTGGGGAAGCTAAACGACACCAAAGCCGAAGACACCATACTAAAAGTGCTGAATACCGAAATAGGGACGCTACAGTATTCCGCTATCACAGCTTTGGGCAAACTAAAAAGCAAAAAAGCAGTTGAAAGGCTGATAAACATTCTCGCTGATAGAGGCGCGCATCCCACCGCCAGGAAAAATGCAGCAACAGCATTGAAAAATATCGGCGATGTCCGTGCCGCTGAAGTTCTGGAAAAAGTCATTGTGGACAAGACAGAATACACGATAACCGTGATAGACAGCGTCAAACGCAATGTCGCCTGGGAGGTTTTTGTCAATGCGGCGAGAGAATTTTCGCTATCCCCGCAAGCAGCACCAGAGATGATTAAGCGTTTGGACGATACATGGGAATCCAATACCATTCGGGCGTATGCTACACTGGCTCTCGGCAGGACGGGAACCGATGAAGCTATAAAGAGATTAAATGAAGCCCTGTCAGATTCGGTCGCGGACGTAATTTACGCGGCAGCAAGAGCGCTGGGAGAGACGAAACAGCCAAGCCAAATTAAAACCCTCGTCGATATTATGAAGGATATTGAAAAAGTCAAGGATATGCGACGAGCCGCCACGCAAGGGTTAGGGGCGATGGCATCGCCCGCAACCGTAAAAGATTTAACAGAGATTTTACAGGATACCTCCGTCCATGTGGAGATTAGGAGGGATGCCGCCATAGCATTGGGAAATATCGGCAATGCAGAAGCCGTTTCAGCTTTGGTTAGTGAATTGGAGAAAACCGACAAGAAAAATCTCCGACTGGACATAATGACCGCGCTTGGAACAGCAAAGCTTGGAACAGCAAAAAATCAAGCGGCTGTCTCCGTACTGAAAGGGCAACTTGACGACGAAGATGCGGACATCCACTTCAACGCCGCTGACGCGCTTTACAAAATAACAGGTAATGGACAAGGCTATCAACGAGCAGATTAAGACAACCGGAAAGAGTAGGGCGTTGAGCGGAAGTCGGTTGAAGCAGGGGTTAGATGGAAAGTGAGGGTGAGTTTTAAGAGAATTCCGCATTTTAGATTACTTTCGCTTTTCGACTTTCCCCTTTGTCGTTTCCACTCATTTATGTTTAACTTGATATGTATGGGGAAAGGTTCGTCCCCCCAAAATAGAATGGAAGGATATAAGATTCTCATGACAAAAGAAGAACTGATGATAACATCAATGTTGAGTATAACTTCCTGGGAGCTTAACTGTGTTAAAAAAGAGTTAGAGGATTTAGGCGACTTAGTTGTAGAAAGAGATTTACTTCGCACCTGGACGCGAGATAAGGAAGGGCTGGAATTGTTCGGAGAAAAGTTAGCCCAGATAGAAGTTGAGGTAGCCCAGAACGTAGAAAGAAAGAAAATGTTAGAACGCCAACGCGACTGGTATGAGAAACGCCATGATTGGTTGGAGCAGAAACTACAGATGTACCGTGGTAATGACGAGAAAGATTATTGCGACTCTGCGGAAATAAAGGAAGAGGTACCTTTTTAGTGTGTCAGAGAGAAAGGTGGAATTTAGATTGTACCAACGCCGAGGGTTACGTGACATTCTCCCCTTAGTATTCAAAGAATCAGAAGGGGCTTCATGAAGCCTTGCGAAGCTCAGAATGTTTATAAGTGCGTAGACAATGTGCATTGGTCCGAGAAAGCACCAATGTTACTACGGGCAGTGCCACACTACCACTACTCCGATTACGGAGATACCTTTGTAGGATGTTATTTGCACCATTACGGTCAGCATTGATACGATTGCCACAGTCGCAGACATACAAGCCTCTTGTCTTGCGATTGGACTTCTTAACAGTCCCGCAAGCATAACAAGTTTGGGATGTGTACCTTTCGCTGATACGTTCAACGACGATACCAAACCTCTTGGCTTTGTAGGTGATGAACTCAACAAGTTGAGCGAAGTTCCAATTATGCAACTGTTGGTTGAGACGCTTTGAATATTTGATTTTATCACGGATGCCGCTCAAGTCGCCAAAGACAATATTCGTTACGCACTTCTCTTCACATAGTTTAACAAACTCTTTGGAGATGATATGTAAGCGGTGACTTATTTGTCTTGATTCCTTGCGACAGACTTGATTATATCGTCTTGAGGGCTTCCGTTTTGTGACTGACGGTGACTTGACTTTTGCTCTCAGTTTTTGCCAGTACCGCTTGATGGCTTTGAGTTCTCGACCACTGATGATACAAGCGGTCCCGTCAGTAAAGGTTGCGGTGATGAGGTTGTTAAGTCCTAAATCAACTGCAACTACGTTTGTGGGGAAAAGCTGAATTTGTTCTAAAGTTGTAGGGACGTCAATTACCAGATGGGCGTAGTAGTTCCCAGATACAGTATCGTAGGTAATTTTGATGGTCTTGAGAACACCTTCAGGGAGAGGGTTGCGATGGGTTATCTTGAGTGTTATATTCCGTAATTTATCCTCTCTCTTGGTTCCGAGAGAGAGACGCAACAAAGAGTTCTTATTCTTGGTAGATAGTTTGATGGACGATTCTTTGAATGTAACAGGACTAAGTTTTGCTTTTGGTCTGAAGCCCGGTGGGTTGGCTTGAGAGTTCCCTTTTTTGCGATGAGCAAACCAAGATTTGTAAGCATTGATAACTTCTTCGACTACAGCTTGAGCAGATTGAGAGTATAGATTCAATGCCCAGTGATTGTCCTTGAATTTACTCTTTACGCCGTATAATGGTATCTTAGGCTTCTCATAAGGCAGTAAGTCATAACCAAAGTGATGCTCATAGTTCTTGTACTGAGTGCAATTCATCTCATATTCTGCTCTACTTTGCTGCCACTCTGAGCGTAGATGATAATTGACTGTGTTATACAACTTGGTAGCAGAGAAGCAGAGGTTATTGAGAATTGCTTTTGTTTTATTGTCGGTTCGGACTTTTGCTTTGAATGTCAGATACATAGTTTTTTAGTGCATCGTCTATGGCACGTCTAAGTAGTTCCGACATGCTCAAACCTGATTGCTTAGCCCACTTACGGACAATGTTCATTTGCTGTTCCGGCAAGTAAAAAGTATATCGTTTCATTACTAATAGTATACAGTATAGCGTTCATAATATCAAGGAAAAAACGCACAATTGTACAA
>CAZRLY010000199.1:0-11492 GCA_964601015.1 uncultured bacterium
CTGAAGGGATTGAGTTCATTCAAAATTCAGCCTTTCGCATGAATGACGTACTTGTAGCAGGTACGCGCGGCTGGTGTTTTCCCTCCACAAGTTTTGGGTGGGAAAGTCGGGTGTCGCCCTTTCACTTCGTGAAACCCCGACTTTCCCACCCACCGAGTGTAACGAGGAAAAGGGCGACAATCACCGCCGATATAGAATCTCCAGAGAATAACGAACAGCCGCGCGGGTGGACGGAACATGATGAGAAAATCCTTGCGCGCGAGGTAGGGCGTTTGGCGATGTCAATCGAAGAAGCTAAGAAATTAAGCGACGAAAATTCTACGTTGATTGTCGCTACACATTTCCCCCCACTTTATCGTGATATGCTCGAAAGTCCGTTCACTAATGTAATTGACTTATGCAATCCGGAGGTTGTCGTCTATGGACATCTGCATGGCTTATTCCATTCGGAGGCGTATGAGGGCAAGCGTGGCAATACGCTTTACCGACTGGTCAGCGTTGACCGAGTTGGATTTCAACCTGTCCTTTTAGGATAGGGGAAACTTGGGGCTATCACATTTTTCCCTTGTCAAACTCAACTTACTTTGATATATTATGCAGATGTGAAAAATTGATAAGGAGATGTTAAAAATGTTAGAAACAGTAAAAATAGGATTTGTAGGGACAGGAGGAATTGCCAATCACCATCTCAATAATCTCTCTAAGATAGATGGCGTTGAAATTACAGCCTTGTGCGACGTTGTTGAAGCTAAGGCAAAAGCGGCAGCGGAAAAATTCGGAGGCAGGGCATATACCGACTATCGGAAGATGATTGATAAGGAAGAACTCGACGGCATGTATGTTTGTATCCCGCCGTTTGCCCATTCAGATGCGGAGATACTTGCTGCCAAGAAGGGTTTTCACATTTTTGTGGAGAAGCCGGTAGTCCTTGATGTGGAGACAGGCATTAAAATTGGCGAAGCCATAAAGGAAGCCAGTGTCATCACTTCTGTCGGATACGGTTCGAGATATAGCAACAATGCTGATGCAGCGAGGAAGTTTTTGGCGGATAAAACCATCGGCATGATTGCATGCGAGCGGTGGGGTGGAATACCAGGCGGCCCGACGCATTGGTGGCGAATGATGGATAAATCAGGCGGAATGCTTCATGAGATGGCAACGCACCAGGTGGATTTGATACGATATTTAGCAGGAGACATCGTGGAGGTATTTAAAAAAGACGCCCTGCGCGTAAATATTGACCAGGAGAACCACACTGTCCCCGATGCAGAGATTTTGACCTTAATATTTGAAAGCGGCGCAATCGGTTACATCACAACAAGTTGCGCCTTCACAAAAGGCGGCGGTTCTGGCAGATTGGACTTCATTCTGGAAGGACATATCATGCTGCGGTATAGCGGCTTGCAGATAGTTCCAGAAGGTGCGGCGGAGATCGAAGTTGACGATGAGCCGGTTCCGTCCATTGATGAGGCGTTCATTCAAGCTATCAAAACGAGCGACGCTTCTATCGTTCGGTCACCTTATCTGGACGGCTTGAAGAGCGCGGCTGTTACTATCGCAGGGAATCAGTCGGCGAAGGAGGGGCGTGCTGTGAAAGTTCCAGCCACACCGTAGGAGCGTGTGTGAAAAGTTCAAAAACAGGGTAAGCAGGATGTAGAACGGTGATTGGTGATTTCGTTGAAAAACGTTGCGCGTGGGATGTAGCGGCGCATCTCTGTCCAGCCACCGTATGTTCGCCAATGGACGGATGGAGAATGTCCGCTACATACTATTTTGGATTTCAACGATTATCGTTGAAAAATAAAAGTCATTGCACTCCAAAATGTTTTTTATGAGCACACAAAGCGAAAAAAGCTCATGGCATTGGTCGCTTGCAATCCCAAACAGCCGGAGCCGCTTAACCCTTCTTACTACCTTGACTTTATCTTGCACCATGAGATAGCCAGTTTACCTTTTTGGGACATCGCCTTCGGTACCAGTGATTTTTCGTCTGAGGCGACGATGACATCATCAAAATACGTGGTACAGTGGTAGCTCATCAAACCAATACCATCTTCGTCGAGGTGAGAGGTTAGCGTTTCCTGGGTGAGCCATTTTGACGGTTCATTCTCCCCCTCCGGCCACATCTTGCCATACATGGTATCTTTCGATACCATAATCTTCATGTTATACCATTGGTCTAACTCCCATTTATAGGCAACTCTGCCGTGCCATGCTACTCCACACTCATCTATACCCACTTCACTCCCGCCCTCACAAGTAGCAAGGTACCAGTTACCACTTAACGTTTCTGGATTCGTAAGTAAGCCAAGTTCGCTACAACTGCCTATATTTTGTTCAACTCTGAATTTGCAGATAGCCCACAGTTCATCATAGTCTCCTAAGCTTGCTACTCCATCAACCGTTGCGCCCGTCCACGCACCAGTGGAATCTACCTTAAATACCCCCCTCCCTTCAACCTTAGCGGCTTCCCATTTTCCTTTTCCTTCTAAATCAGCAAAAACCCACTTCCCTTTCGTGCCACCTTCAAAATCATCTACGAAGAGCGTTTTAGCGTTAGAAACTGAAAAACTGAACACAAACATAAGTAATATAATCAGTGGGTTTCTCACCTTCATCGGAATTTACCACCTTTCTTTTTCTGGTGAATTGTAATGCAGGGGCTGAGTAACATTCATCAACTTTCACAGCCCCTGCACTACCGAAAAATCATGCAAATTGTTAGTCTGCAAGTTTAATCTTACCCCACATCGTCGACAACTTCCCTGTCATATCTACTGACGTTGGGTTCAACGATTCTTCACTTGCCGCTACGACAACATCGTCGAAATATGTGATAGTGTTGTAACTCATTAGTCCAACACCATCTTCGTCAAGCCGAGAGGCGAGAATCTCTTGCGTGAGCCAGTCGGCGGGTTCTGCTTCCCCCACAGCCCACATCTTGCAATATAACGTCTCGTCCTCAGACGATACCATTATTTTCATGTTATACCATTGGTCTAATTTCCACTCATAAGAAACTCGTCCATGCCATGCTATTCCGCATTCGTCAATGCCTATTTCTTGACCACCCTCACAGGTGGCAAAGTACCAATTGCCTCCCAATTCATCAGGGTTAGTCAGTAGGCCAAGTTCGCTGCAACTGCCTATATCTTGCTCTGCTTTGAATCTACAGGTAGCCCACAACTCATCGTATTCGTTTAAGCCGGCAACAGCATCAACAGTTGCTCCTGTCCATGCGCCGCCGAGGGCATCTACTCTGAGCACTGAGTTACCATCTTCGACGACAACTTCCCATTTTCCTTCGCCGTCTATATTAGTAATAACCCAATTCAAGCCGCTTTCAAAATCGTCAACTAACAGCGTATTTGCAAAAGCGATGTTGAAACCGGCAAATAATAGAATTATAATTGTGTAACTCTTTACTACTTTCATAATTCTTTCCTCCTAAAAACGAATGAATTCGTTACTACCGTTGTGATTTCCAGTGTAGTAACAACTTCAGTCGTCTAAGTGCAAAACTCGTATCCCTATTTCCGAAGGCTCAATCCTTTCCGTAGAACCAGTCAATTCCGATGCGCGCAACGTGAATACCGTCGCGAGCGTGGTAGCCGACGAGAGCCATGTCAGCGCTGATAAACTCAACACACTGGTATCCGAAATCGTCTTCGGGGTTACGGCGGATGTTTCGGAAATGGGTGAAAGTTTTGCCTTCGTCTTTGGAAATGGCTGATGTGAGAGCGCAACGTCTATGGATTTTGGGGTTTTCCTTGTCCACGGCCCTCTCGCTTATCCAGATGAACAACATATCATCTGTGGAGGGGATGCGCTTCACGGTGGGCAAACCTGCGTAAGGCATTTCCAGTTCCTTAATCTCCTTGCCCTCAGACCAAGTTTCACAGCCGTCGTTCGAGTAGGCGCGGATGGGGTGTCCGCTGTAAGTGCGGGCGAACATCATTACGCGCCCGTCCTTGAGTTCGACGCCGTCCGCCTCCTGCACCTCGATTGGTTGCATGTCCACCACGTTTTTGCTCACTTGCCAACTATATCCATTGTCATCGGAGTAGAAGGCAATCCCAACAAAACCCCCGTGGTCATCCGTATTTGGTCGATAGGCCTTATACTCCGCCATCGCAACGATTCGTCCAGTGGACAGCACAAACAGCCTGTCGTTGTGTACGATAACGTAGCCGGGATGAGGCGTCATCACGAATTGTTCTGTCCAAGTATTCCCTTCGTCCGCCGAACGACGGTAGTAGTTGTGTCCGTAATACGGAGTGGTGGGATGTGTGCTGTAGATGTAGGACAACAGGATGTGGCCATCTTTGAGCCGCAGGAAACTGGGATGGCAGTAATATCCTTTTGCGGGCGGCTTTGGGTCAAACACCAGGGTGAAGGGCGTCCCCCAGGTTTTGCCCTGGTCAGTTGACTTGATTCCCATAATGCCGTTCTCTGTGTAGGACATGAGCAACGAACCATCCTTGAGCTGGATGATGTCACCCATTCTGCCGCGGTAGCCGTGGACTGCCTTCGGCCATTTGACAGCATGTACGTCCTCAAAAAGCTCCGCCCCTAAAACGCTCACTCCCGACACAGCCAGTGACGCAATCAAACAGGTCAAATCAATCATATCCTTTCCCCTTTCTCATTTTGCCGCGCATAGCCGCGGCGTCTTTTACTACTTACGAGTGTAGCAGCAGGCGACCGAGGCAACCACATAGGGTTGCTGCTACATGCATTGTTGTTATGAATATCATTTAAAACTCCAAACGGCATTAGCCTTTGGGCAAACAAAGTAGCAGATGGATGTCCCTTTAACCTTCATAAACCAATAATTCCTGGAAATAACGATTGAAAGCCTCCGCATTTCCGGGTTTGGGATTGCCGCCGCCTCTGTACATCATCATTCCAGGGAATTCCTCATGGAGTTCACGCAGTATTTTGAGTTCCTTATAGATGTCGTCAAGGGTACCAAAATCAATGTTTCGAGAATCACTTTTAATCAGGAAGAACTTGTCCTTTCCAGCCCTGCGCATGAACTCCCTCGGGGCCATTGACGAACTTTCAATATACAATCCGTCTGGCTCAGTTGACAGCATATCGTCCAGCACCGGCATGTAGTTACCATCAGAGACATACAGCACTTTTCTGCCTTTTTCATGAATAGCGTCAAAAATTCGCCGATACCACGGAAATACATATTCACGATACCACCGAGGGTTCATAATAACACCCCGCGTACAAGCAATATCATCGTGGATAGTTATCAACTCTATGTCCCCAATCTCCGCCCACCCCTGCGCTACAGCCAACGACGCTTGACCAAACCGGTCAAGGATTTTACCAAATCTTCTCGGCTCAACAGCGGAGGCTATAAGAAACGGCTCCCATCCAAATTCTATCGTAGCCCGGGTAATCAGCGTACCGTAGTGCATCGGCACAGGAGAACACGTCTGGGCTTTAGCAGCGAAAAGCCGCTCCATTTTGTTCAACATTGCGGAACTAACTTCCTCCACTTCAAATATCTCAAGGTCAACTTTTAGAACATCATTGTAGTCCTTGTACTTTTCCTTGTCACCTACCGCCCACACACCACCATCACGCGTATATCTCTTTTTGCCATCCCGCGACACGCCTACCTCGCCGGGAGCGACAACGAATTCCGGCGCGCCTAAATGATATACGTCCGGCCTATATTCTACCCACCCCATATCCCCAAAGGGCATCCGGTCCGGCCGTTGCAGATTTAGAACCTGACGCATGCGGCTAAACTTTTTTTCAACTGCTTTTTGCATTCCAAAATCCTTTCGTAAGGACACTATTCTTCAACGGAACGAGAGTTAGATGTGTACAACATCAACTCCTAAACTTCCAATAACCTGCCCGCTGGCTACCATCGGATAGAGATGATGCGACCAAAATATTCCAGCTTTGGGTGCTTTGACAGTTTCCAGCGTGTTGCCAAATACGTCGGAAATTTCAGCGATTGCTTGCTTTTTTTCGATGCTGTCGTATAACTTAGCCAAATATCTGACAAAACCACCGCGATTGCTGATTATTGTGGTAAATTTCTTGACGACGACGTGTACTTGTGGGATTATCAGTTCTCCCTCAATAAAACCGTAATATTTCAGGATGTTTTCGACACCGCGTACGCCTTTTTTTATACTTTCGGCATCCCAACCGTGACAGCCGCCGAGTTCCGGGTCAATTGTAGGTATTCCTTCGGCAGGTGCGGCACGGGCTAACTGTCCTTTTGGTCCTTTTTGGTCGAGAATGTAACCCAATCCAAAAACCTTAGCTAACTCCATACACGCGCTGTGCGTTGCATCATCTTTTCCTACTCTGACTCTGATTTCGTCTATCATCGGACTGACGTCACCTTGATGTATGTCAATACAATAGTCCGCCAATTTGACCGCTTTGTGAAAAAGATGGTAGGCGATTCGCTCGCTGGAACTACCGTTTTTTTTCCCTGGAAAGCAGCGATTCATCTTTTTACCGTCTACGGGGTTTTGTGCCTGCTTGGCATGGAAGGCATGAGAATTTACCAGAGGAACGGCGATAATCCCCCCGTACAACTGACTCGGCTGGATTTTGCGTAAGATTTCCTGAATCACAGCGATGCCGTTTAACTCATTGCCATCGCTGGCTGCTTGCAAATACAAAATTGGTCCATCTGATACCCCGTTTATTAAAGCAACAGGCAATCGAATGGGCATACCATCCTGCATCTCACCAACCGTGAGAAAACCCTGCGATTTTTGACCAGGCGCAGCCGTAATTGCGTCTACTTCCATAGCTTTGGTCATCTTTTATTCCTTTCACAAGTCTGCTACACTTTCACTGAAAAAATGGCCGCCGATTATCAGCCCGCGCCGATATGATGCTGATAAAAATCTGTGCGGGCTGTAAATCTGTAGCTCTAATGCAAAAATACACACAAAGATTTTTGCGCTCCACAATTACCTGATTTCAATAGAATGCGCTCCTGCGGGGACTATCAAGTAAACCCAGTTCCGTCCAAACTCAGTTCTGTTTTGGTATACTGTTTTTTGTCCGTCGCAAGTCACAGACGCAACCTTTTCAATCGGCACTTTTACAATCATTCCCTCATCGTATTGGCAAGCAGCTTTGAAACTGACGGTTTCCCCATCAACGGTTACATCCGCAATCTGTGAGCGGGAGCGTTTATCCCACCATTCCCACAAACCATCGTTGCCCCTGTGTACGGCGATTATTCCCTTCTCTTCGATGTATCGCAAAACCTCTTCGATGGCAGTCCTGCACGCGGGACTACGGGCTACATTGACGGGGTGATAGAACATATCCATCACAAGGTGATATTTTACCGCCATGTCAACTGATTTGTAGATGATGTCAAAATCGGTTGTCTCGCTTGAGCTATAGCCGATTTCGTAGGCACTGATAGGTTCTTCGAGAAAATCAATTTTGGCGTTGTCGTGTTTGTAATCGCCATAAAAGTAGAAAGGATAGCTCGTGCCGAACACAAACCCAAGCCGATTAGCGGGGTTCATCGGCGGCAAAGGGTGATGGATGAAACTGTTATCCGCTTTGCCGCCCGCGTTGTACATCCACCTGGCAGCATCCTCCCAACCCGTCCAACGACACCAGTGGTTGACACTACATATCGCACGGAATCCGTAAGTCTCATAAAAGGCATCCGATTGCTTTTTGACATCGGCTTCCGTAAATTCGAGGGGGGGGCAATTGTCGATGAAATTGTAATGAAGTGAACATTCGTGTCCATTAGCTCTGATGGCTTCTGCTTCTTCTTGCGTCACGGTAAACTCGCCATCTTTGTTGAGCATGATGTTGATGTGGTATGGCAAGCCCTTCTCCTTCATCCAATTCGACGCCCACAATTGCGTACCTGTTGCGGCTTCATCGTCGCCGCCCCAGAAAAACAACGCTTCTGGAATCTGGTCATCTTTCGGGGGAATCTGGTAGATGAACGGCTGCGGTTTGTCAGCAATCATATTTTGAACGAGAAACAGGATTTCATCAGCGTAAAGTACCTCCCGCTCATTCTCCCTGCCGATGGCGATTAAATCACCTGTGCGATAGTAGCCGTCGCCGTCCCGGTCGAAGGTTATCGGGATACCCTGGTGCAGAATCCACATCGTCTGTGGGACATTGAAAGCGAAATAGTAGGCGTGTCCGTCCCCATAATCTCTTTCGGTAATAGCCGCACAACCCGTATCTGCCTTGTCCGAATCGAATAACCGGGCGATTTCAGTTGATGCGCCGGGTTTAACGTTTCTGATGGGCGAAAAGATTATCAACTTTTGTTCAGGATGCAGATAGGAATGGACATCCGTTGTCAATCTATTCGGCTTCAAATCGAAATAGCCGGAGATGGTAAAATCATCCTGCGCCACCGCATTTGGCAAACTAACAGTTTGCTCTACATTACAGACGTTGCCGAAAATCTCGTCCAAGCCCTCTGTGCCAAATCCGATTAAAGTACCGCCGGCTCGCACCCAAGCGTCCAGATTTGACTTCATCAAGTCTGTAACTTGTGCCGTTGAATAATTACCGATGAACAGAATATCCATTTCATGCAGTGTGGCTTTATCTTCCAGCGAACTTCTGGAAATCTCATTAGCACACAAGCCCAACTGTTCGTTCATCTCTTTGATGTACTCATACCAATAGTTTTTTCCTTGCTCATTTGCTTCGATTCGCAAGTCAGAATCGTAAGCATACGCTGCTTGCAAACTTTTAGAATTTTTCGTCATTTTCTTACCTCTATGCGGGAGAAAACCGGTTGTCCCGCAAATTTGGTGAAAGGAAACTTCAAATAAATTTAATAGGACGCAGATAAACACAGATTAGGTATTTTTGAATATTAAACTTTGTCTTTTTGAATAGAACGCGGATGGCGCGGATTGAGCTGATTTTCGCTGATTTGTTTCTTTTTATCTGCGAGCATCCGCCAAATCAGCGTCATCCGCGTTCTAAGTTTTCTGAAACTTGCTTATCCTCACAAACACACCCGCATAACCTTCCAGAGACAATCTTATCCCCATCCTCTCATCTTCAATTTCAGCGGATAGTGGTATTACTTTTCCACTTTCAGCGTCCCACAGTTCAGCTTTACCGCGTTTGGAGAGCGCAACTAAAAAGGTTGTCGCTTGGGATGCGGTATTTACGATGAAGTAGACATCCCCTTCGGGATGATGATGATGCGAATACAAGATGTGCGGATTAGGTTCTGCCAGTTTGAAATCGGCTTTGGCGTTCTTCTGAATCGCTTCAATCATCTCCGCCGGGTTCGCCACTGAGATGACGTTGTTGTTCTTTAACAACCGGTCAAAGGTTGATTGTACCTGTGGCTTTTGGTCAGGTTTTCTGCCGATTTTGGCATGTGGTTGAAATACAATTAATGACACATTCTTATTCGCCAATTCCTCCAACTTTTGCAGTAGTGCAATGTCAATGATTTCCATTGGCGGCAATACTAAGACTGGAAATTCCTCGTATTTTGTTACGAGTTTCCCCTCTTCAGCTTTTGCGGAAGTGACGCCTTCGATGTCGATGATGTCGAAATCAAGTTGGTTTGACAGCAGCGTTCGGCAACTTTCAGCGAATGTGGCGTCGATATTTTGAGCAGTTTCCGAGTGCGGGATGTCATGGACGATGTCGTCCGACGGGAGATATTCCGCCCAGAGGCTTTCGATGGGGTAGTAGATAGCTACCGGAGCGATGTGTTTTCCTCCGTCAAGCATAGCGCCCAATCGTGCGACATAATCGCAGTATTGGCGATATTCCTCCGGTTTGAGCGCATTATCGCCGTAGTACGATGTGATGATGTCGATGCCCATGACGTAGAGGACGTTTGCTGTGCCTATCATCATCTCCTTTGTAATCTCTCTGCCGCCCATCCTCTCTGAAAAACCGGACGTCTCGCTCATAGTGTGGCGTTTGCCGTGTAGATGAGCTACGGAACTGATGAACTTCGCAGTCAAATACCCCCTGCCGCCGGCGATTGCCGATGGGTTTGTAGTGAGTATGTCGATGCCTGGGAAATCCATCTTTGAGAGTTGCGCAAAGTAACTGCCTTCGAGGATTGCGTGGTGTATCAGAGATTCTTCCCAGAGCAGATGTCCTGAGAACGCAATCCCGCTTTTTTGACAAAATTCGGCAATCTGCCCGGCGAAATTTTCACTGTACATTTCAGATAGCGTCTGGTGAAAATCACACCGAACTTGCTTGGCTTCCTCGTTTTCGTCCCTGAACAGGTAAATGAGCTGTGGTTCCAAATCGTATCCACGTCTTTCCAAAAACTCATCAAGAAACCCTCTTACCCATGTATGGACGGGATATTTAGGGATATTTTCATCAGGCTCATCCTCGACTGTGACTTTTACTGTGAGTTCCGGCATGTAAGTCGGGATGAAGGACGGTTCATCCGTGAACGCCGCGCAGAGCGTTTTTCCAGCGTGTTGTGGGAAGCGTTGGACATAAGGTTTGTATGTAACCTCAATGAATTGAGCTACACCAGCCCTATCAAGCAGGTTGAGATAACGACGCGCCGCACTGAAATTGCGTTGCGCATGCGTCCCTTCAAAGAGCGGCTTAGTGGCAAAGTAAACTATCAGCCACTCCCCTTCAGGTGCGTCCCATAAAAGCGTCCCAGAGTCGTCAACATATTCCGCTAAATCAATTGAATTTTCTACGTCGAAGTCGCCTTCATAAGCCCTGGCGGAAACTACATCTCTGTGTCCTCTCGGAAGTTTTATTTCTACGTTGCCTTCATTAATTTCTTCAAAGAGCGCGACAAGCCCTGACGCCTCGTATTCAGGATGTCCTTTGAGCGTCAGTCCGCCCGCCGAACCACTCGGATAACCCTTCTCATCGTAAAGCCAGACTGTGAAACCTTCCTCCTGCGCTTCGTCAAGTAATACCCCAAAGATTTCCCAATTCTCGTCGCTTTCCAAATAATCCCGATGCGATACATTCGCCACAATCCCGCCGAAACCGAGTTTCTTCAATGTTCCAAGCCGTTCCCGTATTCGGCGACGACATTCATCTTTACCCAATTCTGCATGCAGCCCCATGTCGTGGACAATCTGTAAGGGGCGGTATTGCATCGGTGGTGATGTGAATCTTTTCTTGTCAAACATTTTCATCTTTTTTGCGGCAGGATACCCCTTCTGATTGCTTCAATCAGTAGGGGAGGAATGCCGCCTCACTTTCGTAGGTATAACCATCGGCTCCATGCAACATCTTGCAGTACCGATAGCTAATTCCTTGTACTGTGCCACTTTTGGTTTTGATATTAAAACTGCCTGTAGCACGAATAGCTACTCGTCCGATATGAGTACCTGCTTTCTTACCAGTTGGTATAACAGCCTTAACCATATCGCCAGTCTGAAAACCACGAACACGTTTGAACTTCTTAGCTGATGTACGTGGAAAGCCGTACTTATCAACACGACACATCTGCCTTGAACCCCGTCCCATAG
>CAZRLY010000200.1:0-11488 GCA_964601015.1 uncultured bacterium
CAATTGCCCCCCCCCCCTTTCTAACTTTCTGAATCAGTCGGAGTCTGTTGCCCCTGTACCCGTTCTAAAATTTCAGCAAACTGCTCTGCAAGCTTTTCATTTCCTGCGTTAATTGTTTTGCCCAACTCTTGAATGGAATCTGCGTAGTGTTTCCTTGCCTCTTGAGATTCAGCGGAGAACTCATTCAGGATTTGTTCGATGTTGTACTGCAATTCTCCGAGTTTATCCAAACGCTCTGTCAACGACGAGGTTGCTTTTGCAAAGGATTCCGATATGATAACAGCTTGGTCAATCTGCGTTTCCCATGAGGCGTCGGTCAATTTTCTGGAGGCCAATTCCATCGCCGCCGAACTTTTTTCAAGCGATTTCGATGCGTCAATGATGATGTTGATGCCTGTGGGACTAAAAACAGGAAGCAGCGCGTTTGTCGTGAATTCTTCGATGGCAATTAAAAAGTGTGTTTGTTGTCGGTCAAGCAGAAAAAAGGTCGCGCCTAAAATCAACGTGGCTATCAGTCCAGTCAGGGTTGTTGAAAAGGCCGTCCTCATGCCGCTAAGGGTTTGCCCTATTGCCTGGGAGATTTGGTCAAGTTTTGTAATGTTCTCTGGTTTGATGAGTGGCTGTATATCTGTGACTGCGATGAGCAAACCTGCTAACGTCCCTATCAAACCTAAGATAATCAGTATGCCCAGAAGATGCCGGGAGAATCCTGCCATGGTACTCAACTTACCGACTAAAACATCTGAAAGTGCATCCTGATTTACCTCTCCGCCTATGGATTTTATCTGATAGATGTGTTCAATGCGCCTGTATGCAACGCTATCGGGAGAAACGTCCTGAAGCAAGTGTTCTTTTATTTTTTCCATATCGTCGCTTTTTATCGACATGGGGCGTTTGTAGTTGGCGCGTACCTTAGACAAATTAGGTTTCTCAAAACCGAGCAACTTGATTATACGCGTAATAACGTTAATCATACCGTAAGCCCAAAATGCGAAGATGAGCAGAATGATTGTTATGCCGATTGATGTATCTGGAATAAAGAAGCCCATAAGCATATCCTCTTTTGGTAAGATAGTAGGTACAAACCGATGTGTCTGCCCGAATTTGGGCGAACACTTAGGTACGTCCCTACCTGGAGCGCAAAAATTTAGAAATCTTTGTAATTACAGTCATTTTGATGGGCAACCGTTGCGTTGGTTGCGAGGAGTCATTTGAAACGACGATAAGATTATCCTCGACGATTTCCTTCCCAAACAGTGGGGTTGTGTTCGCCATAATTTTGAATTGATGTCCATGTTCGGGCGGAAGCATCAGTGGCTGTGTCAAAGGTGGAACAATTCGGAATCGCCCGTGTTCAAAATCAACGCTGTGTACTTTCAAATCAGCGTCACCTACATTTGATATGTCCAGTTGTATGAAGTCGGTTTCAGGCTGTTTAAAGACTGTCAATGTATAGACGGGCGTTACCGCTGATTTGGATTCTGTGATGTCTGCTTGGAAAGGCAGGAATTCTGATATGCCAGAGATTTCATCGTGAATGCTGATTCTGCTGGATAGTTGCGTTTGCCCCTTAGTCGAGGGGTCAAAAATAAATTCGCATTTGCCATTTGCGGGGGTTGACGCTAAGGTCAACATTCCCTGCAAATTATCGGGGATATCAGCTCGGAGCTTGATTTCACTCCCCTCGCTATGGCGTACAGTGACTATCGCAAGCTGTTTTGCATCGTTGAGAAAAACTTCCGGAAAATAGAGGACTGGCGGTGACAGATGCAGATATTCCATGCTATAGTGGTAGGAAAGTTTTATGACGCGACGGTTCACGATATAACAGTCGGTAACCATAAACACTTCAATGCCGCCTTCCGGGGCGTTCATCAGCATCGTAGCGTCTATGATGAGGTTCTGGCTAAAAATTCTGTTCTCCCAGGCATCCTGATTAACAATTCGCAATTTTTCCTCAGAAAACTGCGCTATATTGTGCGGTATGATTCTTCCCGTTAATTCGCCAACCCCTGCGGCTTCTACATTGAGAGTTTGATTTAGTTTGCCGCCCTTTTTGACATGTCCCAGTTTAAAATCCGTAGTCCTAAGGATAGGCATAACTCCGTTTGTATATGCGAATAGATTTACTGGAATGCGATATTTCGGTTCTTCGCTTGCATCGGGGATAATCTCAATTGTTGTTGAGTTTGGTCCGATTTTCAAGTTGTCCGGTACGATGCTCACGGTCAAAAATACAGTGTCGTTTGATGGGATGGACAGTCTCTCTTCGCTAATGTTCAGCCAAGGGGATGTAGTTTCTACTCGTCCTTCAAAACGCCAACCGTAGAGATTTTTGATGGAGAGTTCGCGTTCCCTGCGATTGATATTCATCTTTGAACAAGTCCCATGTTCGCCGATGATTATTTCGTTGAGACGGAATAAATCAAGCCTCTGTTCAGAACCCACTTGATAGCGATAATTATATTCGCCGTCCGGGAGCGATAGGGTGGTGTTGTAACTTGTAGCAGAAGTCGCCAAGACTTCGGGTTTTATAGGATTTGTCTTGAGCGAAGGTATGCACCCGCTCAAGACAGAGACAGGTGAATTTTCCCAGTTGTTGAAATCGCCCGATAAGAAAACTTCAGCCGTAGTGTCGGCCTCCATCCCGACATCTTGAAAACTGAAGGTAACATCCTCAAAGAGTGGAATCTCTCCGTAGTCGATAGTTTTGGGTTCAACTCTTAGCTTTGTCTTTTCGGAGTTCTCGAATTCTACGGTGAATTCCTGGTTTTTTGCTTTTTCATTGATGGTCAATTTTCCCTCAACGCCGATTTCCTCTATGACGGTTACGTTAGCGTAGACGCCGATGGTGACATCGCCAGCCTCATCCGTGGGAGAAGTTTCACGCGTGTCAATTATATCCTGTTGCTGTCTGATGCGCAATTGGCTGAAATGTCGGCCAAATTGCAGTGTGGATAAATTTGCCTCGACTGACAACGAGATGTCAGATTTACCTTCAATGACACATTCCTGCGGCGCAGTTAGCCAGGTTGCTGTTGATGTCACCTCGCCCGTAAAAGGTTTTCCTGAGAGGTTTGCGATTTTGATACTGCGTTTACTTGCTCTGAAGCTTACTCTTCGCCCTCTTCTCCTTGTAATTCTCGTGAGGTAAACTGATTCGGGGGGGATAATTCCGCTACTGTCCATGCCAAAATAATATTCGTATTCTCTCCTTTTCGAGAATACATTTACCGTTATCCTGGTTTCTTCGGGAGAATTTTTTATTGCCATCTTCAGTCGGAGAGGCGGGAAATCGACAAAATCTCCAGCGAGGTAAAACTCCTTTGTCGATTCAACATCGCCGATATGTAGTTTCAGAAGCGGTATGTCGCCCCAATACAGCGCTTCAGGCGCGTCAATTTGGGGGCTGCCTCGTTGCGGGTGGAAATTTATCGAAAGAGAACTGAATCGGTTGCTCACCGAATTTGATTTAACTTGGATGGTTGTTTTCGAGTCAATTTGGGGCAGATTTTTTTTATCCACTATCAGTCCAATGGAACGCTCTTCAAACACACCGATTGATATGCCCTTAACCGATTCCGCTGTTATCCAGCTTTCAGATTCGGGTGATATTTCAACACCATCAATGCTTAAATCGCTACCGCCTGCGTTCCATAGATTGACGAAAAACGTCGATAATCCGACCAGTTCGTTCGGCACTACCTTGTGCGGTGGAGTACCTCCGAGATTCTGTTCAGGTTTAATTACCGAGCTTATGTCCGCGTCGGGTTCTACATAGAGATATGGTTTTTCTATGGGTACGATGACAGGATAGCGCTCCTTTTGAGCGTCTGGAGCATATATCGCATCGTATGTTTTTTTTAGTGCTTCTATCATTTCTCTACCCTGCGGCTTTTCACTTGCGCGCGCAAGCGTATATCCGCCGCATTACTTGACCGCGTCCGATAACAAGCATGCGTTCAATAACATGATAAAATCATCATCTTTCATACTATCTGCCCTCTAAAATTACAAAAAGCAGGCGAGAAGGCTCCCGCTCGGAGCGAAGCGGCTACGCTACGGGCGTGGAGTCAATCTTCAATCTTCAAACGGGAGCGCAAAATCTGCGCTCCCGGTCAATCTTCAATCCATTCACACTTATATTCCTCCTTGATGTAAGTCATCACCTCCGGGTCAATTAGAGTTTCAACCTTCCAGCATCGCATTTCTTCATTGTCTTCGCCCCCTAACTACAGTAGGCTTTCGGATGATTTTCCGATTGCTTCTCCTCTGTAGTCCGCGAGCTAAAACTTCTAAGACAACTCCATTTGGATAGTTGCCCGTTCTCGTTTCATAAATATCATGCTGAACTTCATCCGCTATAGTTTTGCCCTCTGCTATCGGCGTCTCCTCAATACCAGCGATATCCAGTATCTCCTTCACAGTGCTATCAAGAAAGTCCATGTTATCTGTTGCTTCTTCATCGCCCTGTTTTAGCAGGTCAACCGCCTCGACGATGTAGACGATTAACTCGTCTAAGTCTTCTGGTTGAATTGTTGCAGGAGATAGTTGAGCGGAAAAGTGTGCCTGGTACGTCTGGTCAAGATATTTTTTGTATGCGTCCTCTATCTCATGATATGTTGGCGCGGATATTTTTTGGTCTGACTGCCTTGCTTTTCTACAGTAATCTTTGATTTGCTCTCTCTTGTACTCGGGAAAACTGATGTGCTTAACTTCAGCGCAGGAAATAGGTTGCGGGGCTATTAACTTATCGTTCAACCTTACCTCGAATTCATCTATCAAATCTTCCGTATCTTGCGAAAGTTCACTGGGCGATGAATTAATTTGACTCCTCAATCTATTGACAACATTTGCAATAGATTCCAGTTGTGTTTTCAATTGCCCATCCACTGACGGCGTAGGGGCTGTGTTTTCAGAGAGTCCGGCTGCTTTTGAAGCGGCTTCAAGGGTTAAATAATATTCCCTTATCTCGTCCTGCACGCTGTTTGATGGTGAGTTATCTGCATCAGGAGGGGGGGAAGATTCGATGGCATTTTCAAGTTCGACCAATTTCCCTTCTATTTTACCCATTCGAGAAATCGGTTCCTTAAGCACATCGTCAACAACACCTTTAACAAATTTTTCCAACAACTTAGCTTCCCGCCTTCTTAATACTGGAACGTCTTCGGTTGCTCCCTCTTCAGGAAGCATTTTCTCTTCTTCAAGTGGTGTCCTGTCTACATGTGACGGCGGTGCCGTAGAAAGTTCCTCCAACATTTCCTCTTCTTCAAGAGGCGTTCTATCTTCTACGGACGTTTCATTTTGAGTAACGACTTCTTCTGCTGGTGTAGAAGTCTCAGGGATTGGGAGAACTTCCCGCTCATTTTCCGCAGAATCCTCTGGAGGAGTAGCAGAAGGAAGGACGCCGGCATAGTATTCTTTGACAGGGATTTCCTGTATTAACATGTTATATGGCGCACCCTCTCGATATATTTTCAGGGTACAGTCTGCGGAAAGGTACTGATATTGTACAAACCACTGCTCATTCGGTTTCAATCTTTTATATTCCGACGCTTTAGGCATTCCAACTTCCCACTGAGTAATCCTTATATAGTAAGAGCGCTCGCCCGTATTGTATAATGTAAGGGCAACGCCTCTTGGCGGGCCCTTTACTTCATACCCGTCAGCAGGAGAATTACCGTAGGATATCCAAATACCCTCCTCGGAAGTTGGGAACTTTTCTATTTGTGACGAATTCATCTATAGTCGGGGTATGATTTTCCCCTCAACACCCTCCTTTCCCTATTCTTCTTGCGCTTCCTTTTTTAGCGCATCCGCTCATTCCATAAACAGGGGTGCTTTAAAGTCTTGGGATAGGACGTTTTTGTTCTGAACTGTTGCTTCGCCCCGTGGCATATCTACGGGCGAAATTATCGAAAGGCGTCCATGTTTTCTGTCGGTAAATTCCACTTTTGCAATGAATTCAAACCTATCGCTATGTGGATTGTCTGCCAAACTTTCCTCGATTCGGATACTCGCCAATCGTACAGATGTATTTACCCTGTCGGACAAACCACCGTAAAAATTTACGGCAAGGGGTTCTGTCGTTTTCTCCACCCAAAATGCCCTTTTAAATTCGCATGGCGGGCTAAATTTTTGGGGCGTAAGAAAAAAGATTTTATCCTCATCAAGTTGAATGCCAAAACGCATGTTGTATTCAAATACCAACTGTTTTACAAGCGTCTCTGGGTGACGCAAACTTACTATGAGTTCTTTAGCGCCCTCTTTAACGATATTTGCTTCGGAGATAAGGAAGCGAGGTTGGCATGTCTGTCCATCCCCCATGCTTTCTAACAGTTCGGAAGACTTCTTTAAGAAACTTTTCTCCTCGTCCCTTGTTATTCCAAAACCGCTGAGAATAATTTGGTCTGAGGATAATCCTCTTACCGATTCCTTCATCCATGCGCAAATATCAACTTCTACACCCTCACGGCATTCAGGATGCAACCTAACCTCTTTTATCTGAAAACGGGAAACCTTTCGTTTTTCTTCCCACTGTATCCACCACACCTTCAAACCCATTGACCGGAAATCAAACATGAATAGTGAAATATCCTGGGTTTCAGCAAGGGTGGGATTGCCTCTACTGCTGTTGTAAAGAATAGCACAAAGGACATCGCTCAGAAATCCTTTGAAATTTACCTGATTGAAACGTTTTAACACCTTCCTAATCTCATCTCTGTGATGTCCGGGAAAATTGTACGGGACTACCAAATACCAATCGCGCTGCCTGTCAGATCCGCCTGACCGATTGAGTATTTCAGAGAAAAAACCCTCGAATATCCGCCTTAAAAGTACCTCATCGGTTATTTTAGGACAGTATTCGGCAAGTCTGGGGAATTTTACAACGTTTTCTCCCTTTTGGTCAAGTTCCTTCAGGGCATCTGAAACATAAATTTTCAGTTCCCCATCCTGCTCTTGCTGAAAGCCAATCTCAAAGGGCAATAGAACGTCGGAACCATCTTGCTGGTATTTATTAGGGGCGATTGTTTTGAATGCAGAAACAATGATGTCAGCGCCCGAAAAATCTAACAATTCAACAATATCGGACATTTCGTTCGGACGGATTAAATCCGGTTTGTGGCAATCTCCAAATAATAGCGTTTAACGCTGGAAGATACGCAATATTTATTAAACCGGTTTCACCGGAAAATCCTATTCCACCTACCAAATGGGAAATTTTATTTTAACTCCCGTCACAGAAGTACCCTTCTGATTCTGTGAATCAGGAGGGGTTGTTGACTCGTGTCTAATCCTGTGGATTAACATATTTAGTTTATCAGAATTCGCAGTTTATGTCAAGGGAATTCTTAGAATTTTTTTGCTATCTTTCTTGACAATAGAAAAATTTTCTGGTAAAGTTATAGGTGGTAGGGAGGTTTCAGAACGCAAAAAGGCATGAGTTAAAAATGGTAAACCCATGCCTTTCGTCGAAGAGCAGAACTTGATGTTATAAATGTTTATCAGACTGGAGTGCCTGGGGCGACTCGAACGCCCGGCCTTCAGAGTCGGAGTCTAACGCTCTATCCTTCTGAGCTACAGGCACATGCGGTAACTTTTTAATTATACAACATTTTCGCGAGGTTGTCAAGCAGATTTTTCAGTTTGTGGCGAAAAGTCACCAAGGAGGCTTTACAAATGTTATACAAAATATCCAGACGGCTAACTGTTATAATGCTAATTTTTCTGTTCGCACTTAGTTTGAGCGGAGAATCGTTTGCACGGCGAGGAGGATTTAGGCGCAGTTCCAGCAGAAGCAGTTTCAGAAGAAGTTCCAGCAGGAGCAGCCGCAAAAGCTACAGCAGCAAAACGCGTTCAACCGGGCGGAGCAGTTCATCGTCTCGGCGATACAGCAAACCTTCCACAAAGCCGAGTACGCAGAAGAGCAAACCTACCGTAAGGACTAGTACACGGAAGAGTTCCAGCAAAAGTTATGGAAGAACAAGTTCGAGCTACAAGCGTCCCTCCACAACGCCGTCGAGAAGCAGTTACAAATCTCGTAGTTCATCGCACAAGCGCACACCGTTCAGGAAAAGCAGTTCTATCCGGCAGAAAAATGCGGCGATGGAAAAGGCGAGGACGAGTTCCTCCGTTTCGACAAAGGGCATGACATCAAAGGATAAGCGTGATTTAAAGGCACGACAGCGAAAATATAGCAGAGATTTGAAATCGGAAAACCGGAGATTGAAACGCCAGGTAAGAACCTCACAGCGTGAGACAGCGCGCGAACGGAGGCGGAGGCGTGAAGCTGAGTGGACGCGGAATGTTTATATAAGTTATCCCCAAAGGAGCTACACTGACTCCCTTCTAAGATTTGGAATTACAATGGCAGCGATTCGCGCTATCGGCAACATGCACAGCGGTATCTACTTTTACGACCGGTATAACCACGGAATCCACCATAGCTGGCTCTGGCACTATCACCACCGCGATTACGACAGGACGCATTGGTCGCGTGAGCAACAGATGGAATACGCCCGCTGGAGAGCTTATTACGATAGCCAGAAAATCCAACCCAATAAATATTACGTTGACAAGGGCACAAGCAGAGACGAAGATTATATCCAATCCTACGTTGACCAACGCCCCGATGAATTCTACGGAACCAACGCTCAACAGTATGAGCCTGAAATAATGCCTGATGAGTCAGTCGAACCCGAACTCATCTTGACACACTCAGAAGCGCCCGCCAGAATGCAGCCTGTGAGAACTGAGAAGGTTGTCGTGGTGAAGAAATCTTCCGCTGTTTTATGGTTTATCGTGATATTCGGAGGGTTACTGATTGTTGGTATCATCGCCCTGGTGATGTATAATAAGGGGTATTTCTAAATTAATATGGAGAAGTCAAAATTTAAAAATTACGAATTTACGAATGTAGAAGACGCCACTTCCTCCCCTTAGTATTCAGAGAATCAGAAGGGGTAAAGTGGCTAGGGGGCGAACCCTACACAAAAAGAAAGGGGGGTTTGGGGGGAAAGGCTTATCCCCCCAAAATAGAGATGATAACAGCACAACTAATTGAAGAATTTCAAAATATCGTCGGCGAGGAGAACGTATTATCTTCGCCTTTAGAGCTTTTAGTATACGAATACGATGCCAGCATCGACAGAGCAAAACCTGATCTGGTAGTCCTTCCGGCTACGACTGAACAGGTTTCGGAAGTGGTCAAAATTGCTAACAGGGAAAAAATTCCCATCGTAGCGCGCGGCTCCGGCACTAATTTAAGCGGTGGCTCAATTCCTGTACAAGGCGGGATTGTCGTTGAGCTATCGAAGATGAACGAAATTTTAGAGATAGATACTAAGAACCTGCGCGCGGTTGTTCAACCAGGGGTTTTCAATCTGGATTTTAATAATGCGCTTGCAGAAAAGGGGTATTTCTACGCGCCGGACCCATCGAGTCAGGGGGTTGCGACGATGGGTGGAACCGTTGGCGAATGTGCAGGCGGCCCGCATTGTTTGAAATACGGCGTTACAACAAACCATGTGTTGGGCGTTGAGATGGTACTTCCCAACGGCGAAGTCGTTGATACCGGCGGTAAAGCACTGGATTCGCCCGGATACGATTTGACGGCATTGTTGGTCGGCTCAGAAGGGACGCTTGGAATCGTTACGAAAATTATCGCAAGAATCCTGAAAATGCCGGAAGCTATTAAAACAATGCTCGCTATCTTCGACGTTCTCGAAGATGCCGCCCAAACGGTATCTGACATCATCGCAGCAGGAATTTTGCCCGCCACGCTTGAGATGATGGACAAAGTCATCATTGAAGCAGTCGAACCATTCGTCAAAGCCGGTTATCCGCTGGACGCCGAAGCTGTCTTGATTATCGAACTGGATGGATTGAAGGACGGCATGGAACGATTAGCCGAACAAATTGAAGGAATGTGTAACGACAACAACGCCCGCGAGGTGAGGATAGCAAAGGATGCCGCAGAGCGAGCAAAACTCTGGATAGGCAGAAAAAGTGCTTTCGGCGCTATAACAAAATTAGCCCCAAATTACTTCACATGTGATGGTTGTGTGCCCAGAAGCAAACTCACTGAAACCCTACGACAGATAGTGAAAATCGGAGAAAAATATAGTCTCAGGATTGCAAATGTGTTCCATGCAGGAGACGGCAACCTTCATCCCCTGATTCTATTTGACGCGCGGAAAGGCGAAACGGAGAGGGTTGTGGAAGCTGGCATGGAAATTCTGCAACTGTGCGTCGATAAAGGCGGAACAATCAGCGGAGAACACGGCATCGGGATGGAAAAACGAAAGGCGATGCGCTTTGTCTGTTCTGAAGATGATTTGAACGCTATGAGAAAGATAAAGAGTATTTTTGACCCGAAAAACCTGAGCAACCCTGAAAAAATATTTCCACAAAACGGCGGGATAGACGAAGGAAGAACGGAAGCATGAGAGGGTTGGAAAGGAAGAATGGGGTGCGTTCTAAGAGCGTGTGTGAGAAGTCTCGAATAGTGAAGGTTTTCGCCAAGACTGAGAAATCCCGGAGGAATATAAAATGACTCAGATTGCAGCATATCTAAACAAAGAATTTTTTGATTCAAAAGATGCTTTTACAACGGCAAAGTCTTTGGGATTCGACTACGTTGAAATTCCTGGAATATTCTTTTTACCACCTGAAAACCTGGAAGGTAGAAAGAAATTAGCAGAAAAACTGAAAAGACACAACCTGCAAGCCCGGTGGCATACAAGCCCGGGCCATAACACTTACTTCGGTTCCTCTGACGAAGAGAAGCGTCAGACAAACATTGACCGGACTTTATGGGAACTCTCTTTCGTATACGAGATGGGTTGGGAACTTTTCATAATCCATCCGGGGCAAGCGGAGACAGAGGATGACCGGTTGCGAGCTTATGAGGCTTTGAACATCGCCAACGAAAAAGCTGTCCAACTTAATATCCAGCTTGAATTAGAAAACGCAAGCGCAGTATTCAACGGACATCCTCACGAACTCGTCCGCATTTGCGAAGAGGTACCAGGCTTGAAAATTACTTTCGACTGTTCCCACGCCTACAGGTCAACTTTTTGTCAAGGGGGAGAAGGTTCGATTGTTGAACATCTTTCAATCGTCAAGCCTTTCACTAACTCCTTCCAATTTAACGACTATGACGGTACAAGAAACTGCGCCGTTGGCGAAGGGATGCTGCCTTGGGATGAACTTATGCCGATAATACTCTCAATACCTTGTGATGTTTGGGCAATCGAACTCAATTCAATTGGAGAAACGGTTAAAACAAGGGATGTCCTTCAAGGTTGGTTGGAAAGTTGACGACTTCTGCGCCCCTACTTTTTGATTTTTCCAAAATCAGATAATTAGAACCATTTCTCCTTCTCCACTACATTATTCAGCGGTTCGTCGTTCAGGAATTGCTTGAGGTTGTCGAGCAAAAGAGCCAGTTGTCGTTGGCGAACGATGTGCGGAGCATTGCCCGCTA
>CAZRLY010000201.1:0-11474 GCA_964601015.1 uncultured bacterium
GTGTCGTTGTAGAGTTCATGGTCAAACTCTCTTATTCTCCAGCCATATTTGCTCTGCCAGTAGGCTTCAAATTCCGCACTATCCCAGGTTGGCTCCCACCAGCCAGGATTATTATCGTACCACTCAACTAACTTGTTCACCTCAAACTCCAGGTCAACGTGTTTTGGCTGCCAGCCAAGTTTATGTAGCCGGGAGGCATCAACGGCGTAGCACAAGTCGTGTCCGGGGCGTGCGCCTGTGGCATCGAAACAGGCCTCCTTTAAGGTGCAGAAGTTAGTACCGCATATTGCCTTGACTGCCTTGAAAACGGCTATCAAAATATCTAAATTTAGACATCGCTGCCCGCTGCCTACGTTGTAGATGTCGCCTGGTTCCCCTTTTTCCAGAACGGTCAACATGGCTCGCGCGTGGTCAACTGTATGTAGCCATTCTCGTACTGCCAAGCCGCTGTCATAAACTGGGATGCGACGGTTATGCGGTTTCAGCAGTGTGCAGATAGCTAACGGCAGCAGTTTTTCCGGGTGTTGGAACGGGCCGAAGTTATTGACACCACGCGTAATCCGCACTGGGATAATAGATTCGCCGTAAGTGTTGACATACGAAAGGGCAAGCAAGTCCGCCCCAGCTTTGGTGGAGGCGTAGGGACTGCCCGGTTGTAGGCGATTGTCTTCCTTGAAGAGATACTGTTGGATATGGGCTTTTAGGTCAGATTGTTTCTCCGTGAGTTCATACCATTTTTTCCCCTCGCACTTTGAAATACGGTCAATACTTCCATAGACTTCATCTGTCCCCACGAACAAGGTTTTTTTGACCTGGGGCGATTCTTTGTTCACTGTACGAATAATTTCCAAGAGATTGAGTGCGCCCTGTATTTCTGTTTTCATGAACTCAGGCGCACCGCCGATAGAACGGTCAACGTGTGATTCAGCAGCCAGATTGACCAACCACGTCACATTATACGCCTCAATTAAGCCCTTGACGCTCAAGTCACAAATGTCACCCTGAATGAACTCGTAGCGATTATCTACGTCTTTAGCGTTCTGTTTTTTGGCTTCCTCAAGAACCATTCTCAGATTCTCTCTGTTGCCTGCGTAGGTTAGTTTGTCCAAGACTAATACTCGGAAGTCAGTCTCCATTAAGAATAACTTGACGACTTGCGGGCCGATGAAACCTGCTGCCCCCGTCACCAACACGGTTTCCATGCTCATTGATTATCCCTCCTGTAAGCGAAGTTTCAGTTATGCCTCTTTTGCGTTAAGTATAACATAATGTAAAAATAATGTCAAATAGACACAGAAATTCCCAACAATTCTAATTGTGGACTTCAACATCAAAAATCGTCATCATTATCATAGTTAAAAAATTTGATTTCTGTTCCCAAATTTGACCATACGCGTGCAAATTTTGCATATCCAAGGTTGACATTCTTCAAGCTAAGGCGTATAATTTAAGTGTGCCGCGAAAGGGGTGAAGTGAATGTATAGGAGAATGTGCGCATTGCTATTTTTTCTACTCATCGTAATAGCAAGAACACACGCGCAGAGAAATGAAATTATCAACGGCCCGTATTTGCAGAACGCAGCCAAAGACAAAATTACAGTGATGTGGGAAACTTCAAAACGCACGGAGAGTCGTGTGGAATACGGATTGACGCAAGATTACGATATGTCCCAAGTTGACCCAACATTGGTAAGAATTCATGAGGTAACTTTGACATCGTTAGAGCCGGAAACGAAGTATTACTATCGCGTTAGTTGCGGCACACAGATTAGGAGCAGCACTTTTATTACAGGAGTTCATGAAGAAACTCCATTTTCTTTTGTCGTCTACGGGGATAGCTTCAAGCATCCTGATAAACACCGCCAAATCGCTAAGGGGCTATCAGCAGCAAAACCTAACTTTATCATTCACACGGGAGATTTGGTAGGCGGTGGATTTCGATTGGCCACATGGGACAAGCAGTTCTTTTGGCCGCTTTTTGACGTAATTGACCACATCCCATTTTTTCCCTGTTTGGGAAACCATGAAAATAGCCGAAAGAATTACTCTAATTTTTTTTCCCTGCCCAATAATGAATTGTATTATTCCTTCGACTACGGCAACAGCCATTTCGTAGTTCTGGATAGCAACATAGAATACAAGCCGGATAGCGAACAATACGCCTGGTTAGAGGAAGATTTGCGCGCATCTGATAAATTTTGGAAATTTGTCGTTTTCCATCATCCTCCGTATAGTTCGGGAAGACACAAAAGTTCACTTAAAATTCGGGACGCCTGGACACCGCTTTTCAGGAAATACAAGGTGGACACAGTGTTCAACGGGCATGACCACATTTATGAAAGGACTTATCCTATTGCTTCAGTGCTTTCCGAGGATAAACATCCTATTACCTATGTTGTCACAGGAGGCGGAGGCGCGTCGTTATATAACATAGAAAAACGCATTTGGACAGCGAACAGCACTTCGGTATACCATTTTTGTGTAGTTGAAATCAGGGGCGAAAGCCTGTTTCTAACATCCATCTCTATTGATGGACAAATTATTGATAGGTTCAGCATGCAGAAGAGAAACGGCGAATACTCTGAAAAGTATTTAGCTCGCATCGTACCATCAGAGCAGATTGAATTTGAACGACAACTGCTCGCTACCAAACCACCTGATTTCGGCTTGCTCGATAACACGCGGGCGATAAGCGAGGACGCCTCTATTCAAATAGAAAATACTTCTTTTGATTCCGTTTCTATCCGTGTATTCTGGGAAACACACAACTGGCAGGTAACTCCCACTTCCCTGCAAGTATGCCTCGAAAAAGATGACGTAATCGACATACCGTTTACGTTCAAAACCAAAAATATCTACCCTGCACCAACTTTTACAATCTCTTATCAAAACAGATTGGGGAAAGGTGCTATCAAATGCAAACCGATAAAAGTTGGTGTACGCAAAGAGTTAAAATGCAAGTATGTATACAAGTCGCCTGTATTAGATGGGCGTTTGCGTGAAACCTCCTGGCAGCAGGCTAAAAAGGGGAGCGAGTTTATCCATTCAGATTTGCAGGACTTGGCAGATTCTCGCACCACAGCGCGGACAATATACGGCGACAGTGCATTATACCTTGCATTTGTGTGTTTCGGCGAGTTGCCGCAAAAGTTTCATTCTAAGAGGCGCGGTGAAAGCGAAGAGCCGATAGCGAACGATATAGTGGCTGTTTTCATAGCTCCTGAAGGAGAAGACGGGACAATGTATCGGTTCGCTTTCAACCATCTGGGCGTTAAGTATGACGCTAAAAATGGCAAGACTAAATGGGACGGCAGATGGAGGGTAGCTATTAAAATTAATAGACAAAACTGGATAGCAGAGGTCAAAATCCCCTATGCTACACTCGGATTACTAACCCCGCCCCAACCAGGGGAAAAGTGGAGAATCAATTTCCGACGAAACAACCAGGAAGAGACTGAAAAAAGCTATTGGTCGCCAGTTTTAAGCGATACGATTTCCGCTGAGATGTTGGGCGTTTTGGTCTTTTTGTAGGAGCTAAAATAAAGATGAATCAACATACGCTGGATGTTTTGGAATATGATAAAATTATAGAATTATTGGTAAGTTATGCGACTTCAGGTTTAGGCAAGAATCTGGCGCAACAAATTCGCCCGTTGACCGATGTACGCCAAATTGAGCGGCTTATCGCGGAAACAACGGAACTGAAAACGTTGTTATCTCCCAATGCGCGTTTGCCGTTGGGCGGATTACATGATTTATTTCCTCTTTTGGAGAAATTGGAAAAGGGCGAAGATATTCTCCTTCCAGAGGAAATTATGCTGATAAAAGAAACGCTCCGCGCAGGCAGAATTGTCAAAGAATATTTGGAAGAAACGGATAAAAGCTATCTCCATTTACACAAACTTGCAGGAGCCATCTGCATCTATCCTGGAATTGAAGCCAAAATTGAAAAGACATTTGGTGAAGGCGGTGGGATTAACAATAGTGCCAGTCCCGAATTGAAGTCCATTCGCAGTAGGATGCGAGTTCTCCGAGGGCGCATACGGGGCAAGCTGCAAGCGGCAATGCGCGCCAAACACATAAATCCGTATCTGCAAGATACGATTGTGCGCGAACGCAAGGGGCGTTCCGTTATTGCAGTAAAAGAGCGATATTTGGACCGCGTGGTAGGTGCGAGGCGGGATAAGTCGGACAGCGGCAGCACAATATTTGTCGAACCGGAAGCCACCCGCGGGATGGGGGATGAACTACAAGCCTGTATGGACGCTGAAAAAGCCGAGATAGTGCGGATTCTGCGCGAAATAACGTCGATGATAGCGGAAAAAATTGACCCATTGCGTAAGACGTTGAATGTACTCGCCCATATTGATATGACGTATGCGAAAGTATGTTGTAGCCGTGATTACGGTATGAATCCGCCGCTGCTGAATACAGACGGCGTTATCAACATCAACAATGCGCGACATCCGCTGCTCTTAGCCCTACAGCGAAAATCCAGTGGGGCTGACGATTCAGAACCCATCACAGAAGTTGTCCCGATAGATTTTCGTCTGGGCGATGACTTCAATACATTGATTATCACAGGCCCAAACACCGGCGGCAAAACAGTAGCGTTAAAAACTGTCGGGCTGTTGACCTTAATGGCTCAGTCAGGTATGCACGTATCTTCAGGAGAAAATTCCACGCTGGCGGTATTTCCACAGGTGTTCGCGGACATCGGCGACGAGCAAAGCATCGAACAGAGTTTGAGTACGTTCTCCAGTCATCTCAGCAATATCGCAGGGATACTTTCACTCGCAGATGACAAAAGTTTAGTCTTGATGGATGAATTAGGCGGTGGAACTGACCCGGCGGAAGGGGCAGCGTTGGGCATGTCTATCCTGGAATATCTGCATGAGCGAAACGCGCGCACAACCGTAACGACGCACATCAGCCCGCTCAAAAATCTCGGCTATACCGTGCCAGGCATCGAAAACGCCTCGGTCGAATTCGATATAGCAACATTGCGGCCAACATACAAACTGTTGATTGGTACTCCCGGCAGCAGCAACGCGTTGCGGATTGCAAAGCGATTGGGTTTGCCAGATGAAGTCATTGCAAGTGCGGAAAAAACTTCGACGCAACAGGATGATAACACTGCTGAATTGATGAACCAATTGCAGGCTGCCAGGGTGGTTACGGAGGAAAACAAACGCGCAGTGGAGCAGGCAAAAGCAGAGGCGTTGCGCTTGGAACAGGAATATCGTAAGAAACTGGACGAACTAACAGTACAAGAAACTGAGATGCAAAAACGTCTTCGCAAGGACGCTTTCACCACACTTCGCACAACCAAAAATCAGATTGACCGATTGCGAGCAACGCAAGCGTCGCAGAAATCACTGCTCACATCACTACATAACATCAGCATGTATATGGCTGACAAGCTAAAGGAATCACCGGAAGAGAAACAACGGTTGGAATTTATTCACAAATTAAAAACGGGTGATAAAGTGCGCATTCGCAGTTTAGCCCGCGTGGGAATACTAAGCGAAGTTGATTCACATACTCAGAAGGCTGTCGTGCAATTAGGCGCGATGCAAATGACTGTGCCGCTGGAAGATGTTGGTGTTGTTTAGAGTTGAGCCGAAAAATAGGTAGACTAAAAGTATCTGCTGAAAAAATGGGTTCTGCTCGTCGTGGATTGGCAAATCCACGACAACACACAGTCGGATTTGCCAATCCGACTGGAGCAATCTGGGCGACAACCCTTTTTGGCAATGCTACGAAAGAGAAAATCAGCAGATACTAAATTAGGAGCGCAAAAATCAACGAAGTGTATTTTTGCAATAAAAGTTACTAAGCTGGGGAAAATAATGAGCAATCAAGATTCCACAATCCAGGAGCTATTGGAGCTATGTCTGAAATTCCGAAATGACAGAGATTGGAAGCAATTTCATACGCCAAAAGATTTAGCTGTGGCGATGGCGATAGAAGCCGCTGAAGTCTTAGAGCACTTCAGGTTTAAAAACGACAATGAGATTGCCCAAGAACTAAAAGATGCTCAGAAAAAGCAGGAAGTTGGCTATGAATTGGCAGATGTGTTATATTTTTTGCTGTTGTTAAGCGACGAAATTGGAATAGACATCGCCGATGTGTTTAAAGAAAATCTGAGTATCACAGCACAAAAATACCCGGTTCATCTTTCAAAAGGCTCAAATAAAAAATATACGCAACTTTAACATATAGAGTTTGGATAATGAAAATCATCTACACTGAAACGCATAAACACCACGCACCGCAATATGAGTTCACACCGGATATTATGAAGCCTTATTCGGAATCCCCGGAACGGGTGGAGAATATTCTTTTTGCGCTTCAAAAGAGCGGTTTTACAGACGTTGTCACACCTCGGCAGTATCCACTCGACTTTATCCGAGCAGTACATGCCTCAGAGTACCTCCACTACTTGGAGGACATCTATTCCGAATGGATAGCCGCAGGAAAGCCAAAGACGGGCGTTGTTCCTCATACCTTCGCCGTGCGTACCCTGGACAAGAAACCGGCAAAATTAATCAATCAAATCGGTTACTACTGTTTTGATGCGCAAACACCGATTGTCCAGCATACATACAAAGCCGCCCTCTCATCCGCATATTGCGCTTTAACAGGGGCAGATATGCTCCTCTCAGGTGAATCGGTAGCGTATTCGCTCTGCCGGCCGCCAGGACATCACGCCGGTCATTCCCTTTTCGGCGGGTATTGTTATCTGAATAATGCGGCTATCGCTGCCGCGTGTTTGAGTCAGGAAGCTAAAGTCGCTATCCTTGACATTGACTATCACCATGGAAATGGGACGCAGGATATATTCTATGATTCTGACCGCGTGTTGTTTGTCTCAATTCACTCGAACCCCAATCGTTCCTATCCCTTCTTCAGTGGTTTTGCGGATGAGCAGGGGGTAGGCGCAGGTTGTGGCTTCAACCACAACTTCCCTCTGGCGGCACACGTAGATGAAGAACAATATCTCGCGGTGTTTGACCGGGCGGTGGGTATCATCCAACAGTTTGCTCCCGGATTTCTGGTCATTTCCCTCGGCGTTGATACTTTTAGGGATGACCGGTTGGGCGATTTTGACTTGTCGCTTGAATCTTTCTCGCGTATCGGTGAACGAATCGCCCTGACCAAACTCCCCACGCTTCTAATACAAGAGGGTGGTTACAACCTACAACTGGGAGAAAGCGTGGTGAACGTGCTTCAGGCATTTGAAAGTGTATTATCGCATATCCATGCGTATCAACTTAACGAAGCGAACGCCGGTTGAGTAGATTTTGAACGGAGTGAAAAATCATATCGAAACCAAGTGAGCGGTGCCATTCGCTTGGTTTCGATACGCCTTTCCATTTCATTCCGAGTCTACTCAACCGGCGCTCACTCATTGAACGTGCTTCAGGCATTTGAGAGTGGGGGCGCACCCGTGTGCGGGTAAGAAACCGAGTTTTTCGGAAAAACTCGGTTTCTACCAGAATGTAGCCGAATTCACGCTTTTGTGGTTTACGTCTTTCTGTAAACCACCGAGCGAAGCGAGCAGAATTTGGTTCAAAAAACGGAGGAAAAAATGTTAAAGAAAATTTGTCTTGTAATATCAATGATTTTTTGCGTATCAGTTATGAACTTACATGCTGTTGAAAATACTCTCATCTGGCATTTTGATGAGGGGGAAGGCAATACAACGAGAGAAGCCACGGGAAGTGGCAACAACGGAACGTTAAACGGAAACATTAAATGGGGCGAAGGTAGAAGTAGTAATGCGCTGGAATTCTCGGGAAGCAATGCTGACAACCAGTGGGTTGAGGTTCCGCACTCGGATGATTTGGATATTCGAGATGCCATCACTATGGAAGCGTGGATATTTCCGAAAAGCATCTACCCCGGAAGGCCGACCATCATATACAAACAAAGCGCATATCACTTGCGAATAGATAACGATTCGCGCTTATCAACCTATCTTTATGGAGTCGGTTCGGCCAGTTACTATAAATCTGATGGGCAAGTAGAGCTAAACAAATGGACGCATGTCGCTGTAACTTACGACGGGGAAAAGATAAAATTTTACATCGACGGTATTCAAGACACCAGCGTGATAACAGCAACTGGAAAAATACAATCCAGTCAGGCAAGAGTTCTCATAGGCGGACGCCCTTCCGGGTGATGTTCATACTATTGTCAAGGGTTCCTTGATGAGATAAAGATTTCAAATTTTCGAGATAGTACCGTGCCTGTGGAACTGTCACTATTTACAGCTACCGCATCCGCAGGCGGTGTCACCCTCAATTGGCGTACCGAAACCGAAGCCAATAACATCGGTTTCAACGTCTATCGCAGTAACAATAAGGATGGCAAATATGTCAACATCAATGCCAGCTTGATTAAAGGCGCAAACATAACAGATAACCCCCATGAGTATCAATACGTTGATGCGACGGTTGTCGAAGGTGCCACCTACTATTACTACATAGAAGATATTGACCTTTCAGGCAACAGGGGAAAATCGCACACGGTAGTCATAAAGGTTATTCCGCCGAAACTTGACCGAAGCAAGTGGGCAGGCGTGAAAGCAACTATCTTTGGCACTCCGATGCGCACTGCGCTGTTGCAAAACTTCCCGAACCCCTTCAATCCTGAGACATGGATACCTTACCAATTATCAGATGACAGTCCTGTTCTCATTCGCATCTATGACGTAAGGGGACAGATTGTCCGTATTTTTGACCTGGGACACAGGGAAGCTGGATACTACCTGAACACATCCCTAAGCGGCATGTCGCAAGCTGCCCATTGGGACGGCAAAGATGCAACAGGCCAAGCCGTCAGCAGCGGAATTTATTTCTACCAGTTGTTGGCAGGCGGCTTCTCCGATATGCGCAAAATGGTTATCCTGAAATAACAAACGGAACAAATACGTCGGGATGATTATTTTGACTTTGGTAAATTGAGGTGTCAACTATGACAGAAAATTCATTCCCTAATCCAAAAATACTTAGCAATTTCCATGAGTTTTTTGCGTCGGGTTACTTTGAGAACCCCAACGCATCACCGATATTACGTTGGTCTCGCGCCGTGCGTCGGCGTTTTGAGAATCGAAAAATAGCACCTTACAATGGCGAACTTCTTTATCCCAGTGGGGTTGTGCATCTTGGTGGTGAAAACCACATCGTTGCGCCGAACTATTCATTCACCTATTCGTACAACGAAGGCGCATTGACGGGACTGTTAGAGGACGTAACCCCACACTCAAGTGTGGGGCAAGAAGAGGAACGAGAGACATTGTTAGCATTGCAAACATCCATGCGAGATTTAGGAGCAAAACTCAACGTCATCAGGACGCCACATACCGTCGGTGGGAGAGGTTATACTCACAGCGTACCTAACTATGGGCGTGTCGTGCGCGAGGGGCTTTCCGAACATGCCCGCCGCATCGCTGCAAACTTAGCTGTGGCGCGACAACGCAAAGACGTTGAACGGATAGACTTCTACTTAGGGCTTCAGGATGTTTTAGCGGGTATTGAGCGGTGGCACCAGAATATTCTGGATTTGCTGCGCAACCCCACGGCGGATGATAACCCAATAGCAGAGGCAAGACGAAAGCGGCTCGTTGCTGCCTACGAGCAGGTGCCTTTCCAGCCAGCACGCAATTTCTTTGAAGCTCTGGTAGCGTACAACTTCGTTTACTACCTTGATGACTGCGATAATCCAGGGCGCGTTGACCAGGAACTTATCCCCTACTACGAACGCGATTTGGCGGAAGGGCGCGTTACGCATGACGAAGCAGTGCATTCAATCCGTTGTCTCTGGGAGAACAGCGACGCTAACAGCGGGTGGAGTGCTGGAATTGGTGGCACGACACCGACTGGCGAACCGGCTTACAACGATTTGACCGTCGTTTGTTTGGAGGCGGCCCACAAGATTCGTCGCCCCAATCTACAACTGCATGTGCGCCGTGACATGCCCCAGGAGGTGTGGGACGCAGCGCTGGATGCTATTGTGACCGGATGCGGGTTGCCCGCTCTCTACAACGAAGAGGAGTACCTCCGTTCCCTGCGCGATGCGCATTTAGGAATACGTGAAGAGGACTTGGGGTTACACAACGGCGGCGGTTGCACGGAAACGATGATTCACGGGCTTTCAAATGTTGGTTCGCTGGATGCGGGCATTAATCTGCCGCTCATTCTCGTCCAAACGCTTAATGAACATTTGGCTACCGCCGCAAGTTTTGACGAACTGGTTGCGGCGTACAAGGAGGATGCAACTGGGGTAGTACGTGAGATTGCCGATGATGTGAGTGCCGAACAAGAAGTGAAAGCCGGGCTACGCCCACAACCGATGCGTAGTTTGCTGATGGATGATTGCGTTGACAACGGACGTGAGTTCAATGCGGGAGGTGCTCGATATAACTGGAGCGTGATTAACGTGGCGGGGCTGGCAAACATCATCGACTCGCTGGCTGCCCTGCGGGAGGTAGTGTTTGAAAAGAAGGAGAAGAGCGGCGCAGAGGTGCTGGAAATTTTGCAGAACAACTACGAAGGTGAGGAGGGCTTCCGGCGGCGTCTCTCGCAGTGTCCCCGCTTCGGCAATGATGATGTGCGCGCTGACGACATTGCAAAGGACATCTCGGAGTTTGTCTTTCGAGAGTTCCTCCGTTATGCGCCCTGGCGCGGCGGCAAGTTCCTCGCCTCGTGTCTCATGTTTGTCACGTATGCGGGGGCTGGAGAACCGGTGGGTGCCACGCCTGATGGAAGGCGAGCCGGTGAACCACTGGCTGATTCTGCTGGGCCATACCAGGGGCGAGATAAAAATGGTCCAACGGCGATGCTCAAAAGCGTAGCGGCAATACCGCACTACCTTGCGCCTGGAACACTCGTGGTCAACGCGAGATTCACGAAGGACTTTTTTACAACAGATGATGGACGTGCAAAGATGCAGAACCTTGTGCGAACATATTTTGACCTTGGAGGAATGCAGCTTCAGATAAACGTGGTTGACCAATCGGTACTAAGGGACGCTATTGCTCACCCCGAACAATATGAAAACCTGATTATCCGAGTCGGCGGATACTCAGAGTATTTCAATCGCCTGTCGCCAGCACTGAAACAGACGGTGCTGGAACGCACGGAACACGGACTGTGAATGGATTGAAGATTGAAGATTGTCCCCACGCTTGAAAGCGAAAAAGCGAGGCAAAGCCAAAGATGACGGTTTTGCCAAAAGATGACGGTATAACCGCCATCTTTCATCTTTTCGCTTTTAGCTTTCTTGCCTGTTTTCTGTAAATAGGAAAGTGAGAAAGCGGGAAACTCCCTACTTTCCACTTCCCATTTCCGAGAAGGGAGGTTGAAGCAGCTTCCCAATTAGTTTAGTTTTTCTCTTCTTTTCTTTGTTTTTTTTGGAGGATACAAAATGTATCGAATCATGCCAAAATCAAAAAGCACACTGAAGAG
>CAZRLY010000202.1:0-11474 GCA_964601015.1 uncultured bacterium
TCCTTTCGCCAGTATTTTAAAGTCTCTTCTGGTTGTATCGGCGGTAAATACTTCATCGTCGCTGGCAACGTACATAGTACCTTCGTCGTCAAAAGCCAGGTCAACAGAGCGGGCAAATTCCGACGGCAGACTCTTGGGATTTCCGCTTTTCGTATCGACAGTAGAAATCTGTCCTGTTCCCCACTCGGCGACATACAATGTCCCTTCAGCGTCGAAGGCTAAACTCATCGGATTGGAAAGCCCACTGAGCAGCCCTTTTTTATCTTCTTCTTTTGGGTTATCCGGTTCGAGCGTACTGCTATCTATTTTGTATATCTCATTACCAGCCGCCACATACATAAACCCATCTTTGTCGAAGGCTATGCTTCTGATTGGACGTGGAAGGTTCTGCACCATTACTTCTACATCGGCGTTTGGCGCGTCAGATAATCTGAAACGTGAGATTTCACCAGATTCAGCTTCAGCCACATATAAAAAGTTCCGGTCATTTTCATCAAAGGCTATGCTCATGGGACGGGAAAAACCCTTCGCCAAAGTGCTTACATCCCCCGTGTTCAGGGCAATACTGGAGACTTCGCCGCTGTCAGCTTCAGCCACATACAAAAATTCACCCTCCCCAAAGACGATGCTCATTGGTCGAGAAAGCCGCTCGCTTAACTCAAGGGGCTTCAATGTCGCTGGATTGCCCGTAACTATTGAGATTCTGCCTGTGTCGGCTTCCGCTACATACAACTGTCCATAAGGTGCAATGGCGATAGCCCTCGGCCCAGATAACTCTGAAACCACAGTGGTAAAAATTCCAGATTCACGATTGAAGATGAAAACTTGGTCACTTCCAGCAACATACAACTGTCCCTTGTTGTCGAAAGCTAAACCCCTGGGACGTGCCTGCCCGGTCAACAGAGCCGTAACTGTTTTCTCTTCGATGTCTACAACGGAGATTTCATTCTCGCCAACCGGAACCTGTTCTTTGTATAGCAAAAAATCCTCCCACAGCAACATCATAGGCGCGCTTATTGAAGATGCTAAAATGAGAATGAAAATGACCGCAGTGATATGAACTGTGAGACTGCCGCGTTTTGTCCACCGGGCGAACCCTTTGGCTAAGGGACATAGACGGTTGGCAATAATCAAATTTATAATCATGAAAGCTACCGCTATAAGGGTAAACGCGAAAAAAATCCACCAGTGAGTGTTAATAATCTTCCAAAAAACAGAATCGTAAGTTAGTTGTTCGTACCAGAGATGTTCCGTAAAAAGGTAAAGAACAGCCGGCCAAAATAGTCCAGCGCTAAAGAGGCTGCCTCCTAACATCGTGAGATAACTTTTAATCCTCAAGCCCTTGCTCTTGGTTATTATCCCGCGCCGCATCATCAAAACCCCCACAATTGCGCAAACGACTATGGTTATAAACGCAACTATGATTTGCGCGATAGCCAGAACAGATAAATACATCTGTATCCCCCCTTTCGCCCTTTATTATAACACATATCTGTTGCAAAAAGGTTAAGTCAAGATTAAATATTTGTAAATATTCAAATTTAGATTAGTTATAATAACTTTTTAGCTCATGTTAAAAAATCGTGCAAAAGAAACCGAGTTTCTGTGAGAAACTCGGTTTCTAAAGCGACTTTGCATTTCTTTTTGACATGAGCCAACTTTTTTGTTCGGAGAACTGGAAAGCCGGCGGCGGGAATTGGAAGGAGATTCTTCCCTCCCTCCAATTTTTTCCACTAAGGTTACTTACAAACCAGCGGCCCAGTGAACCGCTTGAATAACAATCCTCTGCAAAACTTCATTCTCAAGCACATCCGGGGTATGTCCCAAGGCTTCATAGAAAACCCTGCCATTTCCATACGTGTGTGTCCATGCCATCGGATGGGCTTTCCCCTCCCATTCAGCCGTACAAAGGACATGAATTGAGGGGGCGTGTTCAGCGAAATACAGTTCATCGGTAACTGAAAATTCGTTAGCGTCCTTTGTGATGGAGTGTTCTTTATCCTTGATGCTAACTGAAAATTCGTGGATGGGGCTGTGTTTCGTGGATTGCCCACCTAATAGGTTGACGTATTCTCCAACGGTATACCAGGCCGCTCCGTGAATGCCTACGAATCCTTTGCCGCCTTTCACAAAGGACAATAGGGCTTCTCCCTGCTTATCCGTGAACGCATCCTTATCCCCGAGCCTGAACCCACCACCATAGATTATTACATCGTAATCTGCTAATTTTTGCGACTCCAAAATGGACGGTTCCTCTGCCAAAGTGGGTTGAATAGAGTCTGTGGCGGACAGGAAGCCTTCGATGACGACTCCCGTTTGCGGAAATTGGTGTCCGCCAACAGTTAGGATTAATGCTTTTGTTTTTTCCATTGTTAATTCCTCCTTAAGTGTCTATCCGAAAAATAATGAATGAATTCATTACTACGAAGGTTTTGTTGTTGTAGTAACGAATTCGTTCATTTTTGTCCCATTCTCAAAGTGGTAAGACTTTGATGAATCGGTAAATTTGGGCAATTTAGTCATTTTAGTCAATTTAGTCAATTTTTAATTGGAAAACCCCAACCGCACCTCTTCTTCCCCCGCCAGTTCCATCTCTACCTTTTGAAATGTAAAGCCATACCGCTCCACTCGCTCGTCTTTTGCGCGTGAGTTTAGGAATAAGAGAGTGGCATCTTGCAAGGGATGTTCGGCGGAGAAGCAATAGGTCAACTCGTTACGCCGTCGTTGATAGGATTTCAAGCGCACGCCCCGCCGCGCACGTTCCCAGTGATTGATTTGCAAATTGGTCCACCATTCGAGTCCGTGTTCGCGTCCGTAGTCCACTACCATCCGTAGCGCGTCGGCAACGCCGGGTTCTTCGATGTGTGCGGGATGGAAGAGCAAATGTGCGACGCCGTGGTGTGATACGGCTTGTTCTACCCAGTAACGTCCAAAGTAATCAGGGCAGAAGTTGACTAAATCTTGAGTTTGCAGATTCAATTCGAGGCAATCAATGAAGCGTCCGTCATTGTCGATTGGAAACCACGGATGGCTGCCGCCGAACGGATAACCGATGGTACCTCGCTTGCTTGGCCCCCTGCTTTGGTCGCACTGCAAGCCGACTGCGGCGCACCAGCGGAAAAAACCAAGCCGTCCTTCCCAGCGGGTATAATGATTCTTGTTGGAGACCAATTTTACATTCGCCGCGCGGGTTAGCCAGTCATGTTGACCGCGCAATTGATGTTCACCCCAGGAGGTACGCGGACGGCCATTAAGCGCGTCGTAATGAAGGGCTATTTCGTGTCCGTCGGCTTTTATCGCTTCGTAAAGCTCCGCCGAATACCCCGGTTCGATGACGCACCATGTAGTTTTGATGCCGATGTCGCCCACAACCTTGAGCATTGACCAAGCCAAGTCAGACTTGTTGCCGTCCGAGTCGTGTGAAATGTGACCAAGCGCGGGCAGGTTGCGCGGATAATACCAGAGCATCGGCAAAGGCAGACGCTTCCGCCGTGCGGCGTAGAGGACTGATTTGATAACCAACTCGCGCAGTTCGTCAGTAATCGGATGATAGAATATGCGGTTTTTGCCGTCTATCCGGAGTCCTGTCTAACTCGAAGTTGAGTGTCATGCCATCCTCGCATTTGAGGATACCGTCGTTAATCGGTGCGCTGCCATCGGACGCGCATACGCCGTCCTGGTCAACGTAAATGCCCTGCTGGATGCGGACGATGGAGCCGAACAAATCGGGTGCGATGAATAGCGTCAAACCCTTGCCCACACGACGTTCGACAATAGCGTCGTTGTCAGTTGAACGGTACAGAGCATCGCGCATACGAGCCAACGACACGCCCTCCGTAGCGCGCACCCCTGCGCCGCCGAAGGTATGCAGCGAACTCTCCAAACCCATCGTTATTGGGTGTTGTTTGCGACGTATCTGGATGTAGCCCTCGCCCAACCCCATCTGCGGTTCCACACCAAACAACCGTTCCAGTCCCGATGTTGCGCCGACTGCGATGAGGACTCCCCCCGCTGTGACGAAATTGGATAATGTTTCACGTTCTGTTTCATTCAACCGCAATTCGCCCGCTAACAGGATAATGCCATATTCGTTGCACTCCAGATTGGCAACGCCTGTTAGTTCTTCACGAACTATCGGTGACCAAAACAAGCCCGCATGCGAAAGTACCTCCTCGGCATAGCGGTATGTTGCGGGCGCATCGGTGTTCAACAATCCTAAGAATTTTTTCATGATTTGGCATTCCATTTGTTTTTGGAGTTGGGGTTCACCGGTCGTTGGGTTTCGTGCCTCAACCCAACCTACGTTAGATTACCCCATTTTTCAACCATAATTGCGTTACTACGAACGGTTCTCAACCCTTTGTTTGCCCAGCTATTTCCAGCACCAACTCTCGCTCCTCCTGCTGGAGGCGTTCGAGGATGCTGACATCTTCGGTTTGCATATATTCCAGAGCTATCCTGAACAGACGAAGAAGTTCGCCGTATTCCTCACCAAGCCCCGAAACGATTATCTCAATCGCTTCCTGAACAAATTGAGTTTTGCCGGATTGGAGCGCGCTTATGAGATAGCCGAAGAACAGCAACTGAAGGGCTTCGGCATCTGCTTGTTTTCCACTATCAATGGCGTTTTCCAGAGCGCGCCGCGCTGAACCTAAATTATCCTCCGCCAGGGTTTGAAGCGAAATTGATAGCTCAGTTGCAGCCGCCAACGAAGCGGAGAATTCCGAAAGATTTTTCAGATTTTGCGCATTCGCAAGTTCAATAGCCTTCTTCAGGCTTTTCAACGCTTCTTCATATTTGCCAAGGCGTTCCAACACCAAACCGCGACTGCCCCAAGCTCCTGCAAGATTAGGATTAAGCTGAACTGCCCTGTCACAATTCTCCAACGCTTCATCGTGTTTGCCCAAATTGACTAACGCTACACTGCGATTGCTCCAAACTTCTGCAAGATTAGGATTAAGCTGAACTGCCCTGTCGCAATTCTCCAACATTTCTTCATATCTGCCCAATATGCCCAACGTCGCACCGCGATTGCTCCAAGCTTCTACAAGATTAGGGTTAAGTTGAACTGCCTTGTCGCAATTCTCCAACGCTTCTTCATATCTGCCCAATTCCCCCAAGGCCACGCCGCGATTATTCCAAGCCATCGCATCATCCGGATTTGCTTTTACATCCTCTTCGTAGCTTGCGAGTTCTTTTAAGGGTTGGATTTCAGCCGTAGCCAGTTCCAATTTGCCAGCCTCCGCATGCAAATAAACCTTCTCCATTTCCGGCCGCAACAACTCAGTGGTTGCTTCCTTCAGATATTGAAGGTGCGACAGAAGCCGCGACTTCTCGCGTCTCTGCGCTTCCCCCAACTGAGTCAGCAATTTTCCTGTTTCATCAAGGAGTTGTGTTGGGGTATACCAGAGGTTCAAGAAGCGGATGAGGAAGACGAGCCTCGTTCGGCCGGTCTCAGTGCGCATCTCGCGCCACATGCGGAACAGCCGTTCGGTCACTTCGTACCTCGTTGACCTACTGCGTCGCAGCTTTATCTGCTGGATGAACCCACCGTCTCTGAGACGCTTTAACTGGCTGGTTACGGCATTAACCTGCATTCCAGTGGCTTCCGCCAGTTCCGTTGGAGTTGCGGGACTTTCCATCAAAGCCAGTGTGTCAAGCACTTTCCTCACTTGCGGTGCCAGTCCATCCATCCTTCCTTGAAAATATGGCGTCAGTTCGTCTAAAAGCTGCTTAAACGCTTCAGCGGCTTCGGTAACGCCGGATTCGCACATCACCTGATAAAGCATCAGGATTAAGCGCGGGTTGCCGCCTGTCAGGTGTGCCGTCGTCCTTATTTTTGGACGGCACTGGTCGAATTTCTCCAAGAACTCCTGCACGTTTTCAAATTCAGCACGGAGATGGAGCATTTCTTCAGCCTCTTCAGGTGACAATTCGTTCAGATGGATAGGTTCAAAAAAGTTGTAAAAAGGCTCCTCGTAGCCCGTCATCTGCTTGAAATATGACGGCGCACCCCCGACGATGAGAAATGCAGATTTGCTCATCAGGATGTCCCGCATCCGTCCGATGTCAGCGTTGGGGAACTGGTTGAAATAAAGTTGAATGTTATCCAGCAGCAAAAGCAACCGCTTGCCTGAGTTTGCGCAGAAATCCAGGATATGAGCCAACGCCAAATCAACGTTGCGTCCGATGTTTTTTGACGCGTGGTTCGGCAGCGAGCCAACGACTCGCAAAAGCAGTTCCGCTAAACTGGTGATGCTGTATTCCTCTTCCGCAAAGCGAACGACTAACCATCGGGAAGCAAGAGTTTCGTCAGCCTCGATGTTGTCCGCCAGAAGGAGGAGCAAATGCGTTTTGCCGATACCTCGCGGTCCAATTAGGATGCAATGCCGCGCCACCGATTCAATCTTGCGAACCCTGTCCAGCAAATCTTCAAGTATCGCTTCACGGGCAACGAACGTCTCGCGTCGTTCTTCAGGAGATGCTAAGTTAGGTGAAAATTTATATGCGGGCATAATTCAACTCCCCGTAATCTGCGCTTTAATTTACCAAAGTCAAATTATTCAAATCCATAAAAACGAACCCACCAGTCGCGGAGCACCTTCGTGTGAAATTTGTAAACGTCATCTTGCCGTTGAAGGTAGAAATCGTTTTCCAAATCGCTCAACAGGTGGCTGAAGCCTTCGTCGGACGGTGCGTCCGTGGTTTGTAAGTAGACACTGCGAAGTTCTTGGACGGTGAGTTCGCCCCTCAAAGCTAATTGACGGAGCATTGCTTTGGCGGCACGCTCTTCATTGATTTCGTAGTAGTCCTTGAGACGAGAATGGAAAGACTCAAAATAGGTTCGGGATTCAACGCTTATCAATCTATCGCGGTAAGCCTCCGACACTAAAGACGGACTGACATTTACCTTTTTGTCCCTTGCCAGCTTGCAAGTTTCAGAGACGAGCAACTGCAAGAAAAACGGCACATACACTTCCACCTCTTGCAAAACTTGCCCAATTACTGTCTTGTCTACATGCTCCTTTTGGCTTTCAAACAGTTCTCCCACGAACTTTTTAGCGATGCCCGGCGGAAACGGCTCAACTCTAATCTTCTCTATGTCGTTCATGGAAGCAACAGCCCCGGCTTGAACAAGGACGTGCTCAATGCCGATGGAACCACCGATGATGAAGCGGATGTTCTCTGTTGTGTCCGGCCCCACACGGAGAGCGCGAAGCCAGTGAAGAAATGGTTCCACAGAATCTTTCTCGTTTCCTTTGAGCATCCGTTTTGCCATTAGCGGAAGTTCATCCAGCATCAGCAACACTTTGCCATCAATCTGTTCCGACAATTTTAGCAGCACTTTTCCGAGTTCCCGCCATTCTTTGTCGATTCTTTTTCTCAAACTGATTTTGAACTCAGCTATTCCAAAGTCGTCAACCACATCACTCACGAAGTTCAGTACATGCTCAGGCAGTCCAGCAATTCCCCTGAGAGCACGCCGAAATTTTGGCAGCTTTCTTGCCATCTCAGCGGTGACTTCGACAACGAATTGCGTCGGAGATTCCAACCATTCGACATCTAAAAAGATGGGAAGATAACCTGATTCAGGCTTATCACGCAAGTGGAGCATCACGCTGGTTTTGCCGAAGCGTCGGGGTGCAACGAACAATATGCTGCCGCCCTTCAGCCGTTCCCAGATTTGTCTGACAAGTTCCTCTCTGTCGTAGAACCCTTCGCCTGTAGCGGGTGGGCCAACAATTAATTCTGCCATATAAAACACCCCCGTTGTGTATTCATTTTGTTGTGCAACAAAATTGTTGTGCAACAAAATATACATTAAAATGAAGTTTTTGTCAAGGGTGATTTTAAAATTATGCCAAATATTCTAAGAACACGAACATCGGGGATATTTCTCAATAAAAAGCAGCCAACCACGCCCGGTTTCGATGGGAATCTTGTCTCCGGGTTTGAAGGACGCAGCCTCCTGAAAATCTTTAATCGCCGGCGCGCTTATCTTAGCTTTGTTCTCTCTCAGCCCCAGGGACTGCCAGTCGATTTGCAACTGACACTCCACCGGTGCGTCAGCCCAACTGGCAAGTGCTACCAGAGTCCTCTCCGGCTGGCGGTATGCCGTAGCTAAGACATCCTGCCGGTCAGTTTTGACAGGACATGTCGGCAGCCAGTAGCCGAGCATATCCGCTTCCTCAATGCCAAACTCGTCGCAAACCTTCCAGATGCGTTCAGGGTTGCCAGCCCACGGCATGCGCGCGGTCATTCCGTAAACCATGCCTCGCCAAGGATTGCCGCCTCCCTGAAGCATCTCGCCCATCTGCCCGTAGGGGATACCAGATATTTCAATCAGCCAGTAATCCGGCGACTCGTTATAGTCGAAGCCCTCACCAAACCAGATGCGGTCAACGTAGGGTAGGTTTTCTAAGTAGAGGTTGGCGCAACTGGCAAAACCAGCGCGTTCGTTGAAATGATTCCAGGAGTGAAAATCAATCAGACAACCCGGACGCAACCTGTCCAGGACTTTGCGTACCCGTTTCATAACCTCACGCCCGTAAGCCATGTCGTCGATGTACAGCCCGTCGATTTCCACGTTTTTGAGCAACCAGGCGAGTCCTTCGATATAATAATTGTTCCAGCGCGACGTACCGCGCGTAATGATGGCGGCATCTTGCCAATTTGGGTCAAACCAGGCTCGAATGTAATCCTTTTCCAGATGCTCCTGTAGCCAGGAATACCCTCCGCCCGGCCCTTTGACAAAAATCTCATCCCCCAGACTGCGTAACGCCCACATCTCAACGACATGATTGCTGAGTTCCCGCACCGTATAGTAGATTTTTGCCTTCATCCCTTTGTCATGGATGTACTTGATGTAGTCACGCATCTCATCCGTGCGCAGAAACGGATAATTAATGTACGGGTTGGTTTCATTGGCGTGGTGGATATTGACGATATTGGCACCTGCTTCGAGAGCTTTGTCCACTGCCCCATATTGATGGTAGTAACGTTGCTGCCAGTGTTTGGCTGTGTCAATGGGCTTGAATGGGGTGAGCAGCAGGGAAAAATCAAAATGGAGTTCCTCGCCAGCCTTGATGATGCGCTCGCCGCTGTACGCACGGATGACGACTTGCTCGTCCTTTTCCCGCACCTCACAACCACCTTTGCCCTCATTACCCCAGGACGGTGGTAAATTTAGCGGTTGGTGGCGGTAGTAGATATTGAGGAGCGGGCGTGAATAATTTTCACCCTTGAGTTTGAGTCGGAGGCCTGCGTTCACATCGCCTATCCACAGACTATCCTGTTGCTTGTTATGAACGTCCCACTTCCAGTCCAGAGATTCGGGGCGGTACCCACCTTTATGCCCCATGCCCATGAGGTATTTAGCCACGTCACGCTGCAACGGAATCTCTAAGCAAATATCGCGTACTGCAACGGGTTGGTCAGAACTTAAAGTCAAATGATATTCGATGTATGCGTCGAACTCCATTTTCGCCTTGCACTGTAGCGTGAATGAATCTTTTGTGCTTTGGGATTCCCAAACTACGGTGCCGGGCGTTTGTTCGGTAATGTGTCCCTCGCCGTCAGTCAAAACTGCGTTGCCCTCGTCCGTTCGCACTGTGAAGCGCACCGGCTGCGCTAACAGTTCACGCCCTTCATCTACCAACCGTGTCATTTCCAACGCAAACTTGCTCTGGATACTTTCAGGCAACCCGGTATCGCCAAAACGCACCGAACGCCCCAAACACTCTATGGTACGTCCGTCTACTTTTAACGGCACATACGGGGCAACCACTTCATCGTCCAGTCCCAGCGTGGAATTGAGCCATCGCAGCCGGGAATGACGCCATAGTTCACTGTCGCCTGCATCCTCAATAGTTTGCTCCGTCAAATGCAGAGACAAAACCAGTTCCGATGTTGGGGCTTCCTTGGGGGTAATGGTCAATTTGGATTCGTATTCCCCCGCTGTGGCATCCATCGGAATCTGCATCCCGAACCACAACGCTCGCACCTGCCCCTTCTCCACCTTAAAGTTTTTCTCAAAAGCCCTGCCGAACTCGTCAACACCACTGAGATTGAAACAGCGAAACGCCTCTGCTGGAATCGCCTGCCCACCTGCCTGTGGTTTCAATTCGGCAAACTCAACATCCACATCTTCGATAGTTTGCCCGCAGGCGTAGACTCCCACCTGGAACACATAAAACTCCCCACGTTGCGCCTCACCTGTGAATATCGAACTCGGCCCCTTCTCAATCCACCGCACCGGCACATCCCCTGACATGCGCACAGGAAAAGTTCGGTCTTCTGGGAAGAGCAAATACGAACACCCTTGATGAGACGCTAACAACTCCTGTATCTCAGTTGCTGTGGCAATCACTTCCATCGGGTCAAAACGATGAAATTCCCCAATTGCCTGAATATCCACCACTTCAGCCTGCGGCAAATTCCGCCATCTTTCTTTGGCGAGCCCTTCAGGGGTGAGTCCGTGTTCCTCCAGCCATTTCGGATTTGCTCTGGACGCAGGTTGGGCGTAAACTACATCTGGCATGTACTGCCAGCCTGAAATCTCGTTGGGTAAATAGTAGACATAATATTCACCCGGTGCCGTCTGCGGTTCAAAAACCACATCCCCGTATTCGCGGTTGACATTCACCGCTACGACATTCAGTATCTCCTCGCCGGTTGTGGCATCAACGATGACGATGGCTTTATCCTGCGGTTGTTGGTCGCGCCGACGCCAGGGGATGTGTACCCACACCGCTTCAGCTTTGTCTTCTACCTTTACCCGTATCCGGTGGTTGCCATATTTACCATCCCAGGCTTCGGATGCTACGCTATAATTTGGGATTATTGTATTATTCGTTCTCATTTGATAGTTACTCCTGAATCTTTTGCCACGGTTCGTATGTGGTTAGCTGCCAGCACGTATTCTTCTGCGGTTGGCAAATGCTCCATCATGAGTGGAATGTCTGGGGAGAGCTTGTTGAGTTCTTGCAAGTATACGCGGTAATCAAACCCTCCCAAACCAGGGCGTACCTCGTCTAAATGCACTGTGAATTTGTCACTTAGGGCGATGTCTTTGGCGTGACAACTCTTTATGTCTGAGCCGAGTTTCTCAAAACACTCCCGAATGAGTGCGTCGCTATTGTAGTACCTCTGGGGGCTACAGATGAGATTCACCGGGTCAAAATGCACGGCAAACTGCTTACGGTCAATCGCATGGATAAGTTTGACATAAGAATCCGCCGAGTCCGGATACATCCACGGCATTGTTTCAAGCGTGAAAAATGTACGTGTTGGTTTGACCGCATCAATAATGTTCCGCACTGCCTCCACGATTAGGTCAAATGTTTCTTTGGTGAGATTATCGGGGTGGTGGCCAGCCCAATCTTGCCCGCGTGAGCCGGAGATGTTGACGCAGCATTGAGCCCCGATTTTATCAGCCAGAGCCAACTGTTCCTGGCATCGTGAAAGAGCGGCTT
>CAZRLY010000203.1:0-11435 GCA_964601015.1 uncultured bacterium
CCTTCTGATTTGGATGGCTCTTTAGAGTCATTGAAAATCAGGAGGGGTTGTTGACTCCTCGGTACGTCAGTTATGCTCATGCGAATATAATACCACTTAGAAATGAATAATGCAAGTGGAAACTAAGATTTTTAACCATCACATCAGATAAATATTGCATTTCGGGGGACTAACATGTATAATTGATGGTATACTGAACGCAAATCAGATTTGTGAATTTGCGGTGGAAAAGTAAAGAGTAAAGAGTAAAAAGTAACAATTTTACTCTTTAACTTGTTATATAAATTGACGGAGATGGTACCATCATGTCATCAAGAATGTCAAGGAGAGAATTTCTCAAAGGGGCGTCTTTAGCGGGTGTCAGTCTGCTACTGGGCAAAAATTTAGTATCAAAAACCTGGGAAGCCATAGCAAACGTAGAGCCAGTCAACGAATATCGCCGCATTAACAATCTGGTAATTTTACCAGACAAAGGTATTTTGTACATAACCTCCGATTTTCACACGCGTTTTAAGCATTTCAATTTGTGGCTAAAACGCACTAACGTCATTGAAAGGATAAAAAACGGCGAGGACGTATACGGGTTGATATTGGGGGATACGGTTGATATAAAACCGGGCGACAAGGAGGCTGAAGACCGCGGGGATTCAAAGATTGTGGATACGCTGATGAAAATTCATGGCGAACTGGGCGAGATGAGCCATCGGTTAATCTACCTCCGCGGCAATCACGAGGAGGCTGTAATTGACTTATATGAGATGTTGACTAAGCAGGGGATGAACTCCCAAAATAGGATGCAGTTTGTAAAAAGAGTCTACAGAAGCGCATATTATCGGCAGTTCAATTTCATCGAGAGGGTAACCGATGAACAATACAGATTTTTAAAGACTCTGCCGTTAGCTGTCAAAACGAAAAGCGGCGTTATTGGGCTACATGCCGGGCCTTCGATAAAGGCTGCCAACTTAGATTCGTTAGCAAACCCAACTAAAGCTATCAGAGAGGATGTCCTCTGGGAGCGGCCGAAAGGGATGTTAGCGGCGGGCGATTACAGCGTGGATGACACGAAAAAATTTCTCAAGAGGATGGAAAACTCGCATATCCTGATTGTTGGGCATACGCCCCTTAGCTATCTGAGACGGAAGAATATACGCAAGGGAGTGGGAATTGTGGGCGACGAGCAACTTATCCTCGCCACAAGCTACGGTTCGGAGCCGGGCAAAAAATCGTATTTAGCTTTGAATCTCAACACGGTATACGACAATGTACACGAATTGCAGGTTGGAGAAGAGGTCAAGAGATTGAACAAACGACATGCAAAGAAGAAGTAAAACTTTAAAATCCGCCTTAGTTTTCTTAGGCGGATTTTATGATAAGCGATACTACAAATTTTACAAACGCCAAATCGAAGAAGCGAGAGCGCGCAAAGATTTTTTAATCTGCGCTGACGGGGGGTTGAACATCTTTCAGATTGTCAATGAACAGTTTAGCGTTGATTTTTGCCCCGATGCTGTGATAGGCGATTTAGACTCAGTCCTGCTAAAGGAACGTTTGATAGGACATTTTTCTGCAATGGGCGCGCATTTTGTAACGGAATGGATTGGACAATCGGACAAAGATTACACAGACGGGCAATTAGCCGTCGCGTATGCAATGCAGGAAAAACAGTGCCAACAGATAGTTTTATTCGGCGCGCTCACCAACCCAAGAGATTATGAATTTGACCATTTCCTTGGCAATCTGAAACTGATGCGGTTTGGCTTCAAAATAGGCGATAAACGCTACCGAGCCTGCATACGAGACGCTCTCCAGGAGATTCATTTTGTAATCAATTCAATCGTCTTGAAGCGGAAAGGCAACGCCATAAATAGCGTGTCGTTATTGACTGACTACGAGAATACGATAGTTGAATCAAGCAGTAACCTTCGATGGGTATTAAATAATTTTCGCATCTCCCCGGACGAACCAAACGCCTTGCGCAACGAATTTGTAAAGGACGCCGAGACAGCGTTAATCAAGCTAAAGGCAGATTCTGCCCCAGTTTATGTTATACATAATTGGTACCGATTGGAGTGTAAAGATCTTTGTGTGCATTTTTGCAAAAGAGATGAAAACTTATCCGATAACCAAACTAATTGTTGATTTCGACCAAACTATAACAGTCAAGGATACGATAGCCAATATTGTCTATGCGGCGGCAGATAACCGCGATGACAGAGAAGGATTTATAGATGCGTGGAATCGTGTCGTCGAATGGTTTTCCAGAGAATATACACAGGTTATAGAAAAATTATTTAGCCAACCCGCCCCTGCTCAAAATACCTGCGATGTTTTATTAAAATCTGCGGAGTGCAAAAATCAACGAAGTGTATTTTTGCAAAGAAAATTTGAGATATTTGAAGAGATTGAAATGGCATCAATCGAGCGTGTCGTTTCAGGGAAATTCCTCGCGAACACCAAGCGTGAACAATTGCAAACTGTTGGAAGAGGGATAGAAAAGCAGCCCTGTGTTGAAACTACCCTTACCAACATGACAAAATCAGGCATACAAATTGACGTCCTCTCAGCGAATTGGTCAAAGGATATGATTATCGGAGCAATGGCTGGTTTATATGATAACCTCGTTTCAAATGACCTGAAATTCGACGCCAATGGCATTTCAACGGGCGAACTCTCCTTACAGGTGGTTTCCGCATCCGACAAATTGCAACATTACCACCGCCTGAAATCAAAGACGGGAAATAACTTGTACATAGGGGATTCTCTGTATGATTTGTTGCCGATGCTGGAAGCAGAAATCGGAGTGCTATTCGGACGCAGCCGGAGCGTCATGAGAGCCATTTCGCACTTCAATCTCCCCTTCAAAGAATTGACAAACGCTGATAAATTTAGTCCGCAATCACACAGCAAAGGGGTTATTCTTACTGTTGATTCGTGGGAGTTGCTGGATAATTTTTTGGCTTGCACAGCGTAGGAGGGAGAGCTTATGAAGTATGACGTTGCGTCAAAACGGCTCGTGGAGATTAGCGGAAAATCTATCCTCAAAGAACTGGTGAAAATTGATATAGGAGAATTCGAGCTCATCCAGGAACTACCCCAACAGACTGTTAGCCTCCGTTCCAGTGACTTCCCGCTTATGGTGAAAGACCGAAATGGCGACATGATGATTGTCCTGTTGGAGTTTCAAACCCGGTGGGAAGAGGAACTTCCACTGAGAGTTGGAGAATATTTGATAAGGTTTAAGAGGAAGTATCGGCTGCCGGTGATACCGGTGGTATTGCTCTTCAAGGGGCATTCTGAAGCGACAGCCCGATATGAGAGCGAATTTCTCAGCGTAAAATATCACCTGATTCGGGTGTGGGAAATCGACAGTAAGGAACTCTTGGAACTGGATAACCTTTTTTTGATGCCGCTCGTTGCGGTGGCGAAGAGTGGTAGAGAAGATATTTTAGAAGCTGAACGAAGGATTTATGAAGGCGAACTTGAAAGGGGCGTAAAAGCTGACTTATTGGCTATTTTGACGATTTTCGCAGGTTTCAAGGATAAGAAATTGGTTGAAGAACTTTTGAGAAGGAGGAGGGATATCATGATTGAATCAGTCGCTTATGAAATCATTAAGGAGGAAGGAATCAGAGAAGGATTCGAAAAAGGGGAATTGAGGGCATCAAAGGAGATGGTGGTGGTGGCTTTAGGAGAGAGGTTTGATGTTATCTCAGTTAGATTGGTGGAGAAAATTAGTGAGGTTGAAAACGTGGCAGTGTTGAAAGGGATACTTCGCCAAGCAATGCGGTGTGAATCTTTGGAGGAATTCGAAAGGATATTGGAAAAGGCGAGGTGATTAGACGAATTTGGGAGTGAAACGATTCAAGCGTTGCTGAAATATATAAATGAGGTGAGCGAAGAATAATATGGAGCGCAACGATTCAAGCGTTGCTTCCGGCAATGACTAATCCCGGGTTAGGTTTGTGATTTCACCGATTGTGAAAAAGGAGGCATTATGAGGCGAATATTGTTAATAGTTATAGCATTCAGTCTTACTGGTTGTGGTGTGATATATCGCAGTCTGGATGATTCGACACCTCAAGAAGATGCTTTTGTATCTGATGTGCTAAGAAATGCAAGAAAAATCATCTATGTTAGTCCAACCGGCAATGATAAAGCAAACGGTTCTCGACACTCGCCACTGGCTTCAATTCAAAAAGCAATCAATATTGCTCAACGCGGTGACGCAGTAAAGGTGGAACCGGGAACATACACCGAGAATATTAGATTGCGTTCAGGTGTTAGCTTGGTTGGCTCGGTACCTGATAAAACAGTAATAACATCTTCCAGCGGTACTATTATAACAGCGGATAACATAGCGAAACTCACGGTAGAAGGTTTCACCTTAGATGGCGGAGATATAGCGAATCATGCTTTTGCCTGTGATAACAAGCGCAACCGTGCCAAGTCTATTGTTTTCAGAAACAACGTAGTTAAAAACTTCACGGATAACGCTATCCATCTTATCTGCTTCGATGGTGTAATCAAGAATAACATCATCAAAAGCATTGTGGGAGACGGCATATACTGTAATTATGGCAACCCAATTATCAGAGGGAATGAGGTTTCCCTTTCAAGAATTGGCATTCACCTGGAAGCCAATGTTAAAGGCATTGTGGAAAAGAATAGCGTAAAAGCTACACGGCAAGATGGTATACAGTGCCATAATGGGGCATCGCCCGTAGTACGAAATAATGTAATCATCCAAGCCGGAGAAGATGGTATTGAGTGTAACAATGCGTCATCTCCAATTGTCAGGGGAAATGAGATAAAATCATCAAGGCAAAATGGTATCGGTTGTTACTGCCTTGTTGGGGTTGGGATTACAGCTCCTAAAATCCGTTACAACAAAATAACGGAAAATAATGAATACGGAATCTACATTGATGAAAACTCCTGCCCTGATATTGGTAGGGAGGATGATTACGGAAACAACTCAATCTACGAAAATAGTAAAGGAGAGATATACAGCAAGAACAACCTTGAAATAACTGCAATTGGAAATTGGTGGGGGAGTCCTATCCCTGACGCTAATCGTTTTTATGGGAAGATAAACTATGCGGAGAGTTTATCAACGGAGCCGTAACCTAAATCAAAAATATATCTGCTCTTTTTTCAATGTGGAACCCACCATTTCATATTCGCTTTAGAGCAGCGGATAACGAGAATTGCGCGGATTTTGGCGACTCAACACCCGCGTAAGGATGTTGCATTTTGGAGTGCGATGACTCAGTCATTGCCAGAGGCAACGATTTTTGTTTTTCACTCCAGAATGGGAGGAAAAAACGATGGACGACAAAAAATTAAAACTATGGATACGCATTGGGCAGCCTTTAGAGCCTGTGATGTATTCCTACGAAAGGATTTTTGACGCCTGGGAGGCAGGGGGAGTATGTGGCTTAGTTTTGGGGAGGATGTATTTTGACGGCAACATCCCTGCTTTTACGCCCAACCCAGAAGTTTATAATGGACTTGGCGTTTCCCCGCCTTCGTCTCCCAAGCAAGAACTGCCTGAAAAACGTGCGTTGCTCGATAAGATGCTGACTGAAGCAAAAGCACGCGGGTGGCAGATTTTTATCTTTGAAGCGGCTTGGGGTGCTGGGCGCGGCGGCAGCGGACATATTTTCGCTGACAAGGTTCGCCCAAAGGCCTATTGCGCCCGCGTACAGGACACGTTGGAACATTTTCCACAGGTTGATGGGGCGATAATGGATGGGCCGGAGTGGGGCTATGAAATTCATCCTGACCACCGGTCAAACATATTCAAGGACTTGCCCGATTCCGTAGCGGAGAAGGCTGCGGAGTTGGGCTATGATTACAGTGTTTTAGTAGCGGCAAAGGATAGATTGTATGAACATCTACACAATCTGAGACGCTCTGAAATTCAACTTCATGCACCGGGCGGTTTGCTTGGCGCATTCAATCTATTCGGAGGCGACTCGGATTTGATGGATTGGTTCAGATTTCGCATCGAAGCGTTGACTGATTTCTTCAGGAACGTCAGGACGCACTTTGATGGAATCGACAGAAAAGTTCAACTCGGCCTTGGACCGCGCAGTGCATGTTTCGCGCCTTTGAACGGATACGATTTTGCAAAGTTGGCTGATGTGGTTGACGTTCTCCTTCCGAAACACTACTTCTGGAATAACGGAGTAGATGGACTCTACGGCACTGTAGCACGTTACATAGACGCGCTAACAAACTGGAATCCAGACTTGACCGATGCCGACGCGCTCTTAGTTGTACATGCCCTTTTCGGATTGGAGTTGCCGAAAATCAAAAACAGGGGCGACATAGAAAAGGAATTTCCACCTGAATTTTTTACAAACGTCGTCTCGTTGGAAACCCGCCGCGCACTTGCCGTAGTAGACGCGCCGGAGCGCATCGTCCCGTGGGTGGACGCAGGGAAACGCCCACACGGTGGAGATTTGATAAATGCGGATGCGTTGCGTCAGATGTTGATAGCGGCGCAAGATGCAGGGCTTGTGAGATTTTTATACCACAATCACGGACATTTGACCGAGGATGAATGGGAGGTAATCTCAGAAATCTGCGGTGAGGCTTGGAAGCCTGGTAAAAGTGATTATCAACCCCCAGGTGGGCGATTGTAGTGGTCAATTCATATAGGGTTTCAGCCAAGCATCGCTAAACAAGGAGATTAATTATGAAAATTGCACATTTTGACCAGTCTAAACTTCACGACGCCAAAAACTGTCACGGCGGCGCAGGAATTCTTCGTTACACGGGGTTGTTAGATCCAAACGATTTTGAAACGCCCTGGATGTTCATTCACAGGGGCATGCTGATGCCAAAAAGTAGCATCGGCTATCACGCCCACGACAACTGTGAGGAGATGTTCGTCATATTCGACAACGCTGCGCGTTTCACCCACAACGGCAACACCGTTGAGTGTAGAGGCGGCGCTATGGTGCCATGTCGCATGGGAGATGTTCACGGAATTTACAACCATACCGACGAACCAACTCAATGGATGAATCTCGGCGTCGCTGGGCCGACCGGTGCCTATGATTGCCGGGATTTCAAAAGCGATTTGGCAGACACCGAACCTAAAAATGCCGATAAAGTTCCCGTAGGCTGGATTGACAGAAGTTTGCTCAGTGATGGCGTGGCCGCGCACGGCGGAAAGGGCGAATTATCGTTCCGTCGAATTTGGTCGCACGAAACCTTCAAATCCAACTGGGGTTTTGTTGACCACGTAGTTATCCCGCCCGGCTGTTCCATCGGCTACCACAGACACGACACCATTGAGGAGTGCTACATAATTGTGTCGGGAAAGGGACGCATGACAGTCGATGACGAAACCGAAGAGGTTGTAACATGGGACGCTATCCCAAACAAACTCGGAGGCGCTCACGGCATCTACAACCATACTGACGAAGCCCTGGAGATACTTAACATGGCTGTCAGTATGGAAAAGGGGAAGTTTGATTCAGTTGACCTGGGGGATGATTTGTCGAGTAGGTAGACCAAAATTAATGAGTAAAGAGTAATAAGTCCCTTCATTATTACTTTTTACTCTTTACTCTTCACTCTTCAATGTTTTGCGAAAAAATGCTGCATGAAACGATGTTAAAATCTATGTAGATTCAATAGGTTACCATCATGCCATCTCCTGAGATTAAAATTCAATTTGTCGATGGCGCAGAACCGTTACTGGCTTATGCCAAAGTGCCGTTGACTTTGTTTAACAAAGGACATCTTATCGTTGAATTGAAGGTGCTTGCGGGCAAGAAAGCACCTTGGGTAGCGCTGCCGCAGCGGAGGGAGGGCGACTCTTGGGTTCCGGTCATTCAGATTCCAGAGGATATTTTTCAGAAGGTTAAGCAAGCCGTTTTGCTCACCTACACTGTCGCTAAAAACTCTCGCGTCAAAACAACAGACGAAGCGAAAACGAAAGATGCCGAAGAAGAAAAAGAAAGATGCCCTAATCCACCTGCTGATAGAATTTTGAAAAAACAGAAACCGATTTCAACCGAAGGATTGTCCGTCGAAGAAATCATAAAACTTCAGCCGAAACCCAAAATACACCTTCCAGATAGGAATAAACGCATTGGGTTTGTGGAGAAGAAATACGGCAAGGCATTCAAAGGAAAACTGATAAAATTTATGACAAATCGGCAGTTATATGCCATTTCAAAAAGTTGCGGATATAGGTAGTGAACACAGGAGAAAAATTGACCATGAACTATGACAATACTTTGGAAAAAATCGAACATCCTCTGCCATTGCTGGCCGACTATCCGGAATATGTTGAGCCGATGCAATACGATTGCCGCTATTTAGCCCCACCGGTGGTTTATGAGAAAGATGGCGATTTACTCGTTAGGGCATGGCGTTATTGGTACAACGCTCGCGGCATTATTGAGATGGAGAATCGACTTGAGGCAAAAGCGACGGCAATCGTCAATGTACACCCCTGGGGCGTTGATGATGCACACGGGCTGAAAACGCCAGAACCTGCGGGTTGTGCGTTCTTCTGCACTCCAGAGAAAAATGAGCTTGGGCTCAAACACGTTTGGGATGTGCTCAATCCGTTCTTTCGGAGGCTGCGCGCATACGTCGCACTGGTGGCGCATTCTCTGCCGGGTACGGAGGACGAGATTCGGAAACTCCTGTATGCGTCGATTGCGACAAAACCAGAAAAACTGGACGTTGAACGGGGCGAGAAGATGCTCGCGGAATTGTTGAGTAAACACAACTTTGAAGGGAATCCGCTCAGAGAAAAGCTCACACTTGACGCCAACATACCCGTCAAGAGTTACTTCGAGCAAACCCCGTCCACCGACGCCGGCGACTACTACAATGGCACCGGGTTCTGGCAGTTGCCGATGCCGATTGTAAACTGCCTTGAGCGCGAGAAAAACGACATCGTGTTTTATGACGGCGAAGCATACCCAAAAGTCCGTGACTACTTGAAGGACAAAGGTATATGCCACATCCTGCTGACCGGATATTGCACGGATATGTGCGTCATCAGCACGACATGCGGTTACAATAATTTGAGCCAGGACTTCAATCTATTTCTTGTCGGCGATGCTACGCTCGCAACGTATCCGGGAAGTAGGACGCCCAAGTATGCTACTCAGGTTGCGTTGGCGAATGCGGCTCTACGCCAGATGATTACACAAGTCAACTGGGTAAAAATCGACAAGGAGGAACTGAAATGACGTGGAAAAATGGCAAACGTTGGGTTTATTCGATTACTTATGACGAGGGCTGTGAGAAACTTCTTGAGCATGCACTCCCAGTCCATCGCAAGTTCGGTGTGCCGGGGCATGTGTCTCTTTTAGCAAGTCAAATCGGTATACCGCGCAACGTCCCAGGCAGCAGCTACGACGGGATGATGATTCTTTCAAAGGAGCAGATTCATAGTTTGTGCGCCGAGGGGTGGGGAGTTTCGTGTCACAGCATGACACACGCAAGGATTACGACGGAGAACGCTGACCACGAAGTCGTCGAAAGTCGCAAGGTACTTGGCGCAACACTGGAAATGCCTGTGACAATGTTCTGTGTGCCGGGCAACAACGACTCGTATCCACCTGCGCACGCGGTCGCCGAGAAAGCTGGGTATAACTCAATCCTCACGATTTACGACGATGTGAATACCGTAGAAACTGACCTGATGCGTCTCTGTCGGTGCCCGCTCCACACGGAATACCCACCGCCGTTCTACTCGACTTTTGACCCGTATAAACGCCTGCACCAGGCTATTGACCGGTGTGGGTGGGTAATTGACTACTGCCATTGTCCCATGCCGGGCAAGCCCATCCACCCGTGGAAGGATTGTACAGTAGGACAGCTTGCCGAACGCTTCGAGACGGTGCGGCGAGTTGGCGGCGACGAGGTTTGGCTCGCGGAACCGAACGAAGTTGTGGAATATATACGGAAGGAAAGGAATAATGAAAACCAAGATTGATATGGAAAGGTATGGTGCGGAGGCGTTCGAGGATTTCAGCGGCACTTTGCCGAATCCCTTCCCTCGCACGATAGGGGCAAATGCCATGAAGTACCTACAGGAGGTAGTGGACAGCGGGCTTACCTGCAACATGGTAGGGCGTTTTGAGCAGGCGTTTGCGAAGGAGATGGGCGTGAAATACTGCATCGCCACGCCCGGGTGTACGCCTTCCCTTGCTGTGCTTGCTGCGGCATTTGGGTTCGCCCCCGGGGATGAAATCATCGTCAGCCCTATCACCGACTACGGGACTATTCAGGGCTTAGTCGAAAGGAACTACATCCCAGTTTTCGCTGACACGGAGCCAGGTACTGTAAACGTGAGCGCGGAGACTATCAAGCCGTGCATTACTGACCGGACGAGAGGTATCCTTGTAGTCCACAAAACCGGCATCATCTGCGACATGGACGCCATTAACGCTTTGGCAGATAAACACGGTTTGATTGTCTACGAAGATGTCTGTCAAGCTGTGTTCGGTGCATACAAGGGGCGATACGCCGGTGCTCTGTCTAAAGCAGGTGCCTTCTCTTTTGATTCGGAAAAAACGATGGGTTCGGACGTTGGCGGGTGTATCGTAACGGATGACGATGCCCTCGCCGAACAGTTGCGTTTCATCGGTCAAAGCCGTGGCGCTATGATGGAACCGCATTTTGGGCGCAAGCATGTTGCGCTTGGCTATGCACATCGCATGACGCATTGTACAGCGGCAATCAGCCTCGCACAACTTGAAATCATCCGCGACCAGGTTGCTCACATTGATAAAATGGCGCGGTTGCTGACCGAGTTGGTCGCCGAGATTTCGGGTGTCACGCCTCTTCCCATCCCAGATTACATGGACGTTTACTCGTGCTGGATGTTCAGCATGAGCATTGAGTCGGAAGCGTTTCGATGTACTGCTGAAGAGTTCGCCCAACAGCTTGCGGCAGCAGGCATTCCGGGCGCGGGACAGGGAAAATACTATTTGATGCCGGCGGCGTGTACGTTCCTTGATGAAAATGCGCAGAGGAAAGTATATCCATATTCGATGCCACCAGCCTCAAGGGAATACAGCTACAGCGCAGATATTTGTCCCAACGCAAGGAAGTTCCTGGAGGACTGGATCCGTTGGTCTACTTTCTGCGAAAAATACCAGCCTGCACACTGCGGGTTAGCCGCAAAGATTATCCGTGAGGTGGCTGAACGAAACCGAAAGACGTAATGGGTTTTCCAAAAAATGTCAGGGGGAATTTCTATCGCTCCCTGATTTCTCTTGACAAACCCCCGATTCTTTGTTAAAATAAATGGGTAATATCGCATACAAGGGAGGTTGAAGCAGCTTCACAATTAGTTTAGTTTTTCTATGACTTTCTGTTGATTTTTTGGAGGAATCAAAATGTATACTCTAATGCCAAAATCCGAATACACACTGACGACAACTATCATA
>CAZRLY010000204.1:0-11385 GCA_964601015.1 uncultured bacterium
CAAGAGAGTGCTGAATTTATCCGCAAGCTGTTCCCTATAATCTTTCCAGCAAAGGCGGTTGTCGTAGGAAAACCGTGGGCAACCAGTTACACTGTGTATAAAGTTGATTAACAACAATCCGCAGAGACGCGCCTGTGTGTGCGTCCTTCAAAAGTGGAAGGGATTGAATATTGAAGATTAGCAGAAGGCAAAGCCTGTCTGCTTTGTTTTTTCAATAGTCAATCTTCAATATTCAATCGTCAATCCAACCCTGCGTTGAACAATTCTGGAGTGCTTCCCTTCTTCCAATTTCATCCATTCAAGCTCGCCGCCTATCTCCTCTTCAATTTCAGCTTTTTGACTTTTTAACAAATCAAAGGCTTTCTTGGCTTTTTCGTGAGTGATATACAGTTCACATGAAATTTCTTTCCATTTTGTTGCAATGAAGATGAAAAAATGGTAGGATTAATGGTTGGTTCCCGCAATTAGTCGTGGGAAACGACAAATTTTAATTATTCCAAAACACATAAGGAGTATTGATTATGAAAAGAATAGTGTTATTAATTATAGTCTTAATGAGTGTTTTTTTCTGCTTTAGTGCTAATGTTCAGTGGCAAGCCGAGGCACTCGCTGCCAATTATGCGCTGGATTTTGATGGTTCGAATGATTATGTGGAGGTGGGTGACGCCGACAGCTTGGATGTCACGGATAATTTCACGGTGGAGGCGTGGATATATGTTGAAAACTTCAAGTTTCTTGCAGGGATAGCCGTCAAGTACCACGGAGGTGGAGGTGGATTCGTCTTTAGATTAAGTCAATCCGCGCCTTATAACAGGATAGATTTCTGTGCTGTCACGGGGGGAATTGCGCTATCTACCGGGACATGGTATCATGTGGCCGGAGTTATGAATTCGGAAACAGCCTCTATCTATATTGATGGAAAATTAGATCGTTCCGGGAGTCCAGGGTATACCCTTTCGGCAAATAGTGACCCGGTGACTATTGGTATGGACTACGGGCCACACCCGAGATACTTCGATGGCGTGATTGACGAAGTCCGCATCTGGAATACCGCTCGCACACAGTCAGACATTACGGCTAATATGAACGAACTTACGGGAAACAAGAGTGGTTTAGTAGCATATTACAAAATGTCTAACGGCTCTGGTACCACGCTATCGGACAATTCTGGCAATAATCACAATGGAACAATCTCCGGTGCAACTTGGGTGACATCAACAGCGCCGATTGGTGGTGGAGTAGAGATTATTGAACCAGCAATAACTTGTCTTTCCCCGTCTGAAGGGCTAACTTCTGGCGGGACGGAAGTTACAATAAGCGGCTATAAGTTCGGCAGTGAGCGAGGTACTGGCAGCGTTACTTTCGGAGGGGTGGAAGTAACAATCATCAGTTGGTCGGATACCGAAATAGTCTGCACCACGCCTGCACATGCTGCTGGGGGTGCGTATGTCGTTGTAACGACAAGCGATGGCAGTAGTGATACTTCGGCGTTTGTTTATTCTGAGGCTGGAGGAGATGTCAATGGAGATGGCAAGGTAACAGCTTATGACGCTGTCTTAACTCTCAAGCATGTTATTGGCTTAGAAGAGATTCCAGCGGAAAAACATGACATCGCCGATGTTAGTGGCAATGGCAAGATAACTGCTTATGATGCTGCTCTAATCTTACAATACAGTGTTGGAATAATAACAGCATTTCCCAGGGAACAACCCAACATTGCTCCAACCTTTGAGCCAAAATCAGAGGATGAATCCTTAATAGAAGCAATAGAGCAATTGGAAACCATATCTCTTAACGGGGAGCAAAGAAAAGTATTCGAGCAGTTAAAGCGTTTGGTATCTGAGCGACTGTTACCAAAACACACCTCCCTGCTACAGAATTATCCAAATCCTTTCAATCCCGATACTTGGCTACCCTACCAACTCGCCACTGACGCGCCAGTCACTATCAGCATTTACAACACCAAAGGACAGCTTGTTCGTCAATTGGATATAGGCAAGCAAAAAGCGGGCAGCTATCTTGATAAGAAAAATGCGTCGTATTGGAACGGCAAAGACCAACTCGGACAGTCCGTTTCCAGCGGACTCTATTTCTACATGCTAAAGGCTGGCTCTTTTATGGCTACCCGACGAATGGTCATTCTGAAGTAGTTTCATTTGACCCCATGAGGTTTGATGCTTGATAAGTATTACCTTCTCTGGTTATTGGTGATTGTACCACTCACCGGTTCACTACTCACCAATCACCAGTTTACCAGTCACCAGTCAATGACTATTGACTACTGAAGAATGAAGATTGAAAAGAAGCAATGGAGAGAAAAGATGTCGGCGAAGACGTCATCTTTTTCGCCTGCTCTCCTTTTTTCAATAGACAATCTTCAATAGTCAATCTTCAATATTTAATCGTCAATCCAAATGTCCTCCGCCGATTCCTGCCCGGCAAGGTTGTTCTGTTCGTTTGGGTCAATTTGCACATCATGAATTTTGCTCTTCAAGTTCGGTCAGTTTGTGGTCAAACACGGCATCATCAAGTTCCAAATTCTTTACCCTACCCGAAAATGCCGTGTGAAATTTCTCAGCCCTCTCCTTGAACCATTTGAACAAGTCCTGCCACTCGCTTTCGTTTTTTATGTTTCCATCCTTGCGTTGGACAATTCTTGAGTGCTTCCCTTCTTCCAATTTCATCCATTCAAGCTCGCCGCCTATCTCCTCTTCAATTTCAGCTTTTTGACTTTCTAACAAATCAAAGGCTTGCTTGGCTTTTTCGTGGGAGATATACAACTCAGATGAAATTGTCTTGCTTTGTGTGTTTACGCTTAAACTCACCTCAAACCCTGACTTCCCAATCGCAATACTATACCAATGTTGTGGGGATGGCTTTTTTAGCTTCAAAGATGTTTCTGCTTCTTGCATATAATTTCTTAACCCTTCCCAAAATTGCTTTTGCAATGCTTTGACGGAACTTATTTCCCCTGTGGGTGGTTTCACCGACTTTGCCCATTCATTGGGCTTGCACACTACATTGAACTTGGGAGCGGGGAGTGAATTATCTATCTTCCATAGTTCGATTTCTAAAGCGAAAAAATTTACGCCTTGCTGAGTGGATTCGTTTAACCAATCAATTGCCCGGCGGTGTTCATCAGTAATTTCACTACAAATCCACACTACGGCAAATGCATCCATTCCTCCTGCATAAGTGAGCATTTTTCCAAGATGTGCGTGGTCAGATTTTTCAAGCTGGTTCTCAATTACCACCGTTCCGCCAGTATTAATATCTTTTGCGATTATATCGGCTCTGTAGACACCAATGGGTACTTCAGTATCTTCAAGCTCCAGTTCGATATCTAAAGTATCTGACAATAGTTCCATATTGTCTGCGAGCCACGGGGTGAAATCGCTTGCCTCGCTAGGCCAATAGTCTTTCAATTCCACTCTTTCGAGCTTTCCAAATTCATTCATGATATAACAATCTCTCCTATCCCTGCGGTAGAGGGCTTTTGCGACCACATTGGGCCGCGTCTACACTAAGTGCCTATCCGAAGAATAATGAATGAATTCATTACTACGAAGGTTCTGTTGTTGTAGTAACGAATTCATTCGTTCATTTTTGTCCCATTCTCAAAGTGGTAAGGCTTTTCGGATAAGGCTCTAACTACCCTATACGAATTTATGAACCGAACCACTACTACAAACGCTCAAAAACGATATTCCCACCAACGACAGTCATATCCACCTGCACATCAGCGATTTTATCCGACGGTATCGCAAAAATATCCTCGTTCAGGATGGTAAAATCGGCGGCTTTGCCTACTTCGATACTACCGAGAAAATGTTCCTGATAGGAAGCGTAAGCGGCATCGGTTGTATAGCCAGAGAGAGCTTGATAGACTGTCAGCTTTTGTTCCGGATACCACCCACCTTTGGGAGTACCATCGCGGCGTGTGCGATTGACAGCGGCTGCAACCCCCTCCAAAGGGTTAATCGAAGCGACAGGTGCATCTGAGCCAAAGCAAAGGCATGCGCCCGTAGTGTAGGCACCACCCAATGTGGTTGTCCTGCCTGTTTCGAGGAGCGTCTTGAATGGGTAGGTGGTTTTGCATCGCTCTTCGCCCAGATATTTTTCAGCAGTGTCAATATCCGCAGGGAGATGAACAGGTTGGACGGAAGCAATTACGCCCAATTTGCCGAATCGGGGAATGTCGTCGGGATGCAGATGTTGCGCGTGTTCAATGCGATGTCGCAACGCAAGCTGGCAGTTTGCGTTACTGGTTATTTCCTCCAGTACGTCAAGCACGATGCGGTTTGCTCTGTCCCCAATGGCGTGGATGGCAAGACTGATACCGCCCTGGGAGGCTTTATTCGCCAACTGTGAAAGTTGCTCTTTTTCAAGGGATAGAATGCCTTTGTTCTCAGGTTCTCCAAGATATGATTCAAACGTCGCCGCGCTATGTGAACCCAACGCCCCATCGCAGAAGAGTTTCAAGCCGCCTATTCGATGAAATTCTCCGCCAAAGCCAGTCCTCAACTTGAGGTATAACGCTGAATCAAGACGCGATGCGCTAATGCCCGACAACACACGCGACGTCAAATTTCCCCGCTGTTCCAAGATTTCAAAGGCTTCAAATGCGTCTGCACCTTCAAAGTTGTGTATGCCCGTGACGCCGTAACTGTGGGCGCTTGACATGCCCTTTTTGAGAGCGGCGCAATTGTCCTCAAGCAACGGAGAAGGCACATGCCGATAAATCAAACCCTCCGCCGTTTCCTTCAATATGCCGGTTGGTTCGCCATGAGCGTCTCGCTCTATTTTCCCGCCTTTGGGAGTGGGTGTTTCTGCGGTGACGTTTGCTATCTTGAGCGCAAGCGAATTTACCCAGATGGAATGCCCGTCTACAGAACTCAGCAGCACAGGGTGTCGTTGAGTGATGTCGTCCAGATTTTCTTTCGTGGGCAGAGAATGCCACCGATTACTGTTCCAACCGCGCCCAAGCAACCATTCGCCCGGTTTTAATGTGTTTGCCCTCTGGCGGATTAGCTCCAGTGTTTCTTCTTTGGAAGTGGCGTCCATTGCGTCAAGTTTCCAATCTGCCACCATCTGTGAAAATGACAAAAAATGGGTATGGCAATCGGTAAAACCGGGAAGCAAGGGCCTGCCGTTTAGGTCAATGAGTTCTGTTTCATGCTGACGAAGAGAAACAATTTGCTCTGACGGGCCTACAGCGGCAATCCTGCCACTGACGACAGCCACTGCCTCTGCGATAGTGGCAGAAGCGTCCATCGTTGCAACTTTGCCGTTGATAAAGATTTTTTCTATGTTCAGGTTGATGTCGCTCCCCCCCTCACAATGATACTGTCTGGGTTAGCTTGTTTTTTGTAAAATATTATGGGTGACACAAAAAGTATACTACATTACATACGGTATATCAACAGAAAAATATACTTGCTTATAGGCGAAAAGTGTGATAGAATTATAGCTTATTATTTCCAAAAATAGAGGGAGAATGACAAATGAGTAAAAACTACAATGTTGCCATCGTGGGAGCGACGGGCGCGGTGGGCAACGTAATGAGAGAAATTGTTGAAGAGAGAAATTTTCCCGTCGCTTCACTCAAGTTACTGGCATCTTACCGTTCGGTTGGACGTGAATTCACTTTTCGGGGAGAAACTATCGCCGTGGAAGAACTGACAAAAGATTCCTTCGATGGTGTTGATATTGTGTTATCTTCAGCGGGAAGCTCAATCAGCAAAGAGTTTATGCCCGTCGCCGTCGAAAAAGGCTGCGTTGTGGTAGACAATACAAGCGCGTTCAGAATGAACGAAAACACACCGTTGGTAGTCCCTGAGGTCAATCCGCATGCGGCGTTCAAACACAACGGGATTATCTCCAATCCAAACTGCTCTACAATTCAGATGGTACTCGTTTTGAAACCTATACACGATGTCGCCAAAATCAAACGCGTTGTAGTTTCCACCTACCAGAGCGTATCGGGTTCTGGTTGGAAAGCCGTCGAAACACTAAGAGAGGAAACAAAAGCTGTATTGGAGGGAAGGGAATACGAAAACACAATTTTCCCACATCAGATAGCCTTCAATGCTCTGCCTCAGATTCCACAATCAAACGCTTTTCTACCAAACGGATATACCGATGAAGAGATGAAAATGGTCAACGAGACGAAGAAAATCCTGGAGGATGATACCATCGCCGTGACTGCGACTACGGTACGCATTCCCGTCTTCTTCGCACATTCCGAATCAGTCAATATTGAGACTGAGAAAAAATTGACCGCTGATGAGGCAAGACATATCCTCTCTGAAGCGCCGGGCGTCGAAGTCCAAGACAACCCGGACGCGGAGATATACCCGTTGGCTACCCACGCTCAAGGCAAGGACGAAACTTTCGTCGGCAGAATCCGAGAGGACATATCAATCGAAAATGGATTGGATATGTGGGTGGTGTCGGACAACCTGCGAAAGGGCGCCGCTTTGAACGCCGTGCAGATTGCCGAGTTGCTCGTCAACGAAGGTAGGGTTCTTTCGTAAAACGTAGAGCGTAGAGCGTGGGCTTGTACACAAGCCTCGCTTTCCGCTCCACGAAATCGCTTTCCGCTCGGTTTTTTCGGCAACTTCTAAAAATCCGCTTCGCTACGAGTCTCTGTGGGTAGCTTTCAAAAAGTGTGTACCCTCAACACTTTTATTCCTCTTTTGAATATTCAGCGGCGTTTGTGGTATATCCTGAACAGGCAAGGTAGAATTCTTCTTCCTTTTTCAAAATCACCCGTTCTTGTTCTTTGAATAATAGGACACCGTTTTCATCGCGCCATTCGTACCGCCATCGGTTGCCGATTGAAATTGGAAAGTACGCGTCACTCGGTTCAACGAGGTGATAGTCGGTCAACTTGATAATTGTCTGTTTTCCGTTGGGGTGGTGGTGTTCGGCTTTGACGATGCCGATACCTTTGGCAAACCACATCCATTTCTCCCCTTCGCAGTGTTCTTTGCGGCGGTTGTAATTCTCATCCGCCTGCGGACTGCCTTCGTTAGTGGGCCGCATCTGCACAGTCGTTTTCACCTTAACGCAGTGATTAAATTCACCCGCGGGGACACTCACTGTTTCATCTATTGCTTCGACAACACGCTCGACTGTGCCGTCGCGTTCAGAGCTTGACCACGTTTTGCCTTCGGTGACTGGAAGTTTGAGCAATGGCGCATCGGAGTAGAATCCCAGTTCGTAGAGCGAAGGGTAGGGGCGTCGGTCAAGTGCTACAGAAGCAACACCATCGGCACCGGGAAAAACAATATCAGACTCGGAAATTTTAATGGGCACGGTACTGCGTATGCCTCCCTCAATGACTTTGTCGGCGTTAGGCTCATTGACGAGTGCGCTCGCAAGGTCAATTTCGGCTTCGATTCCCGCTAACGATTCCATATCGCCAAATTTTTCTGCTATGGCAAGTCTGCGTTGCGCACATTCTATCGCCCTGGCATATTGGCCCCGCCTTAAATAATAATCAACGATTATTCCTAAGCAGCGTTGCTGACGTTCTAAATCACCGATTTCGTCGGCAATCCGCAAGGCATGTTCGTAGCGTTCCGACACAAATTCAAATGGATTTTCCCATTCGGTGCCAAGCAAGGTTTCAAAGGAAAGCTTTGCATCTCCCAATCTCGCTATCAATTCGTCCAATTGTCGATAGGCTGTCATCGCGGCTTCTTTTTCTCCTAATCGGGAATAGAGATTCGCCAGCCGAAGGTACACCCACACTTGTCCTCGTTGGTCTTCCGATGCTTCTTCCTGCTCAAGCCACGTCTGAAAGAGACTTCGTTGTGCCATACTATCCATCGCCTCAGAATAAGCGGCGCATGCTATATGCAAAAATACGCTTCGCTGATTTTTGCACTCCTGCTGCGCGACAACGCGATATGCCTCAATTGTTCTGGTACTGCCCCAGTCTGTGGGGCGTTCATATTTCCAACGATTACCAATCGAAAGCGGAAAATAATCTCCACTCGCTTCAGAACCAACGTGAAATTCCAGCAGTTGGACGGTGACAGTATGAATTCCTACCTCCTCGTTCTCGTGGCGGTATTTTATTAATCCCACCCCAGGGGCAAACCACATTGTCCGCACACCGCACAAACTCCGCCTCCAAAAAATTTTCATCCTTTCGCTGAAATCTGCGCCATCAGGCTCAGAAATAACTGTTTTCACTCGGAGGCAACGCTCAAATTTTCCTGCGGGGACAACAATAGTATCATCGTTCGCTTCAATCGTTCTCGCAACTAAAAGTGTTTCACCGTTTCTAGTTTCAAGCGTTCCTTTCCAGCAATCTCCAACTTCAGTTGGATACTTGAGGATGGTTTGAGGCTGTCCTACGAGAGTGATGAGCGCTCTTGACCGGAAAAAATATCCGCGTCGCATCAAGTTTTGAACGACTCTCTCACACCATGTCGGAGGTTCGGGGTGTTTCTCTTCGATAAATGTCAACGCCTCTGCAGAACGCACCAGGCGAAAGCGATGAATGGCGTAACCTGTGTTCAACCTACTTGGTTCAACTACGCGTTCCCAATCTGCTGGCAATAAGTCAATTAAATCCAGTATTGCGGCGCAGATGACTTCGTGCTGAGTTTGTCCCAATTCGGCATAAATTGCGCTCGCCTGTTGAACGGGGGCAATCATTGCCTGGTAATCCCCTGCGCGGGAAAGCGAGATTGCCCGCATCAGCAGCCATTTTGCTTGCGCCTCCTTATCGCCTAACTCCTCTGCGAGATGAAACGCCCTTTGGAAATTTTCCGCCGCATCCTGCGGTTTGCCGAACCACTTCAACCATTCGTCTCCCTGCCAATTTAACACGTCCATTTTGGTCTGTTTGTGTTCTGGCGTCGTTTCTATGTGTTTCAGCGTCTCCAATGCCTTCTCACATAGCTGCACAACTTCATCGTGCGCCTTCTGTTCCCGCGCCTGTTTGGCGCTCTCAATAATTTCATTCAGAACTTTCTCCGTGAATTTTTCGTTTGGTCGGTTTTGTTTCAACGTTGTGTCTACCACGTTAATAAATTCCTCCTTGAGTTGTTTCCTGCCCATCTGCAACCTCCCCTTAACGGTGGAATGTGGCACGGACAGGAAGTTAGCTATTTCACCGTAGGACAAGCCGTCAATGTAATACAGCGTGACGACTTCCCCTACTTTTTGCGGCAGGGAGGAGATTGCGCGAAGCACCAGTTGTCGAAGTTCCTTGCGTTCCAACTCTTCATCAGGACAACGAACTCTACCGTTGGAAATTTCCATAATCTGCGGTTCTTGAAGTTCTTCGATAGGCGTACTTTCCCGCTGTTTGCGCCTCCAGTGGTTGCACTCATGCGTTGCGATAGTATGCAACCAACCGGGGAATTTTGCAGGTTCTCGCAAGCTACGCAAATTTTCGTATGCCTTGAGAAAGGCTTCTTGAGCGATGTCTTGGGCGTCAGCGAAATTACCCGTGCGATGCAGCGCTGTGGCATACACAGCGCTCTGGTATCGCCGCACAAGTTCCCCAAAGGCGTCCGTTTCGCCGCCTAACATTTTTTCGATAAGTTCGACATCAGTAAAATCTGTCACGTTATTCAATCTTCTCCTGTGTTTTATGAGCGCAAATCATATTCCCAAATTCACAAAACCCAATCGCGCTCAGTATAATTTTGCTTAACTGTTTTCTACTCTAATAGAGCCAAAAGGAGGAAAAAAGGAAAAAATTTTTTCCAGAAAAATCACCACAAAATCATAAACTTTGTCCTTGACTCACACCCAATTCTAATGTAATATTTGAAAAAGATTTAGATAGTTTTCAAAAATAAACCTAACGTTTTGGGTAGCGACAGTCCCTGACTGTCACCGCATCGGTCAGGGACCGACGCTACCCGGAATATAAACTTTTATACTGAAAACTACCTAAAGTAGGTGAGCGGCCAAAAAGTGAGTAATGTCTTTGTCAGGTTACGCATCACTCAGGCGGAGCCTACACTTTTTTCCTCTCCTCTTTTCGGTAATCGTTTAACGGAGTAGCAAGCAAAGCTTGCTACTCCATATTAGACAATGGAGGCAATAATGATGAAAAAAAGCTCGACCCAAAGCAATCAAAGTTCCCCCCCTACTTTTCGTGAGCGATTACTCAGAATGTCTCACAATGAACGCACTTACGAGCTTTCTAACCTTTTGGGAATAAAGATTGCAGAAACCTTAAATGTGGATGAAAGTGAGATTGAATATGATACTCCTTTTGCTGTTCTAAATGAGGCATGGGAGAACTTGAGCCTTGTCTATGATATCCTAAAAGACCTGATTCAGGAAAACCTCGAAAGGGCTTTTTATGTATGGGAGTTTTATCCATACCCACGAGAGACGAGTATGCTAATCTCCATTCAGCGGCTGGCGGAGTATCTTGCTAAAGAGATGGATATCCCGGCACCTGAGAGTGGTTTCACTGACCTTTATGAAGGTGGGAACTGGGCGTGGGGGTTGCCTTCGCCGGTTCCCGAAGGTTCCGAATGCAACTCCCCCGTGGTCTTCCTCCTTTCCCCCGCCCGTTCCGGCTCAACACTCTTACGCGTCATGTTGCAGGGGCACCCAAATCTCTTCTGTCCACCGGAACTTTACCTGCTTCGGTTCGATTGTATGGCAGAGCGAAAAGACTAGTCCACACGACTGGGATACCCCTGGATGGTGCCGGGGCTAACTATTGCACTTGCTGAATTGGAAGGATTAACTCCTGAACAGGCGGAGCAACGCCTACAGCAACTGGAGGAGAAGGATGCGCCGATTCAACTGGTCTATCGCATGTTGCAGGAACTCGCTGGTATGCGTTTGCTCGTGGACAAAACACCGCTGTACGCAAACCATCCCGTTTGGCTTCGTCGTGCTGAAGAACTGTTTGAAGGAGCAAAGTATCTACACCTTGTGCGTCACCCCTATGCAGTCATTGAGTCGTACGTGCGGATGCGATTCCACAACCGGCTTGTAGGGAATCACTGGTTGATTAGGGACGAGAATCCGTGGTTAGCTGCGGAGAAGCATTGGACGGGTTATAATCACCATATTCTGGGATTCCTGAAGGGAATAGAAGCCCAACGAAAACATCGGATTCTATTCGAGGACTTAGTGACCGAGCCCCGCACAGTGCTAAACGGCATCTGTGATTTCCTTGGCATTCCCTTTGACGAGGCAGTCTTGAATCCGTATGAAGGAAATCGTATGACCTCTGAACTTAGCGACCCGAACCTGATGACACGCAATAAAATAGAGCCCAGCCTCGCCACATCCTGGCAGAAGAGGCGTCCACCGCAGCAATTAAGTGAGTTTACTCAACAACTTGCGGTTGAGTTTAGGTATAATATACCTTTCCACCGAATATGTTGC
>CAZRLY010000205.1:0-11273 GCA_964601015.1 uncultured bacterium
TTTTGGAAATGTAACCGGTCCACGCGAGGGAGTATTAAAGATTATTTTCGTACAGGATGGGGAGATAGTAACCAGCCCTGTGGTTTATCCCAACGAATGGCAGCGTCACAGCGGAAATGCGTGTTTTGGCGTCACGAAGTCGGGAAAATTTTTGGTGGGGCGGGTTAAAATAAAAGCGACGTTCCAGATTGAAGATGAAACCATTAAAATTGACGGGATAAATGTCGAAAGAAAAGGTGGGCGTACTGTAGTGTTGTATACTCCGCTTTTTGGCGATTCTACAAGGACCGGCATCCCTCACCGACCAAACTCCCGCGCTAACAGACTCAGGTCAAAACCCCGCGCCAACGGTTTTGAGGTACTATTGTATGCGCCCGTTCTTCCTATTAAAGCCGGATACGAGGGCGTTTGCGTCATAAAAGATGTCATTCGAGCGGGGGATACAAACATCCCCAAAGATGGGTTTGTACTTTCCATTGAAAGCGGAATCCATAAGGACAAATTCCAAAGGGACAGCACAGGTAGGTTGAAAATTTCATTCTCTCCCGAAGGATGGAACAACGTCGTCCACGGGATTGGCGGAAACTGGCGGTTGATTAAAAACGGCGACATCAACCCCAAAATTGTCGCAAACCATCAGGTGTCCCAAGATATACCCGTTGGCACACAGATTAAGTTGGATCTAGTCGCCAGCTATGAGCCTCGCACTGCGCTCGGATTCAATTCGGAAAAGCTGTTCCTGATATTAGCCGACGGCAGACAGAAAGGCTACAGCCTCGGAATGCCGTTATATGAACTATCCGAAATCCTCCAAAAATTAGGTGCTAAAGAGGCGATAAACCTTGACGGCGGTTCATCCGCTACCCTCGTTGTCAATGGAAAAGTTATCAACCGCCCATCAAAGGGGAGGGAACGCGTAGTGTTGAATGCGGTGATAATAACAGGGGTGGAGGATTAGGGGATTGTCAGCCATTCATCTCTATTTTGGAGGACAAGCCTTCATGCGCATCAACTTGAGGCTGAATACAGTTGCTGAAAAGTGGAAAATGTGGTTTCCTACTTAGTATCTGTTGAAAAAGTCGTCCCTGCTCGTTGTGGATTGGCAAATCCACGACGGCAATCGAAATCCATGCCAGCGTCCGTCGGATTTGCCAATCCGACGGGAGCGTTGTGGGTATGCCATTTAACTAGAAAATCAACAGATACTACTTAGCCACCTTCTCTCCCAGGGGCTTCCGATACCTTTTCATCAAGTCTGAGCGCTTGACAATTCCCAGAATGTGACTGGAATCATTGGCATCCACGACGGGAAGTAAATCGGAGTCTTGTTTTCCAAATTTCATCATAGCATCTTCTAAACTGTCATTTAGCCTTAACACTTCAACATCTGGGTTCATCACATCCCTGGCAGAAACCTTCGAGTACAAATGGCTTTGCAGTAGTATGGTTCGGAAATCATTGAACCTGACCAAACCAAGGAGATGCCCTCCATTATCAACTACGGGGAAATCAATGGTAGGACTGTTTTTCACAAGTTCAATAATCTGTTTGAGCGGTGTATCTTCATGAACAGAATCGTATTCTGTCAGAATTAAATCTCGTATGGTGTACACATCTTTCGCGTCTATCAGATGAAACGGAAGATGTAAGTGTTTGGTGCGCATATACTGTTTAATATAGAAGATTGTCGCGCCCAGCCCAGAGACAACAACGCTAATAAGGATTCCGTACTCGACCAGTCGTCCGACAGGACGGTGTAAAATGAAAAAGATTCCTTGAGCCAATTTGTGAACCATGATTTACCTTAGTATAATATGTAGTCGAGATGTGAATCTCGACTGTCGATTTATGAAAATTGACCTACGGGGTTTTGGGATCGAAACCTCCTAACATCTCCCTCGCGTAATGAAAGGCAATAGCTATCAGGTATTTCACCCAACTACCCAATAACTCAGTTACCCAATTTAAGTCCATTAGGGAGGGAAGGGCCGTGAGACAGAGGCTGAATCTTTAGGTTTTGAAGGGCTTCGATATGTTAGTATTTCTTCCTGATAACGATGTATCAAGCTCGTAAGCGTGATAATCCCAATCAGATTGTGTGGATTTGATTCATCCACTACAGGGAGTTCGTGGACGTCCTCCATGCTAAACTTCATCAGCGCGTCAGCTAAGGTTTCAGAAGGGGTTACTACTACGCCGTTCTGTCCCAAAAGGTCATTTGCAATTATTAGTGGATAGACATTCTCATCGAACATCGCCGTACGCATGTCCTGAGAGCGAATCATTCCAACAAATCCATTCCCGCCGTCGAGAACGGGAAAATCTTGAAACTTGCTATTGCTAAATAGCTTGACTACCTCACACATCGGAGTATCAGCGGAAACGGCGTCATATTCTTTTGTGAATACCTCTCGAACCCGAATACTTTCAAGAATGGAAATATCCTTCCCGCGATGAATGTTCAAACCGTGGCGGGAAAGCTTTAGCGTATAGATAGATTCCCTCTCTATCAAATTCGCTACGACGGTGCTAATGCCAGTAGCAAGCATAAGTGGCAGGATGATGGCATAGTCACCGGTCATTTCAAAGATTATGAGCATAGCCGTCAAGGGTGCATGAGTGATGCCACCTACCATAGCCGCCATTCCAACCAGAGAATACGCTCCGGGTAAGGCAGTCAGATTTGGAAGGATGGCATGCATCGCATGTCCGAATACCCCGCCTATCATCGCCCCCATAAAAAGGGATGGCGCAAAAACACCGCCTGAACCGCCTGAACCTAATGTCAATGATGTTGCGACAAGCTTTGCTACAAAATATAGCCCCAACGTAAGCAACGGCAGATTATTAACCAAAGCATCCGTGATGGTTTTATATCCAACCCCGAAAAACGCCGGGGCATTCTTCAGACTATGCGGGGCGAATATCCCCATCACGCCAACAATCAATCCGCCGATGACAGGTTTAAGATATTCGGGAATCGGGATTTCGTCGAAAATATCCTCCGCTTTGTATAGTGTTTTAGTGAATAAAACTGCAGCAGCACCTAAAATTAAGCCAAGGAGGACGTAATTGACCAATTCGGGTGGACTAAATGATACTCTGGCATGGAAAAAGCGAGTTCATTGCCTGAGATTATCCGAGCTAAGTAGTCGGACATAATTATTTTCATATTCACCGCTCCCGATGGATTGCTAAATCCATCGGGAAAGACTTGGATTTAGCAATCCAAGTCGAGCAGTGTACCACTAAATAAATTTGTCTGGGTACATACCACTGCCGACAACACAGAGGAGATAATAATTGGGGTGAATATGTGAATGGCAAACTCGCCCAGTATGACTTCGAGCGAAAAAAAAAGACCGGCGATAGGCGCGTTAAATGTGGCTGAAATACCCGCCGCCGCTCCGCAAGCAACTAAGATGCGCAACTTTTGCCTTGATATCCGGAAGAACTGCCCAACGCTGGAACCGAAAGCCGAACCGATTTGCACTATCGGCCCCTCTCGTCCGACCGAACCGCCAGAGCCTATACAGATAGCGGACGCTAAAGCTTTGATGATAACAACAATAGGCCTTATTGCGCCCCCGCGTTGCGCGACAGCAGCCATAACTTCGGGAACTCCGTGTCCTTTCGCCTCCCGTCAGGTTAAGCCGACAGCGTTTGTATCAAAACCAAGTATACAATGATTATATCCTACAGGGCATCACGCGTGGTGTATTATCGTTTGATTTGGTCGGTCGTCCTACTTCCATAAACAGAGCGGCACGAGAATTGCTTATATTAGAAGGGAATTTCCTTACCAAACATTATGAACAGTTTTTGCCGGACGTGTTAGCGTCGTTGCTTAGGGAGACACTTGTTTTGTTGCGTCCTATGGAGGACAAGGATATTGAATACGAAACAAAATCTGGAAAAACCTTATCGTTGCAAGTAACGACGGCGGTTTTAAGAGATAATGCAGGAAAACCGATGGGAGCAGTGATGCTATTGAAGGATAAGACTGAAATAAAACAGTTGCAAGCCAGAGTCAGGCGAGCTGATACTTTGGCGGCTTTAGGACGTTTGACTGCTTCGCTTGCCCATGAAATCAGGAACCCATTGAGTGGAATTAGTATTAATCTGCAACTACTGCAAGAGAGTGTGGATGTTCTGGAAGCACCCGAAAGAGAAGAATTGAGAGAATATGCGGAAATTATTGATTTTGAGATAAAAAGGTTAGATGGGTTAGTGCAAAATTTTATCACTTTTGCAAAAACGCCTCAGTTGAGGCGAAAAAAAGTGGATATCAACGAAGTTATTGAGCATGTGTTGGAATTATGCAGAGGTGAGGCTGAAGAACAGGGTGTTGCCATAATACGGGAGTTAGAAGATAACCTGCCACAGACAAAAGTTGACCCGGATAGGTTACATCAGGCTTTTTTAAATATCGTCATTAACGCGCTACAAGCTATGAAAAGCCTGGTGAACCGACCAAGAAGTGTAGGCTTCGCCTTCACTTCCGATTCACCTTTCGCCTCTCCACTTCGTTCCGAGCCAGAAGGCGGAAATCTGATTGTACGCACCTATTCAGTTAAAAAAGAAGGTATTCTCAGGGTGGAAATTGAAGACACCGGTTGTGGCATAAAAAAGGAGGAGATGGATAAACTATTCGAGTTTTTCTATAGTACAAAGCCTGATGGCACTGGTATGGGGCTGCCTATCTCCCACCATATCATTTCTGACCACGGCGGCGATATTGATGTTCTAAGTCAGCCACAAGAGGGTACGATTTTCATTATTTCGTTGCCAATCCGCTAATGAATTGACGGGTTCGCTTTTTGGAGTGCAACGATTCAATCGTTGAGAAAGCAATGACTTAGTCATTGCACTCCAAAATCCACAAGTTAGAGGTGACATCGGATGGAAGATTTGAATAGCAAAATACTGATAGTTGAAGATGAAGTGAGCAGTCGTTTAGGTTTGATTAAAGCGCTGAAGAAGAAATCGCACGACGTTGTTGGTGTCGCAAACGCGGAAGCGGGATTGGCTCTACTCAAAGGAGACTTTTTCGACATTCTAATAACAGATATCAGGTTACCAAAAATGAGCGGACTTGAGCTTTTGAAAAAAGTTAAAGAAATTGACCCGGATATTACGGTGATTTTGATAACCGCCTACGCAGATGTAAAAGATGCCGTGGACGCTATGAAAAATGGCGCTTACGATTATATCATTAAACCGGTAGACATACACAAGCTCCGTGCTTTGGTCCGGCAAGCGTTGCAATATCAGAAAATCGTCATCGACAACCGGCATCTCAAGCGAACTCTGCGCAACGGTTATACCTTCGAGGAAATGTTAAGCGCAAGCAAAGCAATGGAAGAGGTTTATGAGTTAATCAATCAAGTCGCGGCTACCCATGTTACCGTGTTGATAACCGGCGAAAGCGGCACAGGCAAGGAATTAGCCGCCCACGCTATACATCACCGCAGTGACAGAAGAGATGAACCTTTTTACACGCTTAACTGCGGCGCATTGCCCGATACATTATTGGAAACAGAGCTATTCGGGCATGAAAAGGGTGCCTTCACGGACGCAGCGCGATTACGCAAAGGCAAAATCAAGTTGGCCGACAAAGGTACGCTATTTTTGGACGAAGTATCTGAAATGAGCTTGAAAACACAGGTGGACTTCCTACGAGTGACTGAACAGAGAGAAGTTACCCGCATCGGCGGCGATAAGCCAATTCCTATCGATGTGCGGTTTATAGCCGCCACAAATAGGAAACTTTGGGAAATGGTAGAGGAAGGCGCTTTCCGAGAAGACCTTTTTCACCGGCTGAACGTCGTACCGATTAATATTCCTCCGCTATGTACACGCCGCGAGGATATCCCGCTGCTTGCCTGCACATTTATCGAGCGCTTTTGCGAAGAATACAAACGCACCAGAAAAATCCTGGCGCACCAAACCATCCGAGCATTGAAAGCCTACGACTGGCCAGGGAATGTGCGTGAAGTAAAAAATCTCATGGAGAGGCTGGTTCTAACCGTCAATGAAGATATTTTAAAAATTGAACATCTTCCTGAACAATTCCACCCGAACAAAGAGGAAGGAGGCAAAATTCAGATTCCAGTAGGCTCTTCCGTTGAAGAAGCCGAGAAGATGCTGATAGAGAAAACATTAGAGGAAGTTGACGGACACCGTGAAAAAGCCGCCAAAATCTTAGGTATCAGCGTCAGAGCGCTACACTATAAATTGAAGAAGTATCATGTTAAGTAGCCGTAATTCCCGATTCACTTTTTACTGACACTCCCGCTCAACATAAACTTCCGCTGCGGTGCTTAGGAATGGCAATTAAATAGTACACCCACATTGCTCACGGAGGATTGCTAAATCCTTTAGGTTGAGTAGCCTGCGTATCGAAACCACGTGTTTGGCTTGGATTTAGCAATCCAAGCCGAGCAAATGCAAAAGTTATTTAGCAGCCATTCCTTACTTTGTTCCGCCCGCGTGAACGACGAGCACCTCAATATCCAGATACGCATCTGAGCTTGATACGCCGTTTTTTAACATGACCGCGATGACATTTATTCCTTTCCGAATGGTGTCAGGCTTTAAGACAATCTGTCTATTCCAGTAGGCAAATTCGTGTCCGTTAGCGTTCCAAGCTGGATCTTTATCAATCAACGCACCGTTGAGATAGACGGAAGCGGCGTCGTCGCTTGCAACCCGCACGATGACCGAACTAAACTGGTCAGTGTTTTGAATATCAAAATGCTTCAGGAAGTAATAATCTTCCCCTTCATCAAGTTCGGTTTTGATACCTTTTTCTTCGTAGCCGAAGGGAGCTTTCCCTTCTGACCAGGCAGTGGCATCGTATTCATCGGCAAACCAATAGCTTTCCGAAGGAATGGGCACGGCTGCCCGTTCTACCTTAGTGTACTTCCAGCCTGCGTCTCCTCTTTTTACCACTGCTATACTCTCAGGGATTTTGGTGTCGGGTGCGGCCCCGGCGTAGTAGGGATTGCCCGCCAGTCCTTCGACAAACTGACTGACCAACCGTACCACCCGCTGCTGGATACCATCCTTGTTGACATCCACTACCACATAATGATGGGCGTTTCCTTTGGGGCCAAACCTTCTGTGCAGAGAAGCGCCGGCTCCTCCTGTCACCGTGTAGCGTACGCCATCGCGTTCCTCCGTCGAATACGCATGAATATGTCCAATGAACACCTCATCAACATGGCGTTTTTTCATCAAGTTCACAAATTTATTTGAGCCTTTACCAAAGGAATGCCACGCCCATTTGCCAATAGTTTTCGGAGGCATATGTAGAAATACAAGTTTCCTCAAAGAACGCGCTTCCTTGAGTTTGTCATCCGCCCAGGATAGTTGCTTTTCGGTCAGTTTCCCTGCGGCATTATCGAGGATAACAAATCGGCAGCCACCGTAGTCAAAGGAATAATTGAGTTTTCCGAAGATATACATGAACTCCTTTTTTTGGTGTCCAATGTCGTGGTTTCCGATGACCGGTAAAAAGTTGTAATCCGTCTGCTCTTCAAGAAATTTGAGAAAATCCCGAAATTCCCTGATACCGCCTGACCTAACTAAGTCACCTACCCCGATGACAAATAGCGGTTCTTCCACGTTGATATTCTCTACGATACTGTTGAATAGAGTGGTTTTGTATTTGCTATCGCCAAACACGACAAACCTGAATCCCTTCTCCGGGTTATATGGTACCTCTTGAATTCGCTGGATTACGTTTTCCACAGCGTACTTCTCAATATACGGGTCAAATTGTTTGAGTTGAGCTTCGAGCGTTTCCGGGCGGGTGATTGGCCCCTCTGCTACCGGCGGAGTGTGTTTGGACAAACGCCGACTGCTGACCGATAACAGTTGACGCCCTTGCGCCGATACTGTTATCTGGATGACGTATCCTCCCTCCTTCAGGGAGTGAGTATCCCAGGCCAGTCTGAACCGATTTAGCCCCTCTGAAAGCTCAAGGTTTGTGATGGACGATTCAAGGCTGTCCTCAAGTCCGGTGAGTCGTGCCTGAAGTCGAGCGTCGGGAACAGGTTGAGGACAAACAATCGTTAGTTCGGCTTGCAGGGGTTTGTACCGTTCAAGTGGGGCGCGGGGGACAAAGATTTCGCCGGTATACTCTTTGAATAGGTCAATCGCCGGAACGAAAAAAAGTACCCCCCAGTCGTCAGCGTTGTCGCTTGCGCATGTGGATAGCCATTCGCCGGCCCGCTCGCTATCAAAATCAACCGCCGTCAAGCGAAAGCCGCAACTTGCCTGCGCCAGCGGCGCAAACGGCTGGAGAATTTCCCCAGGCAAATTGGCTTCCACGATATAGCCGGTCCCATCGTCCTTCTGAACTGCGGCGACTTTTGCCTTGTTTGCTAACTTCTTAGGTACATTAAACCTGCGGAAATAAAGCAACGCCAGTTCACCTTTAACCGCCGCTTCGCCTTTCCACTTTGCTTTGTCATCCGTTCCTAAAGCGATGATGTAGCGTTGGTCATCCTTCCTGCGAGGGGTTGCGCCATCGTTGCGCAGGTCAAAATCCAAACGCAAGTGGTCAACGTATTCGACTTTTGCCATCTCCTGATTTTGGTCAAGGACATCGTCCGTCACGTCACAGGCAAAATAGAGGTTCTCTAAATCCCAGCCAAGATAAGCACGCACACTGATGTCCTTTGAGTCGCCACCCAATCGAATCGGTTCAACGCCCTCCCAATCATCAAGTTTGGCATCCACGTCAATCGGCTGACGAAGTTGCTGACAAACATAATTCCCCTCGGAGGGTATGCTAAACCGTGTCACTGTAGTGATTCTTTCCAGAGTAAATGTCGGTGTCTCCTTTTGCTCACTGTTCGCTTTAACTGCAATCGGCAGTGCAATCAATAACACCGCGATGAATAAATTGCATACGTGAAAAGCAACCAAAAAAACTGGTTTCTGATTACCCTTGAAATTTTGTTTGATTTGTTGTATGTGTTTGGGTTGCATTATGGTTTCACTTCATTTCCTGCTTTTCGGCAGTGCCGGTGCGCTATATTAACTCGCGAAACAAATCCTCGATATTTCTGTATGTGTCTTCTCTACGCCTGTCTACCTTGCCAATGGGGATTAGTCGCTGTTCATCATCCAGAGATGGTAGATAATGCGGAAACGCCCTCTCCTAACTTGATAGATGTCATCTCTTAGTTTTTTACAGCCCCTACCCCGTGGAGTGACACGCAAGGCTTGAATACACTCGTCTATCCGTTTGAAATCGTTGTCGGACAACCTATCCAACACCTTCTTGACCTTCCTAAGATACCTCACCCTGTACATGAGCTAACCTCTCTTTTCGGTATTCGTCATAGTCTAACCATTCCTCCTTTGGGGCTTTCAAGGCTTCCAGCATATCCTTCAAATCTTGCAAATCCTCAAATAGTTCTTTGCATTCTTCTACCCCTAACACTACAGCCATTGGGGTGCCATTCCGTTCTAATATGAAGCGGGTATTGTGATAATATGCTTCTTGCATTATATGAGTCAGTTTTGGTCTGGCTTCAGTAACGCCTAAACGTTTAATCATATTTCTTACCCCGAACAGTAAATCCTACAGAAACTTCAAAGAAGTTACTGTAAAACTTACTACCTGTGTTGTCTCATCCCTAAGGATGCATAGCTGAACAACATCAACATGAGAGCAATCACTGCTATGATTCACGTAGCGACCACAGGCGAAATCACTTCCCATTTCCCCCTTTCCTAAAGGGGGCAGGGGGATTTGGGGCTACGTGGTTGTCCGTCGCAATCACTCTATCCAGAAGGTGCAGGTTGAAAACCTGCACCCACTGGATAGATTTTTTCTAAACCAAAAAAGGGACTCCATTTCAAGCGGAGGGCAACTTTAGCTTTTGGATTTTTATTTTCTGAAGGATGATGCCAGTTATAAAGGTTAATAGCAGAATTCACATCACGTGGTAAAGAAGCATTACATTTTGGATTGCTGCAAACAAAAGAGCGTTTGTTTGGGGGCATGTCCATCTCTTTTTTACAGCAGTGGCACGTTTTGGTCGATTTGCGTTCACTTACCTCTTTTGAGGCTTTGCCATTTTTTTCAAACACCCATGAAACTATGGAACGCAAATAACCGACATATCCTTGGGAAAGCATACTTCTGCGGGTATTTTTCAGACCGGCAAATGGAGTGTAATCGCCATACAACACCTTATCATAGTGTCGTTCTAACCAATGTGAAACGGTGTATGCAAACAACTTCATCTGTTCTCGCCGTTTGTCATACAGCTTATTTAAAACTCGGTTAAATTGCTTCCACCGTCGGGAAGGTTTCCAGTATTTAAGACTGCCGTCTGGCTTGAAAACAGCTTTAGATTTTTTTAAACATTTATCCCGACGAGACTTGATGTAGTCTATCACTCTATCAAGATTCTTTTGAACATAGCAACTTGATAATTCAATAGCAAAAACGCCATCGAAGCCAACAAAGGAGTTTTTGTGGTTCGGGTCAATTGCAATTACCTTTGAGATATTTTCCTTCTTTTTTGGGTCAATTACTTCAAGAGTAAAACAAGCGTAATAGTTGCCATTGGTGGCTTTTTTTATTACTACTTGTCCAAAGGAATGACTGTTTAATGCCTCATTTAACTTAACAATAATGCGCAACTGCTTTCCTGATGAATCCTTGCCAAAGGTTATTTGGATACTATTATTCCCAATTAACTTTATACCAGCACCTTCTGGATAGACTAAACTCATCCATTTGCGCTTCCAACTGCGGAATTTGGGGAGACCGGTTTTGCGTCCAGCCTTTTTATCAGAAAAGAACTTTTGATAGGCTTTGTGTAGACGCCTGAGCGTTTCTTTGAGAACTTGCGAATGAACAACCTTCAAAAAAGGTTGTTCATTCTTGAAAGCGGAAAAGGAGTGGTTATGTTTAAAATAACCCAGATAGATGCCTTCCGTTTGATAGGAAGTCCGTTCATCTTCCAAAAACTTGTTGTATAACCAGTTGCAAATTTTGCTCTGGCTATCCAGGAGTTTCGCCTGCTTTTCTGTTAGGTTCAATCGTATCTTCTGAGTAACTAACATTTTTTACCTCTTTTGATTTTAAAATATAACATCAAAATCGGACCTTGTCAACAAAATTGTTGTATTAGTGGGATAATTCTAATTACAACGCTCTCCATGTTAGACTAAAATTGTCTATCTCTGCGTCTTATCGGTGAAGACAACCGGAGCTCAATATGTTGCTGACCATAAACTTTTTG
>CAZRLY010000206.1:0-11254 GCA_964601015.1 uncultured bacterium
AAGGGAGTAGTAGGCAATTAGCCCATCTTGCACTATATCGGCTTTCACCGCACTTGCACACAGAAAAACAGTTGCTACTAACATCAAGATAACTTTTTGGGATAAACTTAACATTTTTGTAAACTCCTTTCAGTCATTTTGCCGAACCAACGGCAATCATTAAAACTCGCAGCAATATCTGTTCCAAGTTTTGCTCGCAATTCCGATATTACAAGTTTTCATCGCATTTCCGTTTTAGCGATGAAAACAAAAGCGGGCGAAACAAATGTTGCTGTTCTCAAATCTCTCATCCAATATGAGAGCATCTTTTCTGCTTCAAGTCAACAAAAATTTTGAATTTTCTTTGATTTTTTCTCTCGTTGACGGCAAAAATTAAATCTGCCGCAACTTCTTTTTTGCATTGGGTATCCATTAAGCGTGACAGTTTAATTGTCTCGCTTTCTCACTCCCTGCGCCCAAAGTCCTTACGGGCGGGCAAGCGGGCACCTCCCCTATGCTACAGGCACCCGCTTTCCTTTTACTCGAATCTCAGCAATTCCTTGCCTTCGATGATTCTAAATTTGCCGCCACTATTATTCGCAAGTGCTACTAAGAGTTTCGCTCCGGGTGACACATTCAACGTCATCTCCAAGCCTACGGTGTAGATACTGGCGCGATTCGCATTTCTCGCCTTAACCGTGCGAATAATTTCTTCGCGGTTAGTCACCACCCTGCGCTTAGACGAAGGCGCAGGAGTCGGTTGTCCATCGGTGACAAGCATGATGACTGAGGGATTGAATTGTAACGCAACTTCTATGACACCTAACAAATCAGTGCCCACATTTGTTTTAGTCTTTGCAGGTGTAAATTTTCGGAGGTATTTGAAAGCATTCTCCACATTTCGCGGGGTAGCGGGCAACATATTATCGCTCATTCGGTCAGTGGTGTTTGCAAAGGCGACGATATTGAACTGGTCATTTTCGTCCAGCATCAGCATAGAATCTCGGATAGCGTCTATCGCCAAAGCGAGTTTTTTCAGACCGGCTGCGCTCATACTGGCGGAAATGTCCAAACAGTAGACAACCTGTTGCGGACCGGATTTTTCTTTTAGAAAATCTATCAGTCCCAATTGGTCATTGATTCCCATGCCTGTGCCTCCGCCACCTGACATCCCGTCCTCGGTTCCAGTTCCGTAAGAATCTATCAACGATAGTCCGTCGGTTCCATGCCCTCTAACGCGCACTCTACCTGTAACCTCCCCATCACCATCAATGGGCCCTCTTGCAGAGATAACCCTTGAAATGTTTGAACCTTCAGCATCTGCTATTCTCGCGTCGGTCATAATCCAAGGGGTAAATTTAGCCTCCTCCGCATTCTGCATTTCCACGTTGCGATATACAATTCTCTCGCTCTTTTTGATAACCTCAGTAAGTTCATTCGGCGAGGCTTTAGAGAGTTTCTTTTCAGCATCGCGTGCCAATATGCGCGATTTAAACTTAGGCTCTGTAGGTGGTTTCAATTGTTCTCTTCTTTTAAGTTCCGGTTTGGGCACATCTTTTACCCATACCACAGAAACGTTTTGGTCTTTTGTAACCGGTTCGCGTTCTTTGGGATAGAACAAAATCCCAATAGCGAGAAACACGTGCATTATAGTAGCAAGTAAAAAAGCTGCTATCGCTCTTGTTCTCATTTGGTTCGCTAACTCAGTCCTTAACATTTTTCATCGCTCCATTTCAAAGAATATGTAAAAACCCTTCGGATTAGAGGGTACAATATCCTTAAAATTTTGTCAAGGCAATTTTTAGTTCTGTAACTCACCGCGCTTATTCGGCTCAGAAACCAGAAACCGAGTTTTTTGGGAAAAACTCGGTTTTTGACCAACTCGCTCTCATTGGATAATCTTTGGTTCAATTACGACAATCAGCTCAGTTTGGGTTTCAGTTTTCCGGCTGTTTTTAAATAGATGTCCCATGATGGGGATTCTGCTGATAACAGGCACTCTTTCTTCTGACGTCAATTCTTTCTTTTGCAACAATCCGCCGATGACAATCATTCCTCCGTCTTTGACTCTGACAATGGTATCAATTGAACGGGTTGAAATCTTGGATTCCTCCTTGGAAATCATATCTGCGTCTTCAATATTGGGAGCGATAGTCATCGTAATGTCGCCGGATGCGCCAATCCAGGGCGTGATTTCCAGGGTTATACCCGTATCAATCGTGTTAAATGCTCTACGCGTATAGCCTCCGACGGGGACATCAGCGCCTTTGTAAATTTCCGTTGTCGTTTCAAACATATGCGTGACGCCCACCCTAATCTGCGCCTTTTCACCGTTTACGACTGCGACTCTGGGACTTGCAAGGATTTGCGCCTTGTTCTCTTTGACGAGTGCGGCTAACGACGCGGTGAACCTCTCAGGTACTTTTTCAAGCGTATCGAAGGTAATGCCCAAGATTGGACTTATATCCGCAGTTATCCTGTCCTTGTCAGCCAACATCCCTATGCCCAATTCTTTCCCCGCGCCGCTACTGATTTCAAATAGCAACGCTTGAATCATCACCTGTGGAGTAGGCGAGTCTATCTGTCGGATGTATTCTTCCAGTTCATCAATCATGTCAGGTGCCGCCATGACAAGGATGGCGTTTTGTTCAGGCAGCACGGTTATGTGTTCCTCGGAGATGGTGGATGGCAGGAGTTCGTTGATTGTAGTTGCTTCAAGATAATTGAGCGGAATCTTCTTCGTAACAACAAGGGGATTACTCACACCCAACGATAGTTCACCTGTGCCGACGATGTAAAAATCCTTATCGCCACGTTTTTGGAGTTTGTACGTGTATTCTGTGCCTTCAAACAACGCGTCGAATACCTCTTTCAAGGTAGCCTTTTCCAATCGCAAATTGATATTCCCTGCGAAACCAGCAGACTGTGCCCTTCGCCTGCGCTGGCGCGGTTGCTGGCGTTGCTGTTGCGATTTTGCGCCGGCGGGCTTTTGGGCCGGTTGGCGTCTGGTTCGCACAGCGCCACCGGTGGTAGATAATACGGTAACGTCTATATGCGCACGGATGGCAATCTCACGTACTACCATCTCTATTGACGCGTCCTTTGCATCAATGGTTATCAAGTCTTCGTCGTCTACCTCTACCGAGAGTGCAAATTGCTGACGGCTGCGAATCTCGTCGTTATCGACATCCAATTCTGCGATAATTTCCTCGATTTTCTTTAGCGTTTTTGGTGAGCTAAGAAGGATGATAGCGTTTCTATCCGGAGAAATGGTAATGCTGCTTTTCGGAATGTCAAATGGGAGGATTTTCATTATTTCAATAGCGTCTAAATGCTTCAGCCAGATAATTTTGCGTTCTAAGAGCGGGTTGTTTTGTCCAGCCTGAGTCGTTGCGGTTCCCACGATGTAGATGTCGTCCAGCTTCCTGTAATCGCCGCCTCCAGCGGCAACGATGTTATCCAACGCTTGCTCTAAGGGGACACCATCCAACCGCATGGTGATTTTGCCTTGAAGATTTCCAATGGTAGTCAGGTTTATTTTAGCCTGGTGCGCAATTTGCAGAAGCACATCCTCCGCTGATGCTCCTTTAGCGTCAACGATAACTTTGTTATCGTGTACAAAAACGTAGAAACCCGGAGTTTGTCTGTTAATCCGTCGCGCCACCCGATAGGTACCGCCGCTTTCATTCACGGGAAAACCGATGGAAGCGAATATATCCCGCAAACCTTCAGCTATGGGGACATCGGTTAAGTGAGCGGTGATATTTCCCGTCAGCTCGCCTCCTGCGACGATATTGACTTTAGCTCTTGCAAGTTCCTGAACTATCCGCATCGCATCAACATTGTCCGCGCCAATCGTCAGTCTGCCATCTTCTACTATCACAGTTACCGTTTGCTGCTCAACTTTTTTGCTTACTTGATAGGTATTCTCCTCTTTACTTAGCGCAAAACCGTTGCTTTCCAAGATTGCTCTCAGCCCTTCTTCAAAAGGGGCGTCCTTCAAATAGGCTTCTACATTGCCGGTTACCATAGCATCATACTTAAAGTTGACGCCGTACTGTTTGGTAATGGCACCAAGCAAAATGCGAATATCAACGTTTCGACAACTTAAACTGAGAGTTTTTGGGACATCCGCTTGTCCGCTGACAACGTTCGGTAAAGATAAGCAAATTACGATGATGATTGCAAGATAAATCTTTGACATCTGCATGAGTTTTCCCTTCCTGATGTTTGGGAATAATTGAGTTATAATGTGCGTCTTGGTATTTGTACCATTTAATACTACCATAAATTATTGGTGTTTTTCAACCATAATTGCCGGTAAGTAAAATTCCCCACCGTATATATTGGGAGTAAAAATATCGCTCCGTCCTGGTTTCGATACGCTTCTTGGTCTCAATACGCCTTCGGCTACTCGACCCAAGCCTCAACCCAAGCCGCTTCGCTACGGGCAAAAATACACTTCGTTGATTTTTGCACTCCAGGCATATCTAAACAACGCGTGGGGAATTTCTATGAGCCCTTGACATGAGTATAATAAAAATGGTAAAATAGACGTTAGGTAGTTTTGAATAATAAACTTTACCTTTGAGATAACTACCACCCCTACCGGTGATTGGTAGAGTGGTGAGTGGTTGTGTTTGCTACCACTCACCACTCACCAGTTCACCAGTTACGGTTTCAAGACAAATACACTGTTGTAAACCTTAACTTTAATCAAAAAAAAATTGACCACTATAGTTTGGGAGGGTAATTTTATGAACATCGCTACGTTTCAAATTGACGCCACTCCGCCATTGGGGAGCCCGCTTTGCAGTGGAGGGGTAGTGCCGGCAAAGAAGATTATTGACCGATTGAGTGCGCGGGGGCTGGTACTTTTGACCGACGAAGCCCCGATTGTCCTGTGTGCGGTTGATTGGGTTGGTATTGGCAACGGTGGACAGGACGCTTGGCGTGAGGCGTTGGCCGAGGCGGCGGGAACGACGATTGACCGGGTCAACGTACATACCGTCCATCAACATGACGCTCCCGGCTGTGACTTTTCAGCAGAGGAGTTGCTTGCAGCGCGCGGGCTGGAGGATATGATGTTCGACGCTGCCTTCGCTCACAATGCGATTGCACGGGCGGCAGATGCTGTGCGATGTGCGCTGAAACATCCTCAACGTGCGACCGATTTGGGTTTGGGCATGGGGAAAGTGGAGCGAGTTGCCTCGAATCGACGGGTACTTGGCTCCGACGGAAAAGTCAAATATGTCCGTTACAGTTCATGCCAAGACGAGGCAGTGCGCGCCGCACCAGAGGGCGTCATTGCCCCTTGTGTACGGAATATCAGTTTCTGGAACGGTGACAAACCGCTCGTCTCGCTAACCTACTACGCCACTCACCCGCAAAGTTTTTATGGCAGAGGTGGTGTCAGTGCTGATTTTGTCGGAATGGCTCGGGCTATCCGTGAAGCAACCCTGCCAGAGGTAAACCACATTCACTTCAACGGTGCCGGCGGCAATGTAGCGGCTGGCAAATACAACGACGGCTCGCCTACTAATCGCTTGGTACTGGCATGTCGTTTGGTCGAGGGAATGGAGGCAGCATGGGATGCTACCGTCAAAGTTCCCATCAGCGCGTCGGACGTCAACTGGCAGGTTCTCCCTGTAGCTTTACCACTCAGCGAGCGTTTGGTCGAGAAAGAAGAAGAGCTTCTTCAGACACTCGACAATGGCAATGCCACACCCCAAGAGCGCATTCGAGCAGCGCGCAACCTCGTCTGGACGCGCCGTTGTAAGTCAGGCTACAAGGTCAATTTGACCTGTTTGCGTCTTGGCTCTGCCTACGTTCTGCACATGCCAGGCGAGTTGTTCGTCGAATATCAACTCGCTGCCCAGCAGACATTACCCGATAACATGGTTTGCATGGTAGCATACGGCGACTACGGAGCGGGCTACATCGGTACGGAAATAGCGTACTCCCAGGGTGGCTATGAGACTAGCGCTGTCTCACGGGTTGCGCCCCAAGTCGAAACGGTTTTAATAAACGCCATTCGAGACTTACTGAAGTGAATGAGTTTCAAGCTCGGAACACACGATAAATTGAGCAACTTCATCAATGGTAGGTATCGAAGGTTGGGCACCCATTTTGGTGCAGGCGAGTGCGGCGGCGGCATTTGCCAATTCGATGGCGTCCTCAACGCCCTTTCCACTGGCGATTGCAAAGGCTAACGCACCGTTGAAGACATCACCTGCACCTGTCGTATCCACTGCTTCAACTTTCCTCGCTGGAATTCCGATGGATTGTTTGCTGTTGACGAACATGGCACCGAGGTTACCCAAAGTCAAAATTACATTTGATACGTCAGATTTTAGGAGTTCTCTGCCGGCTTGTTGAGCAGACGCTTCGTCGTCTATCTGAATTCCCGTTAGCAACGCCGCTTCGTTCTCATTTGGGGTCAAAAATGTAATGTTTTCAAGCAGGAGTGGGTTTATTATAGGTTGGGCTGGCGCGGGATTCAAAATGATGGGGACATTTGCCTTTGACGCTATGAGGACTGCTTGTTCGACAGTTTGCATCGGTATTTCTAACTGCAACAGGACAATGTCGGCGGATATGATGCTCGCTTTTGCCTGTGTTACTTCTTCAGGGGATAATTTGGCGTTTGCGCCTTCTGCGACTGCGATGGTGTTCTCGCCCTTCTCATCAACGAAAATCAGCGCGACACCTGTGGGGGTGTGTTCGGCGCGGAAGACGAAATCGGTTATAATCCCGTCCTGCTCGAAGTTTTCCAGTGCGCGGTCACCAAAATCATCGTTGCCCACTTTAGCGATGAATGTAACTTCGCTGCCCAATCTCGCTGCGGCAACCGCCTGATTGGCACCTTTACCCCCGGCGGCTATGACAAACTCCGCACCTAAGATGGTTTCGCCCGGCGCGGGCATTCTTGGGACTTTCGCCACTAAGTCTGTGTTTGAACTACCTATGACTGTGATTTTGGGTTTTGGCATGATAATTCCTCTCATTTTTATTTTATCATATTTTAGAAATTAGTTCAATTGAAAGAACAAAATTTATATCAACCTAAACATGAGTGGACTTAGGCTGATAAAATTAGCACTACTTATTTTCCCATGCATGTAATAACACGGAAACGCTTACTTGAATTTGCAGAAAAATATCCGGAAGCAGATCAGCCATTTGACCGTTGGTATCGAATTATGAAGCGTAATAACTTCTCGTCTTTCTCTGAATTGCGACAAGTTTTTCCAAGCGCGGATAAAGTCGGCAAGTTAACTGTTTTCAATATTGGCGGCAATAAATTCAGGTTAATTGTTGCCATTCATTATAATAGGAAGATTGTTTATATCAGGCATGTCTTAACCCATAAAGAATATGACCGGGATAAATGGAAGGAATAACTATGGAAGCATTAAATTCAGATATAAATGAAATTGCAAAAATATGGCCTATTGCTTCTAAGGTTATATCAGTATTACATACTGAGGAACAGTATGAATACGCAGTGAAAGTATTGGATAAATTAATCAATCAAATCGGCGAAGACGAAGAGCACCCATTGGCATCATTGATGGAAACTATCGGAACACTTATTGAAAATTACGAAAATTACCACTTTCCTGAGCCAGAAGGAGATCCAATCGGTTGTTTAAAGTTTTTAATGGAAGAACACAATTTAAGACAAAGCGATTTAAAGGAAATCGGAAGTCAAGGTGTTGTATCAGAAATTCTCAAGGGAAAAAGACCGCTCAATGTCAGACAGATTAAAGCCCTAAGCCAGAGATTTAATGTTTCTCCTGCTGTTTTCGTTTAAAATCTTTTACCAAAATCAACAGCGGTTGAACGTGGAACGGATTGAAAACGCCAAGAAGGTGAAACGTGAGCTAAGATAAATGGCTGAAGGGTTAAGGGGAAAAAGGCTAAAGGGTTAAAGGATTTTTGCACTTGCCCTTCTCCGCTTTTGTCCCTTTAGCCCTTTGCTTAATGTGGATGCGGGTGTGCGTGGGACGTTTCTGGTTCTTCTTCTGGAGCATCCGTAATTAACGTTTCCGTTGTTAGCAGCAATCCAGCGACGCTACCGGCGTTCTGCAAAGCACATCGCACAACCTTCGTTGGGTCAACTACACCTGAGTCCATTAAATCTTCGTAAACCTCGGTGTCTGCGTTAAATCCCATGTTTCCGTCGGATTCTTTTAGCTTTTCAACTGCCACAGCACCATCGTGCCCCGCGTTCTCCACGATACGGCGCAATGGAGTTTCAAGGCTTCGTCGAACGATATTTGCCCCGGTAGCCTCATCGCCTTCCAATTCCAGCTTATCCAAATCTGGCATAGCTCTGAGCAACGCTATACCTCCGCCAGCGACAATTCCCTCCTCAATAGCCGCTTTGGTAGCCGACAGTGCATCTTCCACGCGAGCCTTTCTTTCCTTCATCTCTGTCTCGGTAGCCGCACCGACATTGATTACAGCGACACCGCCTGATAGTTTTGCCAACTGCTCTTGCAGCTTTTCTTTGTCGTAATCGGACGTTGTTCCCTCGATTTGTCGGCGGATTTGAGTTTTTCGCTTTTCAATCTCTTCCGGGCTTCCCACTCCCTCAATGATAGTTGTATCATCTTTGGTGATGATAACTCGTTTCGCTCTGCCCAGCATGCCGATGACCAAATTTTCCAGTCGGATGCCCAACTCCTCTGAAACAACCTGTCCGCCCGTGAGAACACCGATGTCACTTAGTATTGATTTTCGTCGGTCACCGAAACCGGGGGCTTTTACAGCAGCGCAATTGAGTATGCCGCGAAGCTTGTTCACCACTAAGGTAGCTAAAGCGTCGCCTTCTACATCTTCGGCGATTACCAATAGCGGGCGTCCCAACTGCGCTACTTTTTGCATTATCTGTATTAAATCTTGCGCGGCACTAATTTTCCCATCGTTTATAAGTACATACGCGTTTTCCAGTACCACTTCCATTCGCTCTGAACCAGTGACGAAGTGTGGCGAGAGATAACCGCGGTCGAATTGCATTCCTTCGACTATCTCCATTGTCATCTCCAGAGTTTGCGCTTCCTCAACGGTGATAACGCCATCTCTGCCTACCGTATCCATCGCACCGGCAATCATCTTGCCAATCTCCGCGTCATTATTTGAAGAAACGGTAGCCACTTGAGCTATTTCGTCATTCGTCTCAACCTCTCGACTGCGGGATTTTACAGATTCTATTACGCAATCTACTGCTTTGTCAATTCCTCGCTTTAGAGACATCGGGTCCGCGCCTGCGGCTACGTTCCTGATACCTTCGTGTATTATGCTCTGTGCTAACAAAGTAGCGGTAGTCGTACCGTCACCAGCATCGTCGTTTGTCTTTGTCGCCACGTCTCTCAGTAGACGCGCTCCCATGTTTTCATATTCGTCTGGTAGTTCTATCTCTTTAGCAATGCTAACACCATCGTTAGTTATCGTGGGAGAACCGTATTTTCTTTCAAGGATGACGTTTCGCCCTTTTGGGCCCAGAGTGACTTTTACAGTTTTCGCCAGCATATCAACGCCCCTTTTTAAAGCCTGTCTGGCTTCTGCGTCAAATATAAGTTGCTTTGCCATTCCTTTCCTCCTTCTTTACAACTCCCTCAACCCCCCTTTACGCCACGTTCAGGTGGTATTGCACCTACTCCGCCAGGGGGGTTGAGTTCCAGGTTAGTCGGCATTCAACATCCAGTTGTGCTACGGGTGTGAAAAGTAGCGTGTAAGACAATGACGCTTTTCTGAGGTAAAACACACTGTTTTACTCAAAAATTGCAAGCACATCACTTTCTCGCATCATCGTATATTCTTCGTTCCCCACGGTAACTTCTGTTCCTGAAAATTTGCCGAAGAGTATCTTATCTCCAGCTTTTACTTCCAACGGAATCCTCTTGCCATCATCTCCAACCCTGCCGGGTCCAGCGGCGATAACAACACCTTCTCCAGGTTTTTCCTTTGCCGTATCAGGAACAATGATGGAACATATTTTTGTTTCTTCTTCCTCTTTGATTTTTACAAGTATCCTATCCCCTAGTGGTTCTATAGCCATCGTTTAACCTCCAAATCCATAATTGCGTTTTTCGAGTCCGCCGATAAATTTATTTAAGATTGTTGTTAGCACTCATCACATGTGAGTGCTAACAAACGGCAATAATTATATCATTGATAGTCGGTAAAGTCAACCAAATAATTGAGAAATTGATAATTTTTTGTACTGGGATAAATTTTTCCTTGACATACGCTTTAGAAATATGTAATTATAATCTTATTGAGTTTCGGCAAGAATTGAGACAATGTGGTCAATATAGGAGACGTTATATGAACAATGAAAATTTCTACTTGGATAACGATGATTTAAAATTTCACATAGAAGAGATGATAGATTGGGCTTCAATCGTGGGTGCGCTCTAAAGAACATTGATGCAATGCGGGTTAAATTCCCGCTATGACAGTCTATTGTCGTAAGTTTCACCTTTACTGCGTCTGTCCGAAAGGACGATGTGGGTTGCAAAGGGAAATGGCGAATGCCTCAGAAAAAGTGGATATTGAGATAGGCACGTCCGACTACGATGACACGGCTAATAGAAACGTGAACGGTTGCAAGCCTTGCCAGAAGCAAGCAGGTTAATCCACCAGACACAGCCTGTAGCTAATAAAGCATCGCATCTGGGCTATAGTCTCTACTATTCTATAGTCAATAGACCGTACAGATGTCAGGGTATAGACCGAGCCTAAATCATCGGCGAAGTGCATCAATGGGGAATTAGAGAACCCCTAACCACCCGTCAACTTGGGTTGACAAGCAACTCCGTAAGGAGAAGCCGATGGGTGCAAGCCAAATAGGGAAAATAATCCCTATTTCTGGGGGAGGATATTAGGTAGGTAATGGACAGATGCAGGTTTAACCATCTGCCCTAAGTTACCAAGTATAATGGACTTTCAACTTCTGAAGGTTATCTTCAGGTATCTAACCAACACAGGCACAAAGCGCCAAAGCCTAAGCCTAAACCTATGTTCACGTTATGCTAACGCTCGAAACATCCGCTCATCAGTTGCCTGTTTAAGGAGAGAAAATCATGGCTAACAGAGCATGTCAATCGGTTGGGACTGACGTATTCAGCACGGATAACATTAAGCGATGCAAGAAATACGTCAGCTCGATACAAAGAAGACTGGATAAAGCGGTTGCAGGTAACAACAAGTCCAAAATTCGATGGTATACGCATATACTGTCCAAGAAGTCAAGAGCAGTCAAAAT